>NZ_JABRVS010000001.1:2126240-2429988 GCF_013248905.1 Shewanella sp. VB17
ATTGGTGAAGAGCTGTGCCCGCAATTGGAACTGACCATTCCAGTGGGGAAAGATTCGATGTCGATGAAGACAGCTTGGGAAGATAAAGGCGTAGATAAAGCAGTGACTTCTCCTATGTCTTTAGTTATTACAGCATTCGGTGCAGTACAAGATATTCGCAATACGGTAACGCCTGAACTGCGTAGTGATAAAGGTCAAACAGATCTTTTATTTGTCGACTTGAGTGCTGGTCACAATCGTCTTGGTGGCTCATGCCTTGCTCAAGTATATGGCCAATTAGGAGACATTGCCCCAGATCTTCAAGATGCTAGCTTACTACGTGGCTTCTTTGAAGTGATGCAGCCTCTTGTCAGTGATCGCACTGTTATTGCTTATCATGATCGCAGTGACGGTGGTTTATTTACTACGTTAGTTGAAATGGCTTTTGCGGGGCATACTGGTTTAGCAATTGATCTATCTTCTGTTTCTGGCAGCGATATTGAACGTTTATATAATGAAGAGCTAGGTGGTGTGTTACAAGTAAGTCGTTCACAAAGTGAAGACATTAAAGCTAAATTTATCGCCGCGGGTGTTGGGTGTCATGTGATTGGTTCGTTAACATCAGAAGACAGCATAACCATCTGTGATGGTCAGCGTGAGTTGTTTGCTGAATCACGTACAGCATTAAGGGCTATTTGGGCTGAAACGACGCATCAGATGCAGTCACTGCGCGATAACCCTGAGTGTGCTAATGAAGAATTTGCACTTAAGCAAGATGTGAGCGATCTTGGTTTAACCGTTGATCTTAAATTTAATCCAAGTGAAGACGTTGCTGCACCCTACATTTTAAAAGGCATCGCGCCTAAAATCGCTATCTTGCGTGAGCAGGGGGTTAATTCACATTTAGAAATGGCAGCGGCATTTAATCGTGCAGGCTTTGAAAGTACTGATGTCCATATGAGTGACATTCTCAGCGGCCGTGTGACCTTAGATAGCTTCCAAGGCTTAGCCGCTTGTGGTGGCTTCTCTTATGGCGATGTACTGGGCGCTGGTGAAGGTTGGGCTAAGTCTATTTTGTTTAACAGTCATGCTCGTGAGCAGTTTAGTCAGTTCTTTGAACGTAATGACAGCCTATCTTTAGGAGTTTGTAACGGTTGTCAGATGTTATCGACGTTAAAAGACATTATTCCGGGCACTGAACATTGGCCTAGGTTCGTACGTAATCGCTCTGAGCGTTTCGAAGCGCGCTTTACTTTGGTTGAAGTACAGAATAATCCATCACTCTTTTTACAAGGGATGCAAGGCTCTCGTATGCCAATTGCTGTTTCTCATGGTGAAGGGCGTGCTGAATTTAGCTCCTCAGCAGCGTTAGCTGTCGCAGAAGCGTCAGGGACTATTGCACTTAGGTACGTTAATGGTAACGGTGAAATAGCGACTCAGTATCCACAAAATCCTAACGGCTCTCCAAATGCTATTTCTGGGCTTTGTAGTTCTGATGGACGTGTGACAATTTTGATGCCGCATCCTGAGCGTGTATTTAGAACGGTAGCAAATTCATGGCACCCTGATGCTTGGGGAGAAGATAGCCCTTGGATGAGAATGTTCAGAAATGCACGTGTTGAAATGGGTTAAATATCCTATACTAGGGTAACGTAATAAAAAAAAGCTTCGATACTTTCGAAGCTTTTTTTATTTAACTGACTAATAAAATGAATATAACTAATCGTTTGCATTGAGTTAAATATGTTGGTGTAAGATGAATTTTAACAAAGAGTCACTTAGGCAGGTTTCATTTTGTGAGCAGTTAAGGTAATGGTATGTACAGGCCACTTCAAGATGCTCGCTTCAGAGTTCCTATTGGATGACTGAATAAGGCTGTGATTGAGACTATGGTAGTTTGATAGCACTAAGGCTGTGCTGATATTCGACGGAGGCTTCCACAGATCCCGTATCTTGAGGTTGTTTGAGTATAGGTAAAAAATAAATAGTGCGGTGAGCTACGAATATGAATTCATCTAGTGCAATTGAAAGTGGAACTATTGACTTTAAGATAACAAAAAACCACCTAGGTTAACCGAAAGGTGGTTACTTTTGCACTTATAAAACTTCAAGTAACATTGGCATGTTAAAAAGTGAAGTTATAGCTCTCTAGCGGTATAAAGTTCAACAAAAACACGCTTGTAGCTATTGACTATACGATCGAATAATTTTTTCATTTTGTCTCTCCACACAGTGGTGTAATAAATAGATGATCGGAGTTTACTTGTGCCGGGTAGCTTCACCGGATTCACGTGCTATCTCCTGAATACCAGTGCATGATATGTTGAAATACGGGGCTCATCAAACTAAAAAAATTGTATTTTATCATTATTAAAACTAATCAATATTTTTTGTGTATTTCAATTTCAAATTTATTTTTTTATGCTTTATTGTTATTTAATAATGGGTTGGGTGTAATTTTTGTCGTTAAGTCAGCATTGATAAAACTGATGATAAAAATAATTTTTTGTTCTTTATGCTGCAAGAGTTATTTGGTCTTCTTAAACTAACTGAAAATATAGGTATACCCATAACCTGTTATTGGCTTCATATTTTCCTTTTAAAGTCAAGGCTGCAGTGTATGGAACTGTGTCCTTAAGCCCAAAATCCACTTTAAACAGAGTGATTGATTGATTTTGAACAATTTTGAATGGTATAAAATAGAGGTGATATGGCGCTTAATTGAGTTAAATTACGGAACATAAGCCTCTAGTAAGTTATTCTTTATTTATGCATTGCGTATGTTTTTATTTTTTGTGAGGAGTCGTTGAACGTGTAGAGCCAGAAATTAGGGCGTAATAGTCTGAAAACATGGTTTATAAATAAAATATGCAGTGTAATCGTCGATATAATTTAACCGCATTGTAGGCGATTACCGCTAAATTCCTCAATAGGCATTAGTGATGAATGATCTGAATTGACTCATGACTAATGGATGTATCACCTAAGGAGTCACCAATGATTTTAGAAGAGGTTGTTGAGTTATCACGTTTTCAATTTGCGATGACCGCCATGTATCACTTCTTGTTTGTTCCCTTAACTTTGGGTCTAGCTTTTTTACTTGCGATAATGGAATCACTCTATGTGATGACCAGTAAGCAAATCTATAAAGACATGACTAAATTTTGGGGTAAGCTGTTCGGCATTAACTTTGCTCTGGGTGTGGCCACAGGTCTTGCTATGGAGTTCCAGTTCGGCACTAATTGGTCTTACTATTCTCATTATGTCGGCGACATATTTGGTGCGCCACTGGCTATCGAAGCCTTAATGGCTTTTTTCCTTGAGTCGACTTTAGTCGGTATGTTTTTCTTCGGTTGGGATAGGTTTAGTAAGGGGCAGCATCTTGCGATAACTTGGTTAGTCGCCTTGGGATCGAACATGTCAGCCTTGTGGATCTTGGTTGCAAATGGGTGGATGCAGCACCCCGCTGGATCAGTATTTAATTATGAAACGATGCGAATGGAGATGACTAGTTTCGCTGATGTGTTGTTTAATCCTGTTGCTCAAGTGAAGTTTGTACATACGGTTGCATCCGGTTATGTTGCTGGTGCTATGTTTGTGCTTGCTATTAGCTCTTATTATATTTTGAAGAAACGCGATCTCCCTTTTGCGCGTCGTTCATTCGCTATTGCAGCCAGTTTTGGGATGGCGTCAATTCTGTCGGTTATCGTATTGGGTGATGAATCTGGTTATAAAGTGGGTGAAGCACAACGTGTTAAGCTTGCTGCTATTGAAGCTGAGTGGCATACAGAGCCAGCACCTGCGGCTTTTACCGCAGTGGGATTCCCTAATCAAGAAACGATGCAGACTGATTATGCGATTAAAATTCCTTATGCGATGGGGATCATTGCAACTCGTTCTCTTGATGAGCAGGTGATAGGTATTCATGATTTGATTGATGAGCATGAAGTGCGGATCCGTAATGGGATGGACGCTTACGCCATGTTAACTGAGCTACGTGCAGGTAACGACACTCCTGAATTACGAGCAAGATTCGATGAGGCTAAGGTTGATTTAGGTTATGGGCTTTTATTGAAGCGCTATACGGATAAAGTCGTTGATGCAAGCGAAGAACAAATTATGGCTGCTGCTAAGGATTCTATCCCAAATGTTGCCCCCATATTTTGGTCGTTTCGTGCCATGGTAGGCTCAGGGATTATTATGCTGGTGGTATTCGCTGCGGCATTTTGGCAGAGTACGCGTCATCAAATTGAAGAAAAACCTTGGGTATTGAAAGCTGCACTGTACAGTTTACCCTTACCTTGGATTGCGATTGAGTGTGGTTGGTTTGTGTCTGAATATGGCCGTCAACCTTGGACTATCTCAGAAGTATTGCCAACATTTATGTCAGCCTCAAGTCTATCAGTAAGTGATCTTTGGTTTAGCATTATATCCATTTCTTTATTTTATATTGTGCTGCTTGTTATCGAAGCCTACTTAATGATTAAGTTTATTCGTAAAGGTCCTAGTAGTTTAAAGACTGGTCGTTATCACTTTGAAAATATAGATGCCTGAGCGAGGAGCGGATTATGTTTGATTATGAAATGTTGAGGTTGATCTGGTGGGTGCTGATTGGCGTACTCTTTATTGGCTTCGCCGTTACCGATGGTTTTGATATGGGCGTGGGTGCACTATTACCGGTGATTGGTAAAGATGATACTGAACGTCGTATTATGATTAATTCGATAGCCCCTCATTGGGATGGTAACCAAGTTTGGTTAGTTGCCTCTGGTGGGGCGTTGTTTGCTGCTTGGCCTATGGTTTATGGCGTGTCTTTTTCTGGATTCTATGTTGCCATGATGTTGGTATTGTTTGCCTTGTTTTTACGTCCTGTCGGTTTTGATTACCGTTCTAAAATAGAAGATCCAAGGTGGCGTAGGTCATGGGACTGGGCACTGTTTGTGGGTGGTTTTGTGCCGCCGTTAGTTATTGGTGTTGCATTTGGTAATTTATTGCAAGGTGTTCCCTTTAATTTTGATGAGTACTTACGTGCAACTTATCATGGTGGTTTCTTCGGTTTGTTAAATCCATTTGGATTACTGGCCGGTGTTGTCTGTGTCAGTATGTTTATGATGCAAGGTGCGACCTGGTTACAAATGAAAACTGAAGGTGAGTTGAGAGTACGGGCTGCAAATGCCTCTCAAATATTTGCCATTGTTTTATTTATCTGTTTTGCCGGCGCGGGTGTTTGGTTAGTGAATGGTATCGATGGCTATGTGATCACATCGACGATTGATACTTATGGCATATCAGATCCAACATTGAAAACGGTAGCGATAGAGGCTGGAGCATGGTTAACAAACTATGATAAATACCCGTTCACTATGTTGTTTCCAATATTGGGGTTAGCGATGCCTATCCTTGTTTTTCTATCAAGTCGTTTGAATTGGTCAGGTTGTGCTTTTTTCTTTAGTTCATTAGCGATAGCTGCTGTGATCCTAACCTGTGGTGCGGCAATGTTTCCTTTTGTTATGCCATCATCACTCGATCCTAACGTGAGCTTGACTATGTGGGATGCAACAGCAAGTGAAATGTCGTTAACAGTAATGACTTGGGCTGCGATTATCTTTATCCCTATTGTACTTAGCTACACAATTTATACTTATATGAAGATGTTTGGTCGTTTGTCTCGTGATTTTATTGATAATAATAAGACATCATTATACTGATAAGGAGCTGATATTATGTGGTACTTTGCTTGGATGTTGGGTGTATTATTGGCGTGTTCATTTGGTATTATTAATGCTTTATGGCTTGAGACAACCGAAAATATGGACAGAGACACTGAAAATAAAGATGAATGACTCGTCGTATTTTAGTGTGAAGCGATAAAAAAATCCCGTAAGAATATTTTTCTTACGGGATTTTTTATGATCCATGTGGCTAGCGGATGATTGAAGCTAAAATTATTATTCTCAGCTCTGGATTCCTGTTTCCTGCATGACTCTTGATGTATGTATACAGTTGTATATCTAAATCATTCAACCCAGTATAGAGGGCTTTGAAACTGGCTTTATAGCAGACCTTGAATTGATCATTTATTTAATGCCATTGGCATTATGAGTGGAGAGCACTGTTTTTGGGTTTCATGATTAAGTGGTACACAGCGGGGACCCAAATGAGCGATAAGAGGGTTGTTAACAGCGTTCCACCTGCAATGGCTATGGCAAAGGGGGGCCAAAAGCCACCTCCAGCGATAATTAAGGGTAAGAAGCCACCTACTGTTGTAATGGTTGTTGATCCTATATGACGGCAACAGCTGGAAACCACAGTAACGGTACTTTGTATATTTCCTTGCCTCGCATCATCTTGAGCTTCGAGTTCAGCTAAAATAACAATGGCAGCATTGATGGCCAATCCCATGAGTCCAAGTAAACCAATAATCACAGTGAACCCAAATGGATAACCAAATACAAAGACCGAAAGTAAACCAAGTCCAACAGATTGTAGAGCGCTAAAAAATATGATTGCTGTTAACCTAAAGGAGTTAAAAGATAGTACGACAGTGGCAAGTAGCAAGGTGATGACAAGGCCAAGATTGGATAATAATTTACCAATAGCTTCATTACGTTTTGCACTTTCACCCCCGACTTCTACACGGTAACCCGCAGGCAAAGTCATTGCATTGATGCGTTCTTTTGCACTATCAAGGACCTCTTGTGGGAGCACGCCACTGACAATATAGGCTTCAATTGTATTCACTCTCTGGCCATCTCTGCGTGGGATCGCGCCTCGGCTCACTTCGATGTGATTGCTTGCAAGAGCAGAAAGAGGGATCCCAGTACCGGAGGCTGACAATAAATTTATCCCTGATAGTGTTGTTTGTTGCCTTCTTGTGCTTTCCTGTAATCTGACTCTGATGGGCAGTGATTCTGTTTGCTCAAGTAAACTTCCTCCATTGATCCCTGTGGTAGCCATTCTGATTTGTTTGGCAATATCAGATAAATTCAAGCCGCTCATTAAGCTAGCATCTTCATTTATTTTAAACCAAACTTTAGGCGCGCCAGCACTTAGCGTCGATCGAGTGTGAATAACATCAGGTGTGTTACTTAAAATTCGCCTTACTTCATCTCCAAGGAGCCTAAGTTGATCTAAATTAGGCCCAAATACTCTTAACTCAACAGGGGCATTAAACGGTGGGCCTTGTTCTAACTTGCGAACCAAGATCTGAGCTTGTGGAAAGTGAGCATCGAGCTGCTGCTGAAGTTGCGGGATTAATGTGTTGGCAGTATTAAAATCTGAGACTTTAATCATGGCTTGGGCATAATGACTTGCACCTTGTTGGCGTTGAGGAAGATTGTAGTAAAAAGAAGGAATGTTACCGCCAATAAGCCAGTCAATTCGGATAATACTTGCGGTTTTGCGTAATTGAAAATCGATGGTTTCGACGTAGGACCTAGTGCTCTCGATACTGGCATGAGAGGGTAGGTAAACCTCAATTTGAAACATATCTCTATCTGACGGTGGGAAGAATTGTTCAGTCATCTGGCTGACGGTCAAGAATCCGATAACGGGAATGGTAGTGATGAGCAATATTGATAATAGGGGCCTTTTCAATGCCCTTGATAATGTAGTGTTGAACAATTGATTGGCGAAGGTAAGTTTTATTCCACGTTGATACCAATGCTGAGTTCCATCGTCACCAAAGCGTCCGGCAAGTCCTGCTATTAGTGTGTGGGAGATTAAGTAGGAACCGATGAGGGCAAACATGACCGAAATGGCGATCCCTCCGACAAACTCTCCGGCTGCACCAGGCATTAACACTATCGGAGTAAAAGCCAGCATTGTGGTAATGGTTGAGCTGGCTAAAGGTAACCAAAAATGATGTAAGGTTTTACGTACTGCTTCAAGTTGAGATAAACCTTGTTGCCGCCTTTGTGCGATAGCATCGACAATAACAATCGCATTATCAACCATGATCCCCAGTGCGACGACGAGACCTGTGATGGACATTTGGTGAATTGGTAGGCCTATCAATTTCATACAGGCTAAGGTAAACAATGCCGTTAATGGTAAAGATAGAGAAACAAGTGCAGCATTACGTAATCCCAGTGTTAACATTAGCACGATTAAAATAATGACAAAACCGAGTAAGAGACTCTGTACTAAGCTGCTGAGTCGATCACTGGTATAACCCTCTTGATCGAATAGCCATTGGATCTCTATATTGGCAGGAACGCTAGTTTGTAACTCGTCAACGACAATTCTGACTTTGTCTAGCCATAAGTCAACGCGAGTATTATCGAGCATACGGGCGGAAACCATCACACCTTGATTTTGTTCTATTAAGGCAATTGAATGAGCGGGCGTTTTAGTTTCTCTTGTTATTGTTGCCACATCTCCTAATCGAATGATCTGCCCGAGTTCATCAATTTTTAACGGGACCTGGCGGATCCGGGTGAGTGAATCCAGTTCTCCAGATATTTCGATTAATGCCCTAAACTTATTATTATTAATTTCACCAGCAGACACTTTAGTGTCGGCATTTTTTAAGATCTGTGCAATTGAAGCTGGAGTTAGGTGCAGTTGATTGACTTTGTTGCCGTCAAGTTGCACTAGAATTTCTTCGGTGGGGTTGCCATAGAGGTTAACGAAGTTAGTGCCGCTTATGAGTCGTAAGCGACTTTGTAATTCTTTAGCATAGCGGTTTAGCATATCGACACGTACTTCTCCACTCCCTTTCCATACTAGGCCTAAAATCGCAGTGCTGGCATAGCCTATTTGATCATCTAAAGTGGGGCTTTGTACGGCTGTTGGGAGCAATGGTTTGGCATCTGCAATTAAATCTCTTGCACGGGACCAAACTGGAGCGGTATCAATAACGTCATCTTTAAGTTCAAGTTGGATCACTGAAATACCTGGCCTAGAGGTAGATTGGACTAGTTTAATCTCTTCGAGTCTACGGAGCTGCTCCTCAAGGACTTCAGTGACTAAAGCTTCCACTCGCTCTGATGACGCTCCTGGATAGTGAGTGATCACTGCTGAGATACGTATTGTAGCATCAGGATCTTCCATTCTAGGCAAGCTGTATACAGCACTTAACCCCGCAACAATTAGTAGAGCAATAAAGAGGCTTGTGAGTCTACCATTTTCGACAAATGCTTTAATCATAAGCTACCTAGCTGCTACGGTAGTATTGCGTTTGACCTGTTGGCCAACAACGAGTTTATGCAATCCTTGACTGACATAATCCTCATTAATGCTTATTGCACCTTGGATATAGGCTAACTCACCTTTGGTGTAAATAATCTCAATATCACGGCGCTCAATATTAAAGGTGTTGTCTAAATCTGAAGGATTCGTGGGGATTATCACATAGAGGTTCCATAGTCCGCGTATACCATCGGTGAGTGCGGAAATGGGTACCCAATAACCGGTTTTCTGGATGTGTGTTTTATAAACTAAATGGGCTAACTCACCGTTTATCACTTGTGCATCAATGGGCAGTGATAATCTTAATGGTACCGTCCGTGTAATAGGATTAACTTCCGCTCCTATGCCAGCTATTTGGGCTAAGTATTTCTTATCCCCCACTTTTAATGACACATTTTGTTTGGCCTTGAGCTGTTGAGCAAATTTTACTGGGACACCGATGAACGCTTGGGGATTTTTATTTTGTACTAAGGTAAATATTGGCATTCCTAATGCTACGACTGCGCCCAGATTATTATGTCTTCGGCTGATAATGCCATCAAAAGGTGCAAAAAGAGAGGATTTTTCAATTCTCAGTGCATTAGCGTGCTTTGATGCAAGGAGCTTATTTTTCGCCGCAAGTAGGCTGTTGAGTTGTCTTTTTAGTTCATCAAGTTGCTGCTCTGAAATGTAACCTTTCAGTTGTAATTCTAGGCTACGATTTAGGGTACTTTTAGCGAGATTCAGATCGGCATTATTTTGTGACAAACTGGCATCTATTTCTTGTCTTTTAGCCTCTAATAGACGAGTGTCTAATTGTGCCAGTAATTTGCCTTTTTCTACTCTATCGCCACTGTCAGCAGTGATGCTTTTAAGTTTTCCGGCTAGTTCAAAGCCAATTCCTGTGGTGTTTCCAGCCCGGATAGTACCTGTAAATTGTAATGTATCTTGATAGGAGAGTGATGGGACTAAGGTGTCAGTCGTAACCGTTTGAAATTTAACTTGCTTACTGTGAGTATTAACTTCCTGCTGACACCCACTCAGAGAAAGAAGCAACAGCATACCTATGAACGTTTTATTCTGGAAAATATGGCTTAAAATTCTCATCCTGATATGTTGCCTTAGTTGATTTCCAGTATTATTATTGTTAATTTTTATAGTATAGTGTATTTCTAAAGAACGAGACTGTCTACACTACTTTAGTGGCTAACTTTGATAGTTTTTTGTTGTATATTATTAAGGGCTATCTTATTTTTAATAGGATAAATCGTGAGTAAAGCCAAGAGTAATAAGCTATCAATTATCGCTAAAGGAGTTAGCATGATCCGTCGTCCTCTATTTACAACATCATTATTATTGGTTACATCTTTCATTTCTCAGTGTTATTCCTCTGCAGCGATCGGGGCAGCTAAGACAGGCTCACTCCCTTTTAGTTTATCTGTTTCAACCATTGGTTCAGAAGAAGCCGATATTGGTGATGGTGAACAGTCACTACAAAGGGATTCATTGCAGTTTGATGCTAAAGCTCGTGTGGTTTTGGCACCGCAATGGTCGTTAGGCTTCAATTTAGGGTATGGTGAGTTGAATTATGATTGGCAACAAAACGATAGCTCACTATTTGGTGGTACGTATAATGGTTGGCAAAAAGTGCATCGCTATAAAGCAGGGATCTCGCTGAGCTATCGCATGGATGAACAGTGGATGTTTATGCTAGCCCCTCAAGTGCAATTTGCTTATGTTGACACAGCTTCATCGAACGATGCCGCTAGCTATGGGATAGTTGTTTCTGGTATGTATCGATTTGAACATGGGAGCTTATTCGGTGTTGGAGTTGCTTACCTTAATGACATTTCCGATGTTAGAATAATGCCATACCCAATTATTAGTTGGCAAATTAGCCCATCGTGGAGACTAGGTAATCCTTTTGATGCAGGTTTTACCGGCTCTGCAGGTTTAGAGCTGAGTTATCGAATGAATTCAAATATTGATTTTGGTTTTGGAGGCGCAAGACGTACTCAAAGATTCTTACTTGAAGGTGATGATACGACAGTTGAAGTGAATGAATTTGTAAGCTTTTTGAGAGCAACGTGGAGCATATCAGAATCGATACGATTAACAGGCTACACTGGGTATTATTCTGATGGTGAACTTGAGCTTAATACGCCGCAAGTACAGATTGAGAGTATAGATGGTCAAGGTGCATTAGCACTAGTGGCAGAATACCGCTTTTAAGAAAAGCAAAAAGAGGGGTAAACACCTGTTTATTCCCCTTTGAATCACTCTTGAATTTATTGTCCTAGCATGCTTCTTTTCAGACTATTTTGAGCAGGTTCATCGCCTAACCAAATTTTTAGCAGTGCTTGTCTGAAATTTTCCCCTTTAATGGTTGCTTGTGCAGTACCATTCTTATAGGCCGTCACCCCTGAAGTTTTGCTTGTGAACAACGTAAATTGATCACTTTCTTTAATTTCTTCATTAAATAGTGCCATAAAGATATTTATTTCAGGTTGGATTAGGGTCATATCACCTTCTGTAGCATCATCAAATCCTTCCCTAATGGCATCTCGCATCTTATCAGCAGTGATCATGCCTGATGTTATGTTTAAGCGGATCACAGATTTTTCAGCATCGATAATGCTTACAGCATCTGAGTTTCTCGTGGTCAGGTATAAGCTACCGATATATAAATCGATAAAAAATTTACTACGAACCCCCGCTCCATTTAATTGAAAATCTTGCTGAGATAAGGTTATTGTTTCGGGGATTTGAACCCCAGAGACTTCGATGGCGTGCACATTAGCAGTAAGTAATAATGAACCCGCTAGTGTTAATGTTGATAGTGTATCAATGAGGGACATCGTATAACCTCTTATTTGTTTATATAAATATATTTAGCCGCGTTGACCTAGCTGAAATTGACCGTTTTGATGTATAAAGGCGGTTTGCTTTTGTTTCGGTGAAATGAGCAATGGACCATCATCGAAAAATAGAAAACATTTCCAATTACGAATAAACACATCCCACTGAGTTTCTATAACTTGATACTTTTCATAGCAAAAGTAAACAGTTAGGTCATTTTTCCAATCAAAAAAATCGGCAAACATGTCTGGTAATGCTGGGTTTTCACTATCCCAAGCTGCTTGCCAATCATGGCTACCGATCCACGCATCGTCTTTAGCAGCCCAATCACCTTTAGTGAATTGTTCCGAATGGCTACTCCGATTACTGATCCACTTATTCCAAATCAGCATGGAACTTTTTTGATCTAACGGTTTTATTAATGCTTTATCTTCTTCGGTAACGGGTAGATCTTTATGGTTAAAGATCCATTTACGTTTATATTGTTCAAGCGGAATATAGGTATGTGACACAGGGCCTCGCTATTGGGATACTGTTGTTATTCGACCATGATTATACGGATTGCCAAGCAACAAAGGAAACGGCATCAGTTAATCATTTTCGCCAGATTAACGCTTATTGTTTATTTATCTGCCTTTTACTGGTGTCATGTACTTAACCAAAGTTGGGAGTGGCTCAACATCATGTGTTTGGCTTGGTGCTAGCGTAACATTTCCCCCTTCTATTGACCCATTTTTTCTCGTTGCTAGGGGATATGTTACCAATATTTGACTGTAGCCTCACTCTTTAGGCGTCCATTATTATTCCTACGCTTTCCAATTTACCGTCGTTAAGTATTTGATAGTAAGGGTTGTTTGTTTAATGTTATAATTGTTGTGATATTGAGTGGTATCGACCGTCATATAATTTACAGGACAAAATAAAATGAATAAAGCAATTTTACTATTTCTAATGATTTTTCAGTTATTGTGTGTCTCACAAGCCAATGAAGCATTAACAAGTGCTGAATTAACAAGCCGAGCATTAACAAGTGAAGAACTTATAGCAGCCTATCCGAGTATTGCAGCAGATAGCGAAAGGACAGAAAATAAAGCGGTATTATGTCCATTCATACGTATGTTAGAAAGGGCTGGTCTGTTTGATTCTGAACATCCTGAAAATAATAGTGATATTATGGTAGGACTGATTGACTTCACCACAAAAGCAAAAGAGTTTGGCTGTGGTATTCTCGGCTGTGGTACTGTTGCCACTTTAGTTTCGGCTGGACAGTTAACGTATCCGTCTGACGTCTATTACGGTAAGGCTCAAATTGGCCATGTTAATATTACCAATTTACATAAAGCCAGAGGTGTTGCTCATGAATGTGGTTTCACATTTAGCTATGGCGATACAGAAGTCAATGATGTGACTCGTAGTAATACCTTAGATAAATTACTGGCTAAAGCCGATCCTCAGGGCCGTTTAGACCAGAATGATATTATGGAAGTTAAATTAGATATTTGTGCTGAGCAAAACGTTGAGATCAGCAGTGCAGGAGGCATTGAAGCTGGACTTATTTTTAAATACTTGGGTGGTGAAGATCGTGGGTATGTAGAATATGACGATGTTGTACGTTTATTGAATGCAACCATGCCGAAGACTAAAGCGATAAACTTATTATAAATTAAAAGATAAATATTCCGGCTCTTTCTATTTTCCTCTAGATATTTAGAGGTATAGTTAATTTGCTTATCTACTTAGGGACTACATAAGGGCATTCTGATCTCATCTAACTGATGAAAAGTCAGATGCCCAGTCGTGCTTGATCAGGAATACTTGTCTACAGGATAGGTCTTTTATTCAAGTAATAATAAAATTTAATATACTCGTTTAGTCTAATAATTTAATTGTGAAGTGATGCTGGAATCTAGTATTTACTTATTATTATATTAGCATGTCGTATTACTTATGTTTGTTTAACGGTTGAATTAAGTGGTGGTCATATGAAATTGTTATATAAATATAAATATAAATATAAATATATTTATTATAATTTATTTACATATAATCATAAACGAATGATCTATACTGCTAGTATGAATTGGCTGAAACTTATTCGGCTAATTAAAGCACTTATTCATATAAATACATGTGAGGTTAATAATGACAATCAATAAAAATGTGATCCCAACCGTTATATTTCTCGTTTTATCTACTTCATCAATTACTTATGATGTTAATGCAAATGTAATTAATGAACCAGTAAAAAAAGTTGTTAAAAAAACAGTTATTAAAGAGACGGTTAAGCACCCCGTAAAGAAAAGTGTTAAGAAAAGCACCAAGAATCCGGTAAAAAAAAGCGTGAAAAAAAGTACTAAAAAACCAATCAAAAAAAGTGTTAAGAAAAAGGTTAATGACTAATTTAGTGCAACTTAAGTCATGTGTTAAGGCTTTTATCGTTAAATGAAGAGCAAAAAATGCAGGGAGTACTGTCACATAATTTAGTATTAACCATCTTAAAGAAACAGAAGGTATGCGAGTCCTGCATTGCTAGCACTCATACCGTCTAAATGATTAACATCATTGTGAAAAGTAAAAGTAATGTTCAGTGTTACTTTTACTTCCACTTCCAATGTTTGTTTGATTATCCACGTTAAAAAAGGAGTCTATTAATGGCTATGGTAAAATTTAAAAACTCAGGTTTTAAGCGTATAAAAAATATGTTTGGACTTATTATTACACTGGTAGTGATCCCTTCATGCAGTACCGAATATACTGAAAGTAAAGGAATTGGAATAAATAAAGGTGCATCTGTAAAGGTTGTCGATGGGAATGTTGAATCGTGTGCTAGTGCTCCCTCTGAATACATTGATGATATCAGTGATCGCCCTGTTGAGACTCGAACGTTAAAAGGACATGGTGTCATTCGCGCTACAGGAGTCATAGCGATAGATGGTTGCTCATCTATTGAAGGGCCGCTTGCAGCAATCAATTGGTGGACGACTAAAGATAAACAGATGCTGTCGACACAGTACGATGCTATCGTTGGTCCATTGGCTTTTAAATACTCTCGTTTGGTTTTTTCTCGCGAAGGTGCGCAGAGTATTAGGATGGGTGAGGCGCCATTACCTGATCACGATACGCTAGCAGTGGTACTATACCATTCGGCTGAATCGTTCATTAAATTAACAGGTTCTGAAACACTTCTTAAAGCTGCCCCTGTTAAGGAAGCAGCTGTGGCCGAGAATTATAGTTTTGGACTCCATCGATGTATTGTTGGCTGTGAAGACACAAATCATCCAATATTTCCTGCCCAGATACAGGGCAAAGTGCTGGTTATTCAATATTCGATGCCAAATACCAAAGTGAGTGAAATTGAGCAAATGTACTATAAAATACGAGATACATTAGCGCTTGATGGACGTGCAACACTGGCCTATGGAGGTCGATTAGTTGGACAATCATTCTATGAACTTGATGATGGGAGTAGAATACGCCAATTTAACAGTGAGGGAGTGGATGGGACGCTTATATTTGAGGTAGAGAACCTTGAGAATGTCGAACAGATTCTTGCCATCAATGAGATTGCGTCGTTTATCGATAAAACCACAGCCGATGTAGTCGTGACCTTCGCTGGTATTAAAGGAGAAAAGTAGTACAAAATATTACTTTATTGAACCTTATATAAAGGGTAGGTCTTTCATTCAAGCAATGACACAATTTAATATACTCGTTTGAGCTGCCTAATAGGGTAGCTTAATAGGGTAGCTTAATAGGGCTGTGATGTTGAGAAAGCTCTTTCTCTGATGGAACGAGTATAGTTAAGGTTTTTGTAAGGGAAGTGTTGGATAAAAGCTGTAGTTAAGCTCATTTTAGTATGGGCTAGTATAATGACTTAATAGATAAAAGTGATTTGAGGCGATTTTATATATTGATTATATTTAATTTATTTTTATATGGTCAGGGATCGTTACTATTCACTAAATCAGCTATTTGTCTATGCGGGGCATTTGACATACGTTATAAAATGGTTTTTACTTTTATTTTTGCACTTCATTTTTTATAAAAACAACATTGAAGTCTAAATAATGAGCAGGAAAAGCCTGCTTTTAGCATTTTTATTGGACAAATTAATATGAATATTCAGGTCACTTATTTATCTCTTCTCCTTGTTACATTGGCGGGGTGTTCGAGTTTAAGGCCCACAGATGAGGAGATTGCTGCGACGGATATGCCAGACAATACATTGTTACATGAAGTTGACTATGACGATGACAGAGTCGGTGTTCAGTGGGTGTCTAACACAATAAAACCTCATGATTATACGGCATTAATGGTGCCTAAGGTTGAACTCAAGCAAGATTTAACTCAGGACAAACAAATTCCCAAATCAGTATTAGATAATCTTGCGAATGTAATCACAGATCAATTACGGAAAAATATATCGATACCTATGACTGTGGTTGATAAAGCAGGGCCTCATGTGGCTAGAATCAATATTAGAATTAGTCGAGCAACAACTGAAGCAAGAGATTTAGCACTCACAGAAATGACGCCTGTAGGGGCTGTTATTGGCTCTATCAAAATGGCGGCAGGGACACGAGATAAAACGGCGCGGATTATAATAGAAGTACACATAGTAGATAGTGTGACCTCAGAGCGACTTGCGGGAAGAGTGTCTGCCATTATCGCACCGGCAGCACTTGAAAATGATGAAAGTCATTTAAATTATGAGCAAATACGTAAAGATGTTGATAACTTCGTGAATGATACAAGAATGTTTATTGAGTCAGCAGCCCATGAAGTGAAGCAAAATAATGCGGAATAATGATTTATATATTTTTACCGCCTAGTAAATGAACTTTGGTTGTAATGTATTCATACGGGGGAATATACCTTAAATTATTTTAAGATGAGGGGTTAACATGTTGAACAGTGGTATTAACGGTGAATGTGATCTGAAAAATTAATATCTTGTATTTAATTATTATTTACTAAGCTGTATTAAAGAGGAAGTATTTTTGATAAAAGGCATTGTGAATGAATCACAGCCTCTGATTTCATGTGAAGAATGCGGTTTAGTTGTTGCAATTCCTGATGTTGTTGGAGGTCAGAAAGCATGTTGTCCTCGATGTGGTCATCAATTAACTAGCGTTGTTAATCAGCCGTACCAGAGGCCCGTGGCTTATGCAATTGCTTGCCTTTTAGCGCTTATGCTCAGTGTGTCTTTTCCTTTTATGTCTTTCAGTATTGGCGAACTGTCACAGGAGATCACTCTGCTTCAAGTAGCAGGAATGTTGAAATACTTTGAAAATGCTTCGCTAGCGTTACTTCTTCTTGGTACAGTAATTGTACTACCCACTATATATGTTTCCGCTATTTTATACTTACATATAAAAGCAGGAAAGTATCAGAATCATGTGCTGACCAGTCAACAGAATACTAGGGTGAAATTACTATGCCGGATCATTTTCGCTGTTGAGCCATGGCTAATGGTCGATGTGTTTTTGATTGGTGTTCTTGTGAGCTTAATTAAAATTGCTTCGTTGGCTGATATTAATATGGGCAGTTCGTTTTGGGCGTTTTGTGTGTACACTGTTTTAGTTGTTAAATGTATTTCTATGGTAGATAAGCGTTGGCTGTGGGATCAGTTTATCCCAATAAGGCAAATTGAAGGTGTGAAAGCTGGAGATACGCATCATTCTCGTAATCATCTTAGCTGCCATGTTTGTCACCAGATTAATCCTATGTCAGCACGAAACCATAGTTATTGCATACGTTGCAACAGTCAACTTAACAATTATGTTCCACATAAAAATATTCAACATTCGTGGGCGTTACTCATCGCCTCAGCGACTTTTTATATTCCAGCTAACCTGTGTCCTATTATGTACACAGTTAGCTTAGGAGAGAGTGAAGGTTCGACCATCATTGAAGGAGTGTTGTTGCTATGGAGTATGGGATCTTATCCTATTGCAGCGATCATATTTTTCGCTAGTGTATTTATTCCTATCGCCAAAATGTTTACCTTAGGTTGGCTTTATTACAACGTGAGAAAAATGCCTGAGCTTCCTCTTGAAGAAAGTATGTTACGACTCAAGGTTTATCGTGTTGCAGAATTTATTGGACGCTGGTCTATGATTGATATTTTTGTTATCGCCATACTGGTCGCACTGGTACAGCTGAATAACCTAATGGAAATTTATCCTGGTCCTGCGGCTCTATATTTTGCCGCTGTCGTTATCTTAACTATGTTTTCAGCAGTGAGTTTCGATCCGAGATTACTTTGGAATAGTAGAGAAAACAAATGATAAGAGATGAGAAAAATATTCAAGCGGAAGTATATAACCAGCAACAGATTTCTGTCATCTGGATTATTCCTATCCTCGCTTTTGTGATCGGAGGCTGGATGCTCTATCAGCAGATAAGTGCTACAGGACCAGAAATAACCCTTAAGGTGTC
The DNA here is from genome assembly GCF_013248905.1 of Shewanella sp. VB17. Lineage (NCBI taxonomy): Bacteria > Pseudomonadati > Pseudomonadota > Gammaproteobacteria > Alteromonadales > Shewanellaceae > Shewanella > Shewanella sp. VB17. The sequence goes on from NZ_JABRVS010000001.1 coordinate 2,144,691, forward strand.
AACCGCAGAGGGAATTGAGGTGGGTAAAACCGAGATAAAATCATTAAACGTTAAAGTGGGCGTCATTACAGATATTAAGTTGAGTCAAGACTATGATTACATAATCATCAAAGCTCGCATGAATAACGATGCCGAACGTATGCTGAAGGATGATTCTCAGTTCTGGATCGTTAAGCCTCGTATTGGCAAAGGTGGGGTATCTGGTCTCGAAACATTATTATCTGGCTCATATATTGAATTACAACCGGGGAAGTCTAATGTACTGAAGCTCGACTTTGACATATTAGATGTCCCTCCTGTGGCACCACCAGATACTAAAGGTCTACGTATTTTACTTACTCATGAAGAGGCTGGAAAGCTTGGTGTTGGCGATCCAATTATCTATAAAGGTTTCACTGTTGGTCGTGTCGAAAAAACCAACTTTGATATTGGAAAACAAAAAACGACTTATCAGCTGTTCATTTTCGAACCATACGATAACCTTGTTCGAAATAGCACTTATTTCTGGTTATTGTCAGGTGTGAATGTACGACTCAACGCCGAAGGATTCGATGTTGAATTAGGCTCAATAGAAAGTCTCATTAGTGGTGGAGTGACATTTGGAGTACAAAGAAATTCAGATGATGGTCGTCGTGTCACAGAAGATATGCGTAGCTTCCCACTGTTTGATTCTCAAAGAGAGGTGCGCGAAAGCATGCATGATGATTATATTGAGTTTGTTATGTTATTTGATGAATCAGTAAGGGGGCTAAAGGCCAAAGCACCAGTTGAATACCGTGGTCTTCGAATAGGTACCGTAATGAAAGTGCCACTGCAGATGCCCTCCAATAATGATACTAGTCTTACCGCTAAACAGATCCCAGTGCTTATACGGGTTGAACTTGATCGCCTGTACGAAAATTTAGAGCCATCTTCTGTAAGAGAGATTAAAAATAAACTGCATAATGATTTTGCCAGCGGTTTACGTGGAACACTTAAAACGGGTAACTTGTTGACTGGTGCATTATATATTGACACTGACTATTATGCAGATGAACCGCAATACAAAGGGTCGAATAAGTTTGAAGGTTATGACGTATATCCGACTAAAAAAGGAGGTTTCTCAGCTATTCAGATGCAAATAACTGACTTTCTTAAAAAGCTTAATAAGCTTCCTTTGGATGACACTATCAGCTCACTTAATACGACCTTAAAGACTTCAGAACGTGTAGCTGAAACTATCGACGAATTGCTTGCACATAAAGATACGAAAGAGCTACCTGCGGATATCCGTAAAAGCTTAATTCAGATCCAACAGATACTTGGAGGCTATGGTCCTGATTCTAAAATCTATCAGGAATTGGAAATTGCTTTGGGGCAATTTGAACAGGTGATGATGGAGTTTAAACCTGTACTTCGCCAAATCAACGAGAAACCCAATTCACTACTATTTGGTGAAGATAAAACCAATGATCCTGTTCCAGTGAAAGGGAAATAATAATGAAAAAGTATCTGTTTTTTGTCATTGTATTTATGATTGGCTGCAGTAGCGGAAGTCACGAGAGCCAGAGATACTTACTGCTTGCACCTTTAACTAAGTCTATTGTTAGTCAAGATGCTCCTCATATCATCGTTGCTCCGGTTAAGCTAGCCAAATATCTAGAGCAATCAGGACTTGTTTACAGAACCAGTCCTATGCAGGTTGAACTGGCAAAATATAATTTGTGGGCTCAGGATATCTCAGCACAATTGACGCAACGTCTGATTCTTGGCCTCAGAGCTAAACAGGCAGATTACTGGCCAGTACAATTGAGTTCTATTGTCGATCTTAACTCCCAGCCACTGCTTGAAGTACAATTACAAAAGTTTAATGGTTCCTATGAAGGGAATGCTGAGGTAGCTGGCGAGTGGATAATGGTAGATAAACAACGTGAAATATCGATGATACATTCTTTTAACCTATCAGTGCCGCTTAAGGAAGAAGGCTACCCAGCTTTAGTTGACGCACTTTCAAAGGGAGTTGAGCAACTTACAGACGAAATAGCTAAAGAATTATTATTAGTAACAGCTCAATAAAATTGCTTTGGGTGAGTAGGTGGTTACATATTGAGTTTATGTGTTTAAATTTAGGTAAGATGGAGGCTAGATTTAGGCATCACTAATTTATCTTCTTATCCTTGTTACATGAAGTGGTAAATATTACTTGACCACTTCAACTATACCTTTGTACTAGTTGTAATTATTAGTGGTCTTCATAGGTGCTAATAAATATGTTGCTTATAACTTATGCGTGTATAGTTACCTTTGTATGAGAAAATTTATTTCTGCTATAACATTTGTCGTTTATTTATTCATATCAATGGATGTATTTTCAGCTGATACGTTGAAGCCGTCAACAAGCTGGGGAGAATTTACGTTTGAAAATGATGCTTTTGGCGTCATTGAACCTAGTGATGATGGTTATACTAATGGTATTGCTTATGCTTGGGGTAATGCTCCTGTTGAACGTTTTGCAGACATCAGCATCCCAGATTGGTTGCGTTATGTTAGTGACTGGACTTATATCAATCATGGTGTCGAGGGACGCTACATGGCAAGTTACTCTCTCCAGCAAGCGATGTTTACCCCAACAGATATAGAAGAAGAATCATTGATTATTGATGATAGACCTTATGTTGGGGCTTTATTGTGGCAAGTTAAATTACGCCAGTTCAATGAGGGTGTAGCAACGAGTTTAACGTTTGATTTTGGGGTTGTGGGGCCAATAGCCCTTGCTGAGGAAATTCAAGCTGCTACCCATGATATTATTTCAGCGACAGAAGCCAATGGCTGGGATAATCAGATTAACAATGAACCTGTATTGCGCATTGGTTCTGAATATTTACAGCGTTTAATTGTATTGCCCTTGTCTGATAACATCACAGTTGATACCAGTATTTATATGCAAGCAGGTATTGGTAATCTTAGTAGTGATCTTGGGGCCGCATTGATATTTAGATTGGGCACTAGCTTAGGGGACACTTTTGCTATGGTCAACTCAACGGCTTCTTATAGTGCTAATCCCTATACGTTAATATCAAGTCAAATTTTCAACTGGCAAGTATTTTTGTCCTTCAATGGCCGTTATGTTTTTAACGATATTACCTTAGATGGCAATACTTTCAAATCGAGTCATTCCGTCGATATAATTCATGAACAAGGTTTGTTCAGTGTCGGTTTTGCTATGCGTTGGAGAAGTTGGGGATTACTGTTTTCAACATTACACGGCAGTCAACAATTTGAAGAGCAAAAGGATGACACAAACTTCGCGGCAGCCAGTATTAGTTATTTTTATTAAATATTTATGTGCCACGAAAATAAGATTGTTAAAAGAGGTTAAGGTAAAAAACTCAAAGAGTGTGTTGGTAGCCTAAATGAAATGTGGCGTTTATCCTGTTAGCCTTGATATGATTTGTTATTAGTCGAATAATAAAAATGATCATTCAAGGGTAATAAATATGACGCAGTCAGATGTATATTCCATTGGTATTCAAGGTCAAAAATGGGGAGAACAAGAGAAACTTGCATGGCGTGGCATGCAGACCATTAAACGTTCATATCTTAATGATGTGGTCAGTAAAATCGTGCCGCTTAACACTCATTTTGATATAGAACAGTACGGTGCCCTTTCTTATGATGTCGAAAAATATCCTCTTTTAGTGGTGAAAAGTTGTGATTGGGACAAGAGTAAGCCCACCATATTAATCACTGGTGGAGTGCACGGCTATGAGACCAGTGGTGTCCATGGAGCATTGCGCTTTTTAGAAACCAAGATATTAGACTATAACGATAAATTTAATTTCGTGGTGGTTCCTTGTGTCAGTCCTTGGGGCTATGAAACGATTAACCGCTGGAATGTTAATGCCGTTGATCCTAACCGCTCATTTTATGCCGATTCTCCTTCTGAAGAGTCCGCAGGGCTGATGGCTGTTGTTGCATCGCTTAATCTTGATTTGATGGCTCATATTGATCTTCATGAAACGACAGATACCGATAACTCAGAGTTCAGACCAGCGTTAGCAGCTAGGGATGCAGTGATCCATCAAAACTGGAATATTCCTGATGGCTTCTACTTAGTCGGTGACAGTGATAACCCAGCTGATGCTTTTCAAAGTGCAATTATTAAGGCGGTAGAAAAAATCACTCATATTGCCCCAGCTGATAAGGATGGCAAATTGATCGGCGTGCCTTTGTCACAAAAAGGGGTGATCAACTATGCGACTAAGGCTTTGGGTCTGTGTACTGGCTTTACTGATGCTTGTTATAATACCACCACTGAAGTGTACCCTGATAGCATGCAAGTTGATGATGAAAATTGTGTGCTTGCTCAAGTCGAGGCGATCATCAGTAGTCTGGATTTTATTATTCAAGATAAAAGACTATAGTGACATTGAAAACCGCCGTTGCTTTGCTGCGGTTTTTGACTGCACTTTAGCGATTTATTGCAGTTGCTTATACAAGATCACACGTTCGCCGCGGTAGTTACCTGACAGTTTTACTTGTTGAACTTCTGCAGCGGTAGTGGCATCAGTAGGTAACCATTCAATATCAATATTGTCAAATTGAATACTAACAGTATCGCTTTCGCCGTTGGCACCTAACACATGAGCAAGTGTTGTTGATTGTAGGGTTTGATTAGCGTTATTTAACCAAAGAGTCACAAGATCCCTAGAGATCATTTGATAACCGACTTTTAGCGATGATCCCACCAAATTAGTAAATTGAATGCGATCAATCGCTCCATAGCGAGAGATAATGATTTTATCTGTGAGCATGCTCATTCCATATGGATAGGACTTATCATAACGCATAGATTTAACGATTTTTCGCTGCGTGTTATTGAGTAAATAGAGTTGACTCGTGGTGAGTACTGCACTGTATTCTCCTGCGGGATCTGAAACCACACGCTTGACAATGCTATCTAAGGTCAAGCTGGCGAGTGGCTGGTATGGAGCGCTGATATCGAACCAAGATATTGTTTTAGTTCCATCACTTATCAAGAGCTCGCTATCATTATTGACGAAGCTGGCATCATTAATATCTGATTTTGGTATAGTGTGTTTAGGGAGCAGAGTCTTAGCGTCTAAGATCATGCTTTGACCATCATGCCCTTGAGTGACAAGCAATGCCGATCCTTGCTTGTTGAGAACCAGACCAGGAGTAGAGGTACTTAGGGTGTATACTTGCTGGGTTGGGATTAACGTTTTGCTGTCCAATAGCTGCAGCTCTGCCATTTTTTCTGGGCCATTAGTGAATACAGCGGCGACACGATTGTGATGATGAATAGGCGTTAACCAATTAATATGATTATTATGACATTCTGCCTCAGATGCAGGAAGAATCGGCTTTTCTATCACGACTGGCCCACCTCCAGATGCGCTGCTGTAGGTGTCAATCGTCCGATTGTCATTTGCGTTTTCAGCGGGAACGATTTTAGTGTTTTTGCCTATTTCAGACAAGTAAATACCATTATCTCCAGAGGCATTACAGGTATTGGTTATTGAGTTATCGCCATAGGTTGTTGGTTGGTAAATGAGATAGGCCTGTGTGTTATCAAGCCCCTGAGCGGCAAAAGTAAGATTGGAGGTAACTTGAGTGTTGCCCGTATCATCGCAGAGACCATATCGACACAAATCGTTATCATCATCATGATCATCGTCATGATCATCGTCATGATCATCATCTAAGTACCGGAACCGTTCTGCTTGTTGAGTTGATGGTTGTGTTGCCGAGGCCGGAAATGATGAGTATGCGCCTGTAGCCGTATTAACCTGAAGGAGTTTGTCATCAGAGGTCAATGCTAACAACAGGCCTGTATGTTCATTCATGGTGATTGACTTGGGCAATATCAGCGAGCTAAGGGGGTAGGAACCCGATAGGAGATAGCGGTTATTTAAATTAACGAAACTATTGTCAAGATCTGTTTGGCTGAGTTGCTCTCGTATATCGAAGGTTGTGTGTGTCACCATTTTATCTATGGCTGCGGCAATTTTTAAATAGTTTGAATCACCCGTTAATGAAATGGCATATTGAAATGAGGATATTAATTGTGCTGTTGCATCTTCTGGACCGTGAATAGTATCGAGTTCTGCAAAATTAAGATGATACTTTTCTCCGAAAACCTTCTGTAAATAGGCTTTTGCTTGATCTGAATTTCCCGACACTAGAGGGTTAAATAACACCTCATTTTGGATTAACGTGGTAAATGGGCTAACAAGTTTAGCTTCACTGTTGGCTGTCAAAAAAAAGCCATTTGAATTGATCAAATAAGGCCCACTTTTGCTTGCAGACACATTTTCTAATGTTGTTATTTTTTGTTCGAAACTACCACATTTCCCATCAAGATCAATATCCTGACAAACTGGAAGTGCTTTGTAGGCGTAGTGATCTTTATTTTGGACACTGATGTCGTCATCTCCGCCACCACAGGCCGTTATGAAGTGACAACTGGCGACCAACATTGCTAACTTTGATATTTTTGAACATTTAATCATATTAATTCACATTGCTATTTATTGAAATAAAAGATCGTCAACTGCTTAGGAAGTAGTCGATATCGTCATGGTTACGTAAATTAACAGAATAAAAGTCCAAATGATATTGATAATAGATCTCATTCCCATTATTATTTGTGAAAATGTAAAGTTAATGTTTATTTGGTTAATTAAAACTTGGTTCAAGGAATGTATTTAATGGTGTTCAGAAGTCAGCCATCATTTTTAATGATTATATTTGTTCTAACATCTTTTCTAGCCGCCTGTGGTGGTTCGGAGCCTGACAATAAGCTGGGATCGGTGAGTTATCCTGTGAGTGCGGCTCATTCTTTGAGCGGAGTTGCATTAGATGGTTACTTAAAAGATGCCAAAGTATGTATTGATCTCAATCAAAATTTGTATTGTGACAATGATGATGGAGTCAACGTACTGACAGGATCGAGCGGTGAATATACCTTGCCGGTTATAAGTAAAAACTTGGCGCGTTATTCTATTATCGTTGAGGCTATTCCTCACCAGACAATAGACATGGATAACCCGAATACTAAGCTTGATAGGGCATTTGTCTTATCAGCGCCTGCGAGTGATGGTGCATTGGTAACCCCCTTTACTAGTCTGATAATGACCATTGCAGATCAAAGAGGAACAGATTTTGAGACTGCTAAACAGGTTTTAGCTAACCTATTGGGGATTGATGCAGATAGCTTGATGAAAGATTATGTTGCAGGTCAACAAATATTAGATAAAGAGTTGCATCTTTTAGCTCAAGGGTTAACCAAAATTATGCAGGCAGCTGAGCAAACTTCGATTAAGGACGGAGTAAGCACAATGATTGCTCGTCAAGGCACCAGAGCCAAATTGAGTTTGTTGGATCTTGGTGGGCTGAAACATAGAACGGATAAATTGGTCGGGGTGAGTAATGCTGAGGCGATGAATGATATCGTTCGAGATTATGTATCCGCGATGAAATTGTCACGTACTGAAATATTAGCAAATCGAGTGTTCATTATCCCCAGCTCACCTAAACAAGGTGTGGTTAACGACAATGCAGATACATTTACTTGGAGTTGGGTTGGTCATTTCACTGACATAAAAGATTATGAATATTCTCTCGATACCGGTCAAAGCTGGCAAAATGTTGTTGCTATGCCCCTTTATGTTGGCACTGGTGCCTTTAGTCTCGGTTCGGTGCAAGTGCGGATCCGTGCAGATGAAAGCAGAAAGCGCCAAGCGGGCTTACCTCTTGTGTCACATAAGGCATTTACTCAGGTCCCTATCCCTTCAGCCCCTGCGAATTTAACGGTCAATGATCGAGCGAATAATTTCGATTGGCAGTTTGTGCCTGAATATATAGATTTTACTGCTTATGAATACTCTTTGAATGCGGGGCTGAGTTGGTTAACGGTCACTGCTAAACCTCAACCTATTGAGGATATTGCCATTGATTCAGGGGCTTTACAACTTAGGTTAGTTGAGCAAATAGAGAATAATACCCCTGCTGGAAACCCGATATCTTCAACTGCTCCATTTACTGTGACGCCAGCTAGTCCAGTGGCGCCAATGATCCTGTCAGTGAATGACGAGTATGACAGCTTTAGCTGGGAGCCATTAGCCGGGTTTCCCCAAGTATCAGATTATGAAGTCTATTTGGATGGCATTTGGCGTCAGGCTAAGACGAATCCGGAGTTTGTGGGGAATAGGTCTTACCCCGCAAATAGTATCAAAATTCGTGTACCGTTTAATGAAAGCAATGGCATGGAAGCGGGGATTACGGCTGTGATTTCACCAGCATTCACTCAAGATGAATCTAAACCAGCAGCAGCGAACAATGGGCTGGTTGATGACATTAATGATACGTTTGACTGGGACTATGCCGCAGGTTTTGTAGCAGTAGAGCATTATGAAATATCCACAAATGCAGGACAAACATGGGGCAATGCGATAACTAAGCCTGCTGTGGTGGGCGATGGTGATTTTGCTGTAGGTGAAGTGTATGTACGCGTTACGAAAAATACGATAGGCGTTCATGGTGCTGGAGAAATACTGCGATCACTTGCTGCGTTTACGTCAAAACCTGTTGTTCCAGATGCGCCTAGCTCGCCTATTACTGACGACACTCTTGATACATTTGCTTGGCAATGGAGTACCGGATTTGAGTTTGCTCAAGATTATGAAATCAAGACTCCTGATCACGATTGGATCACGGTAACAACAAACCCTCATCAGTTGCCAGTTGATAATACCTATCAAGTTGGTGAGGTGCAGGTACGTGTTAAGGGAGAGGTATTAACCGATCGTTTACCCAGTTTAGCACTCGTTAATGTGCAAGCTTATACCGTTATGCCGCCTCAGCCTGAGGCTCCCACTACCTCAGTCATAGTCAATGCCAGTGGTGTTGAGATCACCAATGGCCTTAAGTGGGGCTGGGTATCTGGTTTTACCGAGGCGGTGCATTATGAATATAGCCATGATGGCGGAGTGAGTTGGGCTGCTGCAAACAGTAACCCACAACACATAGGCCCGCAGGTTTATGATAAAGATCAGGTGCTGATCCGTGTGCGTGCTAATGCTAAGGAGGGAGAAACAAATTTAGCCGGTAAAACCTTAGATGCAAGTGGTGCCAATGGTGATTTTGTGGTTATGGAATTTGTGCCTATGCAAGCGATAGGACTCGTGGCGGAGATTACTGAGACCTCTTATAACAGTAATAAATATGGTTTTGACAATAAAGAGTGCTGGGCCCAGTTTGATGAAAAAGGGGAAGGGGAGCCTATTTATTGGGGAGAAAAGAGAGGTTTTAGCGATAAAGTAGAGCTTGCTAATCATGTAGTGTCAATTAACCAAAATGCTTTATGTGGCTTACAAGGTTGGGATGCGCCTCCCGATTCATTAGTGATGGCAATGACAGCTGAGGCTGGAAAGAAAGAACCTATTCTTATGTATTTAGGACATGGATCCTTCTGGGCTAAGTCAGCAACAGATTATGTCGTTTATAACAGTGGTGCTATCTGGATGACGAACGGTCAGAAAGTAAATTATTACCCTTACTGGACATTAGATAAAACCGATAAGGTGACGGCGCAATTACTGCGCATCAAAGATAAGGCTATGACTCGGGTTAATGCGTTATTGAGTCAGGAAAGCCGCTTGAATGCCCATTTGCTTGTGGAGATGAAAAAGCCTGAACCGCGATTGAATAAGATTAATAAGATAAATCAGGATATGAAGACGTTACATGCTCAAGTGTCATTACTGGTTGAGCAATTAAATACAACTTATATTAATTATCGACTTTATGTGGATTTGATTAACAAAAATCGGCCTGCTACTGACAGTTCGATTTTAGCAAATTTAGACTTATTATTAACTGAACTGCAGACCCAGAAAATGGCAATGAATAATACTGTCATAAGTTTACAGGCTTCGATTAATAGCTTAAAGCCTTTTGAGTATATGTTGATATTGAGCCAACACAGCAGTGATGTGAGTCATAAACTAGCCGCGTTATCGAGTGTAAATGGCCAAGGATTACACAGTGCAACATTAGCCTTGTATCAGGCTATTTATACGTTTGAACAGACCCTTAACGGTTTTGATAGCATTGATAGCATATTAACCGAGGCGATGGATTCCGGCGCACTCAGTGATGCTTTGCTCATTGAGTTAGATGGCTTGGCGGCGCGGTTAAGCGCACTTAAGCGTAGCGCAGGTATCATATCGGCTAAAAATACTGCGCAGCAAGCTCTAGTACGGGCTAAGAATGATGGCTACGATGTTAAAGAGAACGAATCTGAGGTAGGTACTCATTTTCGTAAGTTAGATATTAATGGTGATTATCTGCCGAGCAATACTTCTTACGCTCAAGGTTGGCGCTGTGTATCGGACATTAGGCCTGCAAGATTAGCTCGGATCTGGCGCTTACTGACAGACGGTTTACCCGAAGGAAAAGATAACTTGCCCTTTAATGATGGCACCAATACTGAAGAAAATGTGATGGGCACCACTGGGTTAGTGAAACGGCTCAATGAGGCAAACTATTGTGGTCGCGATAATTGGCAAGTGCCGAGCCTTAACCAAATAAAGACCTTAAACACTGATAATAACCATATTAATACCCGTGTTTTCCCTCATCATTTGGCATTACAAGATGAGTATAATCAATCTTCTGATCAACAATATTTCTACTATTGGCTGAATAAAGAGAATCATGATACGGCTCAGCAGCAGGCTTATAGTTTTAAAACATCTCATCTTAATGCTAGGGAGAAGTGGTTTGATAAAGCGGTTAAAAACCAAGAGAACAATGTCTTGCTTAGCCGTTTGGTGAGTGAACATTCCCCCTATGAGTTGATGGACATCAATGGTGCACGAGTGACTTCAGTGGACGAGGCTAAGTGTGCCAGAGACAAGGAAACGGGCAGTGTTTGGCAGCTATTTTCTCTCAACGATCGGTCTAGATTTCAGCGGTTTTCACAGATTGATGCAATCGTAAATGGCTTTAACGTTAATTCAAGGTGTGGTTTGACGACATGGAAAATACCCGATCTTAACCTATTGGGTAGTCTGATCCCTTTAGACGAGTCAGTATTTCCAGATAATACAGTGGATGACAACGGTGATTATTATTCTAAAAAGTGTTATGTGTCATCTGAATTAAGTCATAACAACAATATGAAATGTTTTGATTTTGATTCAAGCCTTAAAAATGTCGATGCTAGAAATCTATCCCTATATCGATTACACGCAATTAACGAGCTGCAAGTTGAACATTAATTTAACTGGATTAATACCATAGGAATACAATGATGATTAATACGATGAAAAAAAAGCAGCGCGGCGCTGCTGCCATTGAATATGCCATATTAGCCGCGGCCATGTCGCTTATCATGTTCCAATTTTTGGGCGATGAGGGCACTTTGACTAAGGCGATTAATGATGTCTATGGCAATATAGTGACCAAGCTGGAAACCATGAATAAAGAAAAATAACGTTTATCTTTAAATAGGTGGATTTGTTCCGTCTTCTCTAAATAGAAATACACATAATGACAGTAAAACGTTTAATGTATTTCTCCGTTTTTATTTCTCTGACAGGTCTTGTTGGTCTGTACTTGAGTGTTTTTGCGTCGCAAGAACAGGTAAATATAAAAATGGAGAAGGTAATACAAGAAGTGCTTGTGGCCAAGCAGGTTATTAAATCAGGTCAACCATTCGGTGCATCTTTATTTGAATGGAAAGTGATGAATGAACATGAAATGAGTAAGCTGGTGGATCATATCAGTAAACATAATTTCAATATTACTCAACTTAATGATTCGGTACTTGCACGCTCATTTATGGCGGGTCATATTATGAGTCAGTCTGATTTTCTTAAACCTGAAGAAGGTGGTTTCTTGTCAGTGTCTCTTCGGTCTGGATATCGTGCAGTGTCAGTACCTGTTGATCAAGTGACCGCAAATTCAGGGCTCGTGGGCCCAGGGGATGTTGTTGATGTGCTGCTATTAGCATCGAAGGAGCAGGAGTTGCGTACTCGAGGTAATGAAACTCAGAGTTTATATGTGAAAACCATTGCCAAAAATGTCCGAATACTGGCATTTAATGACGCCGTTAAAGTCGAGCAATATATGGAGGCGCAGAAGATGCATAAAGGTTTTATTCCTGATGATAGTGCAGTGACATTAGAAGTTCTCCCAGAGCAAGCCAATAGAATAATACTGGCCAATCAACTAGGAATATTAACCTTGATATTACGCAGTCGAGATAGTCAGGTTGATAAAAGCGCTAATCATGACCAAATCAATATCACCGATATATTTCCAGATATTAAACGTGTTCAACCCAATATAGGTTTGGTTGAATTCAGAGCCGACGAAAAACGAATACTTAATAAAACTGGGGATAAGAGTGATTAACGTAATTATTTATTTCGTGTTTGTGTTGTTATTTTGTTGGTCATCACAAGCTCAGTCATTGGATATTCAGTTAGACGTGACATTAGATAAAGCCAAATTGGTACAATTACCTACGACGGCTAAATCTATTTTTATATCTAGCAATATCATTGCTGATTATCAGGCATTGACCAATACAAAAATAATGGTATTTGGTAAACAAGCTGGCACCACATCTCTCTATGTATTAGATACGGATGAAAATGTGATTTATTCGGCCACGGTGAAGGTGAGTCATAATGTTGATGAGTTAAATGGATTGATCAAAAATGAATTTCCCGATGCCTTAGTCAGTGCCGAATCTATCGCAGGTAAGTTGTTTTTAAAAGGACAAGTACCGACACCTAGTATGGCGGAGAAGATCATTCGACTTGCTGAAGGTTATGTCTCGCAACCCATGCAAAAAGGTAAACAAGGGGGAGCAGCTTCAGGCCAGACTAAAGGAGGGAAAAAGGCCACGACAAGTAGAGCAGGAAAACAAACTTCATCTGGCACAGAACAAAAAAATGAATTGATAAATCAACTCAATATTACCATGTCAACTCAGGTCAACTTGAGGGTTAGGATCGCAGAAGTATCTCGTAATGTATCGAATAAACTCGGTATCAAATGGGGCTCTCAAGGATTCGGTACCGGTAAGCTTAGGTTCGTCGATAGTTTGGGCTGGGGCAATGTGGCGGTTATGGTCGATGCATTGTCGACCAACGGCATGATATCGGTATTGGCCGAGCCCAACCTGACAGCGATAAGTGGCGAAAGAGCATCGTTTCTTGTTGGTGGTGAAGTGCCCATTCCGCTGATTTATGGTGACACGGCTAGCATTCAGTATAAGCCCTTTGGTGTACGACTGGATTTTAAGCCTACTGTACTGAGTCCGAACCGGATAAGTTTACAAATAGAACCAGAAGTCAGCACATTATCGCAAAGTACCAATGTGATGATGGGAGACTCATCCTTTCCGATATTCACCACACGTAAGGCATCGACCACTATCGAGCTTGCCAGTGGTCAGAGTTTCGCGCTTGGTGGCTTATTACAATCTAATGACATAGAACAGCTGCAAAAGGTGCCTTGGATTGGCGACATTCCAATACTTGGCACTTTATTTCGCTCCAATGAGTTTAAGCGAGAGGAGACTGAGCTAATCATTATTGCCACCGTCTATCTGGTTGATCCAACACGTGGAGATTCATTGCCATTGCCCACCGATGGGCTCATTCCCTTAAGTGATGTTGAGCGACTGTTAGCTTGGCCTCATCAAGGGGAAATGGGGTCATCAGAGTCACAAACTACCCCTAACGATAACCGTCAGCTGCGCCTGCTCGGTGACAATGGATTTTATTACTGAGGTGACCCATGCGCTTAATTGTTTTATTGCTGCTGAGCTATTCGCTTTTAGCTTGTTCTAGCGAACCCATTAAACGTCAGCCTGAGATTGCTATTCAGTCTGTCACAGATATATTTTCTTTACAGTTACAGAGTGATGAGCTTGATATTCAAGACAGGGAAGCACTGGAAGGTTTCCTATTAGAACGCGGCGATCCTGCGACGCTCAGAGTGCGTATTGAGACATATTCTGCACGTGCAGAGAACGTATTAGCGGCAGTAAAGGCGTTGATGCATCTTAGGTTTATTTATCCCTCACAGCTTGATATTGAGGTGAAAAAGTCGGTGGATAGCTCGGTTGATTTGATTCTGGTGGTGGAGTCATATCGTCCTTTAGTGCCGCGCTGTGATGCAGGAAAAGAGCCTAAAACAGTGCTTAATGACTTTAAACGCTCGGCTAATTTTGGTTGTGCGAATGCTAATGCATTGGCACAAATGGTTTCAAATCCACGGGATTTGGTGGTGGGGCAAACGCTATCAGCAACAGAGGGGCGCAAGGCCATCTCAACATTGGAGTCTTACTATGAACAGCCGAATGTGCCATTGAGTCAGTCATCACCGATATCGGGTGCTTTATCTGGGGGCGCTGGTAATTAGCATGAATTCACATATTCACTCACTCATGGGTCGAAGGGCATATTTTAGATGACTTCAAATATTTACAACATTCAGGACACCGAGTCTCAGGCTGGCTATTCACAATATCGAGTCGCATCGAGTGGGCAGGGGAAACGCATCGTCATTGCCAGTGCCAAGGGCGGCGCAGGCTGCACCACCATTGCCGCTAACCTAGGGTGGTTGTTATCACATCAGTTTGAGGCGCGAGTTGCCTGTGCTGATTTAGATTTTGTCAGTGGCGATTTAGACCTCCATTTTAACATTACTGCCAGTAATCGGCTCACCGAAATGTTGGAATACCCTGAGCGTCTTGAGCCGATAGTGTTTGAGCGTAGCGGAGTGAAGGCAGCGGATAAATTGCATGTTTTTACCGGCTACAGTCAGCAGCTAGCCCAAGAGTTTTGGCCCGATTCAGTGTCTTTTGAAGCAACATCATTATTTTGTCAGCAACAGACTGATTACCTGATTTGGGATCTGCCTTCTTTTTGTTTACGTGACAGCGTGGGGTTTGAGGCCATGCGCAGTGCTGATATTCGTCTTGTTGTGGTAGAGCCCACATTGGCATCCATCCGCCATACCAATCAATTACTGACGCAGTTGCAGACGGATCATGATCAGCAGACGATTTTGATCCTTAACCACACAAAACCTGAGAAAGTGTCGTTGATTTCGTTAACCGATGTTAATCATGCATTGGGTAAGGCCGTGGATTTTGTGATGCCATTTAGCCCTGAAAAAATGCTATCCAGCGCAACATTAGGTTGTCAGGTTACTGATGATAAAGGGCGACTTGGCAAGGTATTTAAACAACTTGCAGCCAAGATTGCAGGACAGCCCGTAGACCGGGGTCGTGGCCTACAGCATTGGTTTAGGAGACGCTAATGTTTGGACGGAAAACACTGACTCAGCAGAGCCTGACATCTCACGTCAATACAGTACGGGGAAATAGTTCAGTAAAGGATTCAGAGCGACAACAGAGTCGATTCGAGCTTATTCACACAGAGGTGATGCTGACGATCGAGCCTGCGGTGGTGGTGCAATTATCCCGGGAAGAACTCGAGACCCGCACTTTTGAGGCCGTGGGGGACATTGCGCTGCGCCATCAACTGCCTATGGGAGGACAAGAACAAAAACAAATGATGCTTCGTTTGGTGGATGAGATGCTAGGGCTGGGGCCATTACAAGTATTGATCGATGATCCTAATATCACCGATATCATGGTCAATGGTCATAAAGAAGTGTTTATTGAACATAACGGTAAGCTCAAATCTGCCCAGATAAGCTTTCGTGATGAGGAGCATGTACTTAACTTAGCACGCCGTATTGTGAGTCGGATAGGACGAAGGATTGATGAAACCAATCCGATGGTTGATGCTCGCTTACCCGATGGGAGTCGGGTCAATGTGCTTATTCCGCCGCTTGCGCTGGATGGCACCTGTATTTCAATTCGTAAGTTTAGCCATAATAAACGGAGCTTAAGCCAGTTAGCTGAACTGGGTGCTATGTCAAGTGACATGGTTACCTTGCTTGATATCATTGCACGTTGTCGAGTCAATGTATTGATATCTGGTGGCACAGGTGCAGGTAAGACCACATTATTAAATGCCATGTCATTTGGTTTCTCACCCGATGAGCGGATCATTACCATCGAAGATGCGGCTGAATTGAAATTGGCACAACCTCATGTGATACGCATTGAAACGCGTCCCGCGAATACGGAAGGTTTGGAAGCTGTCGATCAGCGCCATTTACTAAAGAATGCTCTTCGTATGCGACCTGATCGTATTATTCTTGGTGAGGTTCGTGGTGCAGAGGCACTGGATATGATGCAAGCGATGAATACAGGCCATGATGGCTCCATGTGTACGTTGCATGCGAATTCACCGCCAGATGCGTTGATAAGATTAGAAAATATGTTATTGATGGCTGAAGTTCACTTACCTGCCACCGCATTACGCCGTCAGATCGCGGGCACTATCGACATTATTGTGCAGATAGAGCGGATGCGAGATGGTTTACGTCGAGTGACGCATATTACTGAAGTGGTTGGATTGGAAGGGGAGCAGTATCTTACTCGTGATCTCTTTAGTTTTGATTATCAAATGCAGTCTAGTCAGGGGAATGTGGTTGGGCAGTTTGTGTCCGGTAACATAGTTCCTCACTTTATCGAAAAAGCGAGATATTATCAGTTAGATACCCGTCTAAAACAAGTGATGGGAGTGAATTGATGCTGGCTCTACTTGTCATGCTTCTGGGAGGGAGTCTCATTGTGAGTGTGATGTCATGCTGGCATTACTATGGTCAATATCGCTTGAAGTGCGCTCGTTTGTTAATCGTGTCTGTGGCGAAGACTCGAGATAAATCAGTGTCTAAATCTCTCTTTGGCTTGGAGCAAGAGACCAGTCCTTGGCTACGCTGGCTAAAAAGGCTAGAGTCCCGCATTGATAATTTGTTTGGGGTTAAGGGGAAAGTATTTTTGTACGTAGGGCTCATTGTCGCAGGTGTTAGCAGTTGGCTAATGAGCGGTTTTTTACCCTATTATGTTCGCTTTATACTGGTATTGATTGTTCCTGCTGTTGCTTTTTTAGGTTTTTTTTGGTTTATGCGCACGGCACAACTGAAACAATTTGATCACGCTTTTCCTCAGGTATTAGGCCAATTGTCTCGTGCTGTTGCTGCGGGGATTTCTGTACCTCAAGCGATTGCTCAGGTGTCAGAATATCAACAGGGTTTTCTCTGCCGAGAGTTTGAGTTGATCAGTGACAGCTTGACCATTGGCATCAGCCTTAAACAAGCTTTGCAGCAGGCTTCTCATCGTTTGCCTTATGCCAGTTTTCATTTTTTTACCGTCGCATTGATTTTAAACCAAGAGAACGGTGGTCAATTACGCGAAGTGCTCTACAGACTGGGGCGAACCTTACACGATAACAGTGCCATTAAGATGAAGATAAAGAGTCTGACCGCTGAGCCTAGAATAACGGCATTGATTTTAGCCAGTTTGCCATTGGTATTAATTGGGATCATGTGTTTTAAGAATCCAAGCTCTTTCGCTATTTTAATTGATACGCCAGTGGGTCAGTATGTGTTGCTCTATGTGTTGTCTAGCATAGTCTTAGGCCTAAGTATTATTAATGTGCTGACGAAGGTGAGGCCATGATGACATTATCCTTGTGGGTGTCGTTTCTGTTATTGCTGTCTGGGGGAATATTAGCCTTGGTTTGCAATGTTAAGGCGAGTCAGAGAGATAGAGTTGTCATACGCTTGCAGGCAGTGAATAGAGGCACCATTGCTTTTGCCTCACCGCTCACTTCGATTCAGTCTCATCTCAGAGTGAGCAATGATATTAAGGCGTTGTTACTCAAAGCGGGGTTTTATTCAGATCGGGCAGCCAGTGTTTTTGTGATGGCTAAATGGCTAATGACGATAAGTTGTTTTATTGGCTGGATGAGTTATTCGGGATTTAGCTTCGATAGCATCATCATCGCCAAAGGAGTGATGTTTGCTGTTATCGGCGGAATGTCGGTGGAACATTGGCTCAAGTTTAGGGCCAGACTCGTCTCTTCACGTATCGCCGCTGCCACACCAGATGCGCTTGATCTAATGGTGATATGCATTGAATCAGGTTTGACCTTAGAAGCTGTGTTTGGCCGAGTAGGACAAGAGATGGGGAGTTTTTCTCCTGAGCTGGCCAGAGAATGGTTGATCACCGAAGCTGAGTTACGTCTGCTTGATTCTCGTGCCCAAGCGTTGAAAAACTTAGCAAGACGGACAGGTATCATAGAGGTCGAAAATATGGTTATTGCCTTGTCTCAGGCAGAAAAGTACGGCAGTTCTATGGCGAAAAGTATGCGCCTTATCGCATCCGACAGCCGCCAGCATCAATTTTTGTCGTTGGAAGAAAAGGTCGGCAAGATCCCCGCAAAAATGTCCATGCCACTGGTTGTGTTAGTGATGATCCCTGTGGTAGTACTGATTGTTGCCCCTACAATCATTGCCCTTATGACGTCGATAGGTGAATTATGAAACCGTTAATATCGTTACTTTTGATTCTTCTTATTGGCTGCAGTGCTTCCCCCATATCAGTCAGTGTTAATGATAGGCATTTGGCTGAGGTGGCGATGGTTAATGGTCGCCCACAGAGTGCTGTGGCTATCTATCAATCTTTGCTCCAAAGTGCACCGCAAGATGTAGAGCTGCTTTATTTGTTAGGCAGCGCCTATAACTTGAGTGGAGAGTATGAAATGGCATTGCATCATTTAACAGATGCCAGTCGTATTAACCATGAGGCTGGCTACGCCAGTCGAGGAGAAATTTTACGAGAAATCGGTCGTGCTAGACTCGCTTCTGGCGATATACCTGAGGCAATGAAGGCATTAAAGCAAGCCAGTTCATTATTACCTGATGATGCCATTACTTACAATACACTTGGTGTGTGTTATGCCTTGAACCAAACATACCAACAGGCTCGTGAGGCTTTTAATGCTGCGCTTGTTATCGAACCTAGTAGTCTTGAATATCGCAATAATTTAGCGCTGGCTTGGATACTTGATGATAAACCACAACAAGGTATCAATGTTATTTACCCCAGTTACCTACGGGGTAAGAGCACGGCTAAATTACGCCAAAACCTTGCACTGGCTTTTGCGATGAAAGGGGATATGGAGGCAGCCAAAACGATTGCCAAACAAGATTTAACGAAGGCGGAGTTGGCGCGCAATTTAGATTTTTACGGTCAGTGGCAGGTGAGGGCGCTGTGAAATCGAAACAAGCGGGCAGTCAAACCCTAGAATTTGCGTTGACCTTTATTCCTTTTTTCGTGCTGTTATTGTTGGTGGTTGAGCTGTGCCGATTTATGTTAACGGCAAATTTACTGGATGCGGCATTATCAACAGCGGCGAGGCAAGTGGTTAGGGTTGATGATAAGCAAGATATTTTGCAATTGTTGAGGCAAGAGATCGATGAGCAGAATTGGCCACTGTTTGACAATGGCAGAATGGAACTTGAAGGTCGCTATTATGTTGATTTTAACGCCTTAGTATTAAATCATTTTACGTCAGACTATCAGGGGCAAATGTACGGAGAGTATCAGCTTACTTATGCTTATCAGATGTTGTCCATAGAAGGTTTTGGCAATAATAGTAGTGCTATCAAGCAGTTTGAGAGGACAGTGTTGGTGGCCCATGAGAGACGTTAATGTGATGGGACAGTACCAGCAAGGCCTCAGTATTATCGCCTTACCTATTATTGTTCTCGTCATGGTCGCTTTGGGTTTATTGGTGTTTAAAATTAACCATGCATTACTCATTAAAGCCAAGTTAGATCGTTTGTCTTATTCGCTTGCGACAGTGATAAGTGTTGAAGCATTAGCGCTCCCTCTGGTCACAGAAAAGCAGGTCGTTACCCAAGTTTTAGCAGATGATTTACTTTCTTTAGTTAAGCGGCACTTAGCACTCAGGATTAAAGATAGAAATACCGAGATTGGTATTGAATTAGAGCAGCTCAAATTTATAGGCGACAAAAATCGTCAACAATGGCATGGATTTCAGTCAGGAGCTGAATGTCAGGCAAAGACGGGGTTGTCACTGCTTAGCGACTTGTCTCCTTTAGGAACTGTGGAAGGATTTAATGTAGATCGGCGTGCGGATTTATTTCAAGTAACCCTTTGTTTAGTTGGTGTTAAGTCGGTCGGTAGTGCGCTGGGGACGATGGAGCTGAGAGATTTTTTCGATGACTATTATAAGAGTTCTTCACTTTTGAATGGCAGGTATTATGACTAAATACCTCAACCGTCAGCGAGGGGACATCTCCTTGATGTTTGTGATCTGTTTGCCTTTTATGTTAAGCATCATCGCAGTTAGCATCTTATTGGCGATGTACTTGCTCACCGTGACGAGAGCAGGGCAGGCGGCTGATGCAGCATCGCTTGCATGCGGGTATGCACAGCGTGCTGATCAGGATTTAACGGTGGATTTTTTGAATTATTATCGCCCTGGATTTGTGGCTCATGATGGTGAAGTGCTGGTATCGATTGATGCAAAAAAGCGTTGTAGTATTTCGGCGAGTTACCGCTTCAATCCTGTGATGATGGCATTTCTTCCTGAATCTGTCAGTAGCGATGTGGCTCTTTCTTCTGCTAGCCATTCAATCTCACATCTCGTGGTTAATTCAAGAATTTTACCCATCGATCTTGCTTTGGTTTTAGATATCTCTGGCTCTATGTCCGGCCAGTTACCTCAATTGAAACGTATCATTACTAGTGCCATAGAAGATATTCATCAGCAAGATACGGATGAAACAGGTGCTGTGAGATTTTCATTGGTACCTTTTCAGAGTGGCGTTGGGGTGATTAATGCCCCCTGGATGCCAGAGTCAGCAGGGAAGATCACGTGTGTTGATGGCTTAAGTTATGGTCAACATTCGGTTGATTATGCTGCAACAGTAGATGATCTTGGCAAGTCTGCGGCCAGTTTGGAGATTAAAACGGTATCGCCCAGTGAATGGTTGGATGCCTGCAGTTCGGATGTGACTATTTTGCCGTTGACGGACGATCTTAAAAGAGTCACCAAAAGCGTTAATGCCTTGACCACCGATGGATCAACGTCTTCTTATCAAGGTTTGATATGGGGAGTGAGAACCTTGTTACCCCAATGGCAGGAAGAATGGCAGATCAACCCGGTTGAATCTACTGATTTAGTACAGCGGTTAATTTTGTTTACCGATGGTGCAGATCAAGGTACCTATTTGGATGATTTAATTGAACAAGGATTGTGTCGGGTTATTCAAAGCCAATTCAATATAGAGATGAGCTTTATTGGTTTTGATGTTGATGAGCGTCGTCTACAGCAGTTTAGAGAATGTGCCGGTGAGATGGGTAAGGTGTATGACGCGAAAAATACGCAAGAATTAGCCGTTTTTTTTCAGGAGGCTTTGCAGACGGAAACCAAAGCTAGCTTAGTGCTACGGGAAGAGAGTGACAATTGAGGAAATGGTGATCAGGTAAATGTCAGTCATCACTCAGGGGTACGTGGGTCGTGATGTTTTATTATTTTATAGTTGAATACAAATCATTTGTTTTATTAGAGGTGTTTATGTTTAAGAAATATATGTTCATCGTGTCTTTGCTGTTTGTTGGGCAAATGTTTTCGACACCGGCGTTGGGTTATCAGCAAGGAGAATTGCTGTCATCTAAGGCTCTGCAGAAGCTGGATCTTAACCCAAATGAGTTAACCATTATCGATTTCTTTGCTCAGTGGTGTGTGTCATGCCGTGTCGAGCTACCTGAGGTCGAGATATTATCTCGTCAGTTAATCGGTCGGGGAGTCAATATTGTTGGTGTGGATGTTGATGAGGATGTCGATGTTGGTTTGGCATTTCAGCAGGAGTTGGGACTCACTTTTCGTGTGGTAGCCGATCCGGATCAGGAATTGGTCACGGACTTTGAACCTACAGGAATGCCAGCCTTGTATTACGTCTATCAAGGCAAGGTACTTAAGGTGAGATACGGTGCCATCGATCACATCAGACAGGTGATGATTACTGACATAAAGTCTTTGGATCTTTCGGGAACAAAGGATGACAAATGAACAGGATGAATAAACTAAGCCTAATAACGGTGCTTTTTTGCATGCCATTCAGTATGACTGCGATTGCTGGATTAGATATCGATCTGAGTGATTTGGATGAGGTGCATAAATCAGTTGAGCTTGAGAATAAGCGTCAAAATCTCACTCAGGATCCACAAGAAGTACAAGATAAGGTCAGTGATAATGGACGTTATCGGGCATCCACACGAGTCTCTTCTTCGGTGTATTTAAGCCAAGGCTCAGCGACTAGCCAGAGACGTAATGTCGAGTTGGTTGTGCCTAAAAAAACAAGTTTAGGGCTGTCTGAGCCTGAATCCTTACTCAGTGGCAGTGTTTTTACTACTGAACTGTCCTCTGATCTCACACCATCAATAGACCTTGAAGAGCGAAAAGATGAGTCGATGTTGTCATTTATTGATGAGTGGTTAGGGATTGATCCTGTCAAACCGTGGGAAAAAGGCACTTTGGCTGATAAAGCAATGAAGCCTGGTGGAGTCGTGCCCGAGTTTGATCGCTTCTCCGAGAAGGTTTTTTCTTATAAACAGGGGTCGGTCGGTGGCAGTGGTGTGGGTGGGGGTGGCTGCGGTTGTAATTAACGGTTTTACATTGGTTATCTAAGTCCAGAATAACTCGCATTAATGACGAAAATAAGATGATAAAATAAATGAGTAAAAAATTAACATTAACCATGCTAAGCGGCGTAGCAGTTTCAAGTTTAGGTGCATTATCGTTACCTGTAGATGTTGAGGCGGCAGATCATATTTCAATTCATCACATGAACTTTGAGGAGTACGGCGATAAGGTTAAGGCTGGTGACAATATTATGTCTATCGAGAAAAACTTCGGCTTGGATTGGACCCTGACAGCAGAGCTCGGCTATGACACGGTATCCGGCGCCTCCCCAGCTTGGGGACCAACCACTCCCGTGTCCGGTAATCAAGATGCATTAAATCGAGCTGAAAAAACTCAATTAGCACAAGACAATACAGCAGAAGTGATCCGTGCAGGTTATGACCCATATCGAGATGGGTATGTGGTGCAGGCTTATGAACTTGAAGACACTCGCTATTCTAGCAGTGCAAATCTGACATACAGAGACGAGCAACGCGATGAATGGAGTCTTGGGCTTAATTACGGCCAAGAGGAAGATTATAAAAGCATGGGGATTAATGGTCAGGTATTGATCTATGCTGATAGTCGTAAAAATCGTTCTTACACCATAGGAACCGCCTTATTGTTTGATAAAACTTTAGCATTTCAGGAATATAAGGACTTTGGTAATGCTCAAGAGTGGCAAAATATTGTTAATGGTGATGTCGAACTTGGATTATCACAGATTTTCACGTCAAATTTCTATGCGACATTGACACTATTTGCCGGATACAAGTCGGGTTACTTGAGTAATCATTATCTGACGGTACAGCGTGAAATCGACCTAGATGATAATGGCACGATAGCAGATGATGAAGTGTTTCTGGCTCAAGATACTCGACCAGATAAACGTGTATCCGGCGGGATTAATATTCAGACTTTTTATAGTGTTAGCTCTGCAGTTGTGGTGAGGCCTAGATATAAGTATTTTAGTGATGATTGGGGGGTAAGTTCCCATCAAATTGGTGGTAAGTTAGGTATTGAACTTCTAGATTGGCTAACCTTAACGCCAGGTTATTTTTGGTACACTCAAACCGCAGCTGATTTTTTTATCGATCCTAGTGCGACAGATCCCTCATTTGCAGCAACAGGCTATGCTACGTCTGATTTACGTTTGGGTAACTTTAATACTAATGCCTATGAGCTTGGGATCAGTGTGCAGGCGAGTCAGCGACTGCGTTTCAATGCATTGGCGGCCTATTATGATAGAAGCAATGGTTATGAAAGTCAGTGGTGGGTCGTTGGGGCAACCTATGAGTTCTGATGCTGGTTATCATTATCGCTTTACTGCCATGACGGTGCCTTGTGAAATCATATTGTTCGCTGATGCTGCTCAATTGCTGGCTGTGACAATTGAAAATAATACCCGGCGTCTTGAAGCTAAATACAATTTTCACGATAAGCGTTCTTGGCTCACTCAGCAGGTTAACGATCGCCAAGTGAATAAAGTGAAGTTAGATGATGAGACCGCTGCCATTCTTGCCTGTGTGCGTCAATACTGTATCGCAACTGAAGGGGTTTTCGACATGACTATTGGTAGCCTTAAATATCAGCAGATCAGTCAGTCAACGCAGAGTCGAGAGCAGCTTTATCTCGACCTAGCACCTTATATGGGACTCGCTAACTGGTCGATTGACGGCAATTGGCTTAACTTTTGCCATTATCAGACGCGTTTTGATCTTGGTGGGGTGATTAAGGAATGCGCTGTCGATCAAGCGGTTGACTTGGCTAAGTCTGCTGGGGCGACAGGAGTATTAATTAATTTTGGTGGGGATATTCGCACCTTTGGTCACAAGCCAGATGGCAGTGCGTTTATTGTGGCAGTGGTTAATCCTAAAGATAACCAACAAGCTTTTTTTTCGTTGCCGCTGAATAACCAAGCATTGACGACCTCGGCTCATTATCAACGACGTTATCAGTTTAACGATGAGCAAACGTCACACATATTGTCTAAAGACGGTGTACATCCTCAGATCCTTTCTTCTACAGTGGTGGCCGATACGGCATTAGAGGCAGGAATATACAGCACAGCGTTAACGATAAAACCGACATTAGATGTGCCAGAGACGGTGGGCTTTGCCTTTATCGATGACACATTAACCCTTCATCAAGACGTGGAGTTTATTCAATTATGAGACGATTACTTATCTTATCTTGTTTTATGATCAGCGTGTTCAGTCAGGCACAAACTCAAAAAGAGTTTTTACCTGTGCAGCAGGCTTTTCCTTACAGTCAAACTACAGCCGACAATGTGTTGACCGTAACGTTTGATACCGCCCCAGGGTATTACCTTTATCAGCAGCGTCTGTCGTTTAAGTCTATTTCTTCCGAGCTTAGCTTGGGTGATCCTGTTTTTTCTATTGTGGCGCAGGAGAAACATGATCCCCATTTTGGTAAGGTGAGGGTTTATCGCCAGCCGCTGACGGTGCGCATTCCCTTTAAGGGGCAGGGCAAGGCGAAAGTGCGCTTTCAGGGTTGCGCTGATGAAGGGTTATGTTATATGCCTCAGAATAAACTGATAGCGTTACAGTCTAAGTAATATTGACAAGAGAGTTGGTGGGCTTTGGTGTAAGATAGCCGATTTTTCGCCTGTGCGGTGAGTTCACCCATAGTTTCTCTTCTATTTATCATTGGACTTTAGATTTTGCACACTCTTGAACAACTTAAATCAGGTCAGCTAAGCGGGGTAGCACGTTTACACTTGGCTGAAAACTTATCGGTATTCCCGACAGAAATTTTTGAACTGGCAGATACATTAGAAGTGCTGGATCTTTCTAATAATCAGCTTGATAGTTTACCGGATGATTTTGGACGTCTACATAAGCTTAATATTTTATTCCTCTCTAATAATTGTTTTACCGAGCTTCCTTCTGTCATTGCTGATTGCCCTAAGCTTGAAATGATTGGCTTTAAGGCCAATCAAATAGTATCAATTGCTGAAGATGCGCTGCCAAAGCAAACTCGTTGGTTAATACTGACTGACAACAAAATAGAACGCCTGCCTGATTCTATGGGCGATTTGTATCGTTTACAGAAATTAGCCTTAGCGGGAAATAGGCTAACCCACCTGCCAGCTTCTATGGCAAATTGTCAACGTGTAGAGTTAGCTCGTTTATCAGCAAATCGATTGACCTCACTGCCTGATTGGTTATTTCAGTTACCCAATCTTGCCTGGTTGGCCATTGCGGGTAATGGCTTAATTGACGGTAATCCCATTAAGCCAAAAAACAAGCCGACTATAGTGCATGTGAAGCTCAGTGATATTGAGTTAGGTGAGCAAATAGGTGAGGGCGCATCAGGGGTTATTTATCGGGCTAAATGGTTAGCTCAACCCACATGTCTACAAGGTCAATCACTCGACATTGCGGTTAAATTATTTAAAGGTGAGGTGACCAGTGATGGCTATCCAGATGATGAATTATCCACCTGTTTACAGGCAGGTGATCATCATAACCTTATTAAGGTCATTGCCCAAATAGACGATGAAGGACAACTTGGCTTAGTCATGGCACTGATCCCAACAAGTTTTAGTAATTTAGGCTTGCCACCTAATTTATTGACTTGTACGCGTGATACGTTTGCGGAACAGACGGAGTTTAGGTTAACGACCATGATGAATATCACTAGACAAATGGCACTCGTGATGGCACACCTACATGCTCATGGTGTTAGTCATGGAGATCTCTACGCGCACAATACCATGTTAGATAATGCGGACTCGATATTATTGGGGGATTTTGGTGCGGCGTCTGATTTATTATTATTGCCAAGACACCAAAGGGAGGCAATGGAAAGCATAGAGGTTCGTGCGTTGGGGTGTTTGTTAGATGATATGCTAAAACAGACCAAGCAAGTTAATGTGCAGCATGGCATTGTGACTGCTGAAGGCTTTGAAAAGCTAAGAAGCTTGAGCCAAGCGTGTATGCAAGGATTGCTTTCCATGCGGCCCAAGTTTACTGATATCGCTTCACAGCTCGATGCTTTATGCAGTGAAATATAAAATGGCTTGATTTTGACTTATTCTAATATGTTACAATTTGGAATAATTAATTATTAACTTTTGATAGATAAGACTGAGATGACGAAAGAATTATTAAGCCGTTGTGGCGGTAAGTGTGAATTATGCGGCGGTGAATCTACATTGGCCGCCTTTGAGTTACCAGAGTCTACAGGCTATGGTGATGCACGTATCATGATTTGTGACACTTGTACTGGTCAAATCAAAGACATATCGACTGTTGACATGAATCACTGGCGTTGTCTCAATGAGAGTATGTGGACGCCAGTGCCTGCGGTGCAGGTGATGGCATGGCGCATGCTAAAACAAATAAGTTCAGAAGCCTGGGCACGAGATCTGCTTGATATCTTGTATCTTGATGAGGATACACAAGCGTGGGCTGAAGCGGGTATTGAAGAAGTCGATGAAGATTTTGTGCCTCATAAAGACAGCAATGGTGCCTTATTAGAGGCGGGTGATAATGTGGTGATTATTAAAGATCTGAATGTTAAAGGCACCACCTTTACCGCTAAGCGTGGCACCACTGTCCGTGGGATATCGTTAACAAACAATCCTGAGCACATCGAAGGTCGTGTTAATGGTACGCGTATCGTTATTTTGACTTGCTTCGTTAAAAAAGTGCCAGTAGGTGAAGAGTAATCGTCATTATTTGTTGTGGTGATATACCGCTGCCATCTTGTCGATGGTAGCGGTTTTTTTTATGGTGTTAAATACTAGAATGACAAAAAGGAAAATAGATGAAAATTTGGGTTGATGCTGATGCTTGCCCTGGGGTGATAAAAGAGATGTTATTCAGAGTGGCCGATAGAGCAAAAGTGGACGTTGTTTTAGTGGCCAATCATTCGATACGTATACCACCATCGCGGTTTATTACTATGGTAACGGTAGCATCGGGGTTTGATGTGGCCGATGACGAAATTGTTGCGCGTTTGTCTGCAGGAGATTTAGTCATCACTGCTGATATTCCCTTAGCATCAGAGGTGATAGATAAAGGCGGGGTGGCACTCAATCCTCGTGGTGAGCTTTACACTGAGCAAAATATTAAGTCGATACTCAATATGCGTGATTTTATGGATACCATGCGCGCCAGTGGGGTACATACCGGTGGTCCTGCGGCGATTGGACCGAGTGAAAAGCAGGCGTTTGGTAATCAATTAGATCGGTTTGTGACTAAACATCACAAACCGATTGACTGCAAGCCTAGTTAACTCCCCCTACCAAAGAGGAACACTGCGACAACAATGTGATAAATGTTACTTGAATTATCTTCCTATTTGTAGGTCATTTTCATTATTTGTATATGGTTATCTACTGTTTTACTTGAATTTTATTATTCTTCAGCCTATTTTCAGGACTTTATTATACCAATGGATATTAAGCTTACTGCTAAATACTGTTTTGATGGGTAAATTGGATAATTAAGATGACGGAATATGAAAATCAGATAGTGGCGATACTTAACAAGTCCCCCCTGATAGCGGAACAAGATTTGGCAAATCGGTTAGGGCTCAGCGGCGCTAGTGTGGCTGAATATATTATCAGTCTTACCGATCGTGGTTTCATCGAGGGGAAGGACGATGTTCCCAGAGAAAATCGCTATGCAGTTGTGGTGGGGGGGGCGAACATGGATATTTTAGGCAGTCCATTATCAAGGTTACTCATAGGCGATTCTAATCCGGGTAGAGTGACTTGTTCGCCAGGAGGTGTGGGTCGAAATATCGCTGAAAATTTAGCACGCTTAGGTTCTAAGACTTGTTTGCTTAGTGCCGTTGGAAAAGACACTTATGGTCAGGCTATTGTAGAGCAGTGTGTGCAATCGGGGGTAGACATGCGAGCTTGCTTACAACTTGACGATCCAACATCGATTTATTTATCGGTACTTAACGGTGATAATGATATGCATGTAGGGATCAATGATATGGCGATACTTAACTGTCTAAATGTCGAGGTGCTACAGACCCATAAAGCGATGTTAAGTCGAGCAGATTTGATAATATTAGATACAAATCTTGCAGACTCTGCGCTTGAGTATTTATTGAGTTATTTCTCTGACAGGCCCATTTTTGTCGACACGGTATCGTGTGTCAAAGCTAAAAAGCTAATGCATTTTCTTAGTGCGATTCACACATTAAAGTCAAACCTTAAGGAAGCTGAACAATTGTCGGGGATCACTATTGCCGATTATAGTGAACTCCCCAAGTTAAGTGATTGGTTTCATGGGCAGGGGGTCCACCGTATTTTTTTAAGCTTAGGCGTTGATGGTGTTTTTTATAGTGATGGCAAAAACCAAGCGTTAATTCCAGCTGTTGAGGTTCCCATGGTGAATGCCAATGGCGCTGGCGATGCTTTTCTTGCCGGTCTTGCCCACGGCTGGTTGCAGAATTGGGAAATCGGACAGGCGACCAAGTTTGCTATGGCGGCAGCCATTGTGGCCCTTTCACATCTAGCTACGATCAATCCGAATATGTCTGAAATATCAGTTAATCGTGTTATCAAGGAGTCAATATGTTAGCGCAGTACCTGGACATAAAACCTGAAGTTGCAGCTGCTTTGACGGCAGGCGAGCCTGTTGTTGCATTAGAGTCGACCATCATTACCCATGGCATGCCTTACCCACCAAATGTTGAAACGGCATTACGTGTTGAGCAAATCATCAGAGATCATGGTGCAATACCGGCTACTATCGCCATCTTAAAGGGGAAATTAAAGGTTGGAATGACTCCTTTAGAAGTCGAGTATTTAGGCAAGGCAGGCTTAGATGTGATTAAAACCAGTCGCCGTGATATTCCTTTTATTGTTGCTAAACAAGCTGATGGTGCGACGACGGTAGCATCGACCATGATTTTAGCGTCGATGGCGGGGATTAAAGTGTTCGCTACTGGGGGAATTGGTGGAGTGCATCGAGATGCTCAGCAGACATTTGATATTTCTGCTGATTTACAGGAATTGGCGAATACTGATGTGGCTGTGGTGTGTGCTGGTGCTAAGTCTATTTTAGATATTGGTTTGACTCTTGAATATTTAGAGACTCAAGGTGTGCCTGTCATTGGTTATCAAACGGATACTTTACCAGCATTTTATACTCGAGAAAGTGATTTCAGCGTCGATTATAGGCTTGATAGTGCTGAGCAGATCGCAGCAGCATTAACGGCTAAATGGCAGATGGGTCTCAAAGGAGGCGTTGTCATTGCTAATCCTATTCCGGCAATGCATCAACTCGATCGCGGCATGATTGATGATGTTATTGTAGATGCGTTGGCTCAAATGAAACAACAAGGTATATCAGGTAAGGCTTCGACTCCTTTTTTGTTAACTAAAGTGGCTGAAAAGACACACGGTAAGAGCCTTAAGGCAAATATTGAATTGGTATTGAACAATGCTAAACTCGCAGCTGAAATCGCGATAGAATATGCGAAATAACCAGTATTAGGTTAACCCACTAATGTGGTATAAAAAAGCGTCTCATGACGCTTTTTTATTGGTGTGTTTCTTTATATGGATGAAGATGTTTTATCATCGAGTTTAATGAACATAAGGTCGCATGGTATATGACGAAGTATGGGTTCGCTGGGAGAAAGTAGCATTTGTTTGATAAAATTCGACTTGTGGTGCCCCATTATGACAAGGTCTATATTGTATTTTTCGACGCTGTCGATAATTTCATCGTCAATGTAACCACTGTGAAATATATGCTCTTTAATTTCAATATTATGTGAACTGATAAGCGTGTCCATTAAAGTCATCGATCTCTGTCTTATTTCGCGATCTCTTTGTTCAAAATCAACTACAAGCATGCCTTCGAAGGTATGAGGTATATCCAAATCGACGTGGATCACACTTAGATAAGCCTGATTTTGTTTAGCGACCATTGCAGCTTTTTTTAAAATGATATGGCTATCTTTATTTAATGCTACTGACAAAAGAATGTGTTTGTAGTTCATGATTATTCACTTATATTGGCTGAGTCAGGATTGATAACGACGATAATGTCGTGTCTTTAGCATCAGATTAAGCGATATTGGCAAAGGATAATATTGAGTAAAGTTAAGGCGAAGATTAAGAAAAATTGACTTACTGTTTGAAGAAATAGTTGGTATTACTGATGTTGAGTTAAAGTAAGGGTGTGAAATGTGAAATTAAACGATTAATTCCAGTTCTAACTCTATATTTGTGCAGTGTTTTTTGCAGAATACGCCGTATTTTTTGCCTGTGTCTTTTTCCATTGG
The DNA here is from genome assembly GCF_013248905.1 of Shewanella sp. VB17. Lineage (NCBI taxonomy): Bacteria > Pseudomonadati > Pseudomonadota > Gammaproteobacteria > Alteromonadales > Shewanellaceae > Shewanella > Shewanella sp. VB17. The sequence continues at coordinate 2,175,635 of NZ_JABRVS010000001.1, forward strand.
AACGATTAACTTAAGTGGTTGTTTGCATGTTTCACACAATACACTATTGCCTTTAAAGAGACGTTTAATCAGATTTTTTTGTTCATTAAATGACTTTGCTGTGGTTTTGTTTATCATGGAAAAGTCGATTTTGTGAGTCTCTGTAGTCATGAGTATTCTTGTTTAGTTTAATAATGATAGCATTATACACTCAAATGACTTCAAGGTGCAGTATTGTGCATGTCTGAGTTGTTTGAATAAAGTCTTAAAATAGGGAAAATTTTCATGTCCGAAGAAACAGACACGAGTTCAATTGAAGGGGCTAGCGATGAGATTAAACTTGCCGTTGAGCTCATTTATTTTTTTGAGAGTCATAACATAGATTCACAAGTTGCTTTGTCTGCACTTGAAATCGTTGCGTCAGATTTGAAAAGTAAATTGTCTAACACTTAAATCTTCACAAAGTAAATATTGTTGAAAGTAAGCCGCATTTTTATGATGTACGAACACTTCTCACGATGACTCAATAACTTGGCTTTGTCAGTATCGATTTTAAGGGCTAAATGATAGTGATTGTTTATCACTGCATAAGCACAGATATCAATACAAAAAAGAGCAGATAGCGCCTTAACGTTATCGACAATCCAGCCGCGTCGATGCTGATAGCTTTTACCTGTGAGTTTATCCTCTCCGCACAAAAAAACCTTCTAACACAACGATTTATAATGTGGTAACGCGGAGTCGATTCTGCATCGATAAGGGGTCTTCGAGCTGAAGTCATCACCACCAACCTGCGCAAAACTAAGTTGAGGTAACTTAAAGGCTAGTAGGGGATGTGCTAAAGCACAAAAGATATGGCTGTCCCGACTTTATCCCGTTGGTTTGGTTAATGCTAGCAAGCAAAATAATTATGGCTGATGAGATGGACGCTCCCTAATTCGGCGTCAATGCGCCAAACTGATATTGACTATTCAGTTACATTAAGGAGCGTCCACTATGAAAGTTACCACTATTGCTATCGATCTTGCAAAGAATGTATTCCAAGTACTTGGAATGACTGCAGATGCTAAGAAAGTCTATAACAAACGGCTGAACAGAAATCAGCTTAAAGAGCTGTTATGCAACACGCCTGCTTGTACTGTGGTTATGGAGGCCTGTTATTCATCCCACTATTGGGGCCGTGTCGGTTTACAATTTGGCCATAACGTTAAGTTGATACCCGCTCAACATGTTACCCCATTTGTTCGCGGGAATAAAAATGACAGTAACGATGCATTAGCTATCTTTGAAGCAAGTTCAAGACCTAATATTCGTTTTGTGCCAATTAAGTCAGAGGCTCAGCAAGAGGTCTTGATGATGCATAGAATAAGAGACCGGTTAATCAAACAGCGTATCGCTTGCACCAATCAAATTCGAGGATTATTGGTTGATTTTGGCTTTGTTTTTCCACAAGGTTTTACCGCTTTTGAACAAAACATCTGGGATATTATCAATGACAGTGAGCAGAGACCTTTACTCAGATATCTCCTCAACCAAGTTTATGATGAATACTTGCAAATAACTAAGCAACTCAAAGACCTCAATAAGTTGATAAAACAGAAGGTAGAGCAAACCGAAACAGGACAGATACTGCTCAGCATACCGGGTATTGGTCATGTAATAGCCTCCGCTTTTGAAGCTTGTATCGACAAAGGCCAGGCTTTTAATACCCCTAAAGAACTCGCTGTCTGGCTTGGGCTAACACCGAGGCAATATGCCTCAGGAAATAAAAGCCAGATTTATGGTATTACTAAGCGTGGTGACAGCTATTTACGGAAACAACTCATCCATGGGGCGAGAACTGTTGTCAGTCATGCACACAAAAAAGATGATGCACTCAACCAATGGATAACCCAATTAAAAGCGCGAATAGGCTTTAATAAGACCGCAGTAGCGACAGCACATAAACTGGCAAGGTTGATGTGGATATTATTGAAAAAACAAACACGTTATCAAGCACAAATCGGCCAAACGGCAGAGATAATATTGTGCGTCCGATAATGTTAACGGTATCGACTATCAAGCAAAGCTCGTTCAAGACAAGGGCCTGTACTGAGCCCGAGTGGCTGTTGTGAGCGCTTGATAGTCACCTTTTAGGTAAGTGTTAAATTGATGAGAAAAGACTCAGTTCATCCTACATAAACCCGTTAGAGACAAGGGTTAATAACCCGACTGGCTGTTCAAATACTTTTAGGTGTGTAGGTACGGAATTCATCAGGCGCGCATTTTCTCTAAAAAGAGAACGTGTTAAGCCCGTATATATGTCAGCACTATCGCTTAAAGCGAAAAGAGTCAGTCAATAAACACGTAACGAGAGGTCATAGTTAACAAAGAAACTAAGGTCAAAAATACCTTGGTTAGATGAGTATTACCTTGACTAACCGGGAGCGTCCATATATGTATTGTTATTTTTTTAGCCGTTTTGTTGTTATTCTAGAATCCAGTTGTTCCATGGTTTAATTTTAGTTAAATAGCGGTCGCCAAAACCAGCTAGCTGCCCTGATTCAGGTTGCTGATAGTTGGGTAATCTTTCTTCAGGAAAGATACGATCCCATATTTGCTTTTTAACTAATAGCATTAACATTTCTACATGATGACAATCTTCGCCTCTAATTGAACACAGGTTAAATTCATCGCTAAAGTACATTTCCCAGTTTATAGCTGCAAGACCACTGTAACCTTCGCTGGAGTGATAAGGAACGCCATCTTCCATATCAAGCTCACGCCAAAAAATATTATCTTGATCAAACGCCCAGATAATATCCTGTTTTAACTGCGCTTTATCGACACTATTACAATTAGTTAAAGTGAGCAGTTCAAGCATTTCTTCTACTTGCTCGGTTAAAACCCCAAATTCTGCATCTCTATCACTTAGATCTGGATTACTCTTTCCGAAGAAACAATTTAGTACACTATGGAAATTTTTCATATGATATTATTCGCTCGGGTCATCAGGTGCTTTTTGTTGAATAAAGTAGCTGTGTGTCAGATAGAGATAAAAACCATCTTTACTCTCACATCTTAAATACTTCCTAGAAGCGAGCTGCGTCGACCGTAAATCTAAGAGTATTGTTATAGACACATCCGAACAGCAACGCTTTGATATATGAATAACATGTTACCAACTTAGCTCTGTAAAGCAAGTGACTCGCTACTATCGGTGCCTATTCTCGTGCAGTACATCAAGGTTGAATCTGCTAGAGTTACAACACCACCAATTTTAACAAAGCAACGTGACCACCCACAATTGCGTTACATTATATCTTTATAATTGTTGCTGGAGTTTATGTCATTAAATCATGGTACTAAACTTAACAATAATTAAGCTTTGATAAAGTAAGTTGGTTATATTTAATTGATTCTTCGTCAATTTTAGTTAGGCATATTTATCAGTGTTAGAAAGAGAAATAATAATCTTTGTTATCTATTAGAAAATGCTCATTATTGATGAGGTTGGAGTCCCATTCAGATAAAGGTAATTCAATAAATTTATTTACTAACTTCCTCATTGTTTCTTGTACTTTTAATTTTGTTTTCATTCCTTCCTCTTACTCCCCTAAGAAGGGGAAGATAGCGATATGGCTTTTAATAGTCGCGTATAACATTAAACTAGCTAGAAGCTAATACTTCAACAATACCATCCAGTTTTATTCGAAACTGAAAAAACGTCACGGTTAAGTGACGTTTTGATGGGTGTTTAGCTATTGAACAACTCAGATACTGATTTGAGCTTAAAACTGCTCAACATCAAAGTTAACTTCTGGGTTCACATCGGCGTCGTAATTCACACTGTCGATGCCAAAGCCAAAGAGTTTCAAAAACTCATCCTTATACTCGCGATAATCGGTGAGGTCGCTTAAGTTTTCAGTGGTGATTGACGGCCATAGGTCGCGGCTAGAGATAGGACAGGCATAACTTTATAGATTACACAAAAACCCTTCACATCTTAGCTTTTCTAAAGCAAAATATTTATTCAGCTTGATGGTCTTTTAGCCTGCAAAGCTGATAAAGGGGGCAAAAATGGGTCAGGATGTAGTGGCGACAAAATAAGCACATAGCAATCACATAGACTGCGATCGTTAATTGGCCTTTACTTGTATGCTCAACACCACACAAACGCAACCGTAAAAGTGACGTTTGTGTGGTGTTGATGTCAGTCATTTACTTAGACACTGATTAACTTAAATACCGATCCTGGCTTAAAACTGTTCGGCATCTACAATCTTCAATAGAGACAAGGTTAGTTAAAGGCATAGCCATTATTGTTATTTTTTTCCAAATCCATGCCAGTAGACAGGCCAGCTATCTTTCGCACCATAGTTGTTTATAAAATATGCGATAACAACCAGCAGCACGCTACCAACAAGAACTGGAGTAACTAAGAAGCCCAAACTGACCGCTGACTTGCCCGCAAGAATGATAAGGATTGGGTTTGCCCCAGCCGGTGGGTGCAACGCACGAAAAAATTGCATTGCCATGATTGCGACGCCGACTGCTAGTGACATGATGATATATGAATTACCCAACCCGTAGAGTGCCGCTAGACCCACAGATGCTGCAATCAAGTGACCACCGATAACATTTCTTGGTTGGGCAAGAGGTGATGTTGGTGCAGCAAACAGGATAACGCATGTGGCGCCGAATGGTGCCATTAGCCAGGGAACCCCTGAATACTGGCCAAGAAGACACAAACAAAGAATACCAAGTGTACCACCAATTAAGCCTTTTAAAAGTTGGAGTAGTGTAGGGCGTGGAGGGGGAGAGCCAGCGCCTTTTAGTTTATTCATCATTCTTTCCTTAAAAATAACGGTATACCTTAAATTGATGACATGTTACATTTTGGTACAGACCTGTACATGTTTGATGATACCGATCTGTACATGCGATGCAACCGTTTTATGTTAAAAAATAGGAAAGTTGGAGATGGGCACAAAAGAACAGATATTAGACACTGCCGAATCTTTGTTTAATGCGAATGGCTATACAGCCGTTGGAGTTGACCTTATTCGCGATACGGCTGGTGTATCGAAAACCTCTATGTATCGTCATTTCGGGTCAAAAAATAAATTGATACTGGCCGTTCTTATTCGAAGGCATTTACGTTTCAAAAATAATATCGGTGGCGTGATCTATCCTGACATGACCATGGAAGAAAAATTGGATGCGCTTATTGATTGGCACTTTAATTGGTTTAATGCAGAGGATTTTCATGGATGCATGTTTATGCATGCTATGTCCGAATTTAACGTGTCCGATGTAGTCATTGCAGATTCTGCATTTATGCATAAGAAGTGGCTTAAGGGACTGATCAAGGAGATTATTTCAAGTAACCTAGATGACGATGAGCGCCGAATGGAGTCAAAGGCCGAATCCATTATGACGTTCATTGAAGGCATGATTGTACGAGCCGAATTCGATGATATCACTTTGTTTAGATCAATATATCGATTTTCAATGCAAACGTTATCTAAAACAGATTGTTAACGGAGACAAATAATAGTGATTAACAGTTGTTGCGTGCTTCCCTATGTAATATGGTAAACTAGTTTACTATATTACGGTTTATTTCAAACACAGCAGGGAACAAGAATGATATTTGAAGAACGCATTGTTATTAAAGCCCCAGCTAATGACATTTATGCTTTATATGTTGATGTTGATAATTGGAACCAATGGGATGAAGAGGTTAAAGACTCTTATTTAACCGGGGTCTTTGAAATGGGGGCAAGTGGTACTATTACGCCAAAAAATGGACCTAAATCAAGGATCCAACTTACACAGGTGGTGCCAAACCAATCTTTCATTGTAACAAGTAAACTTCCATTTTGTTTGTTGTCATTTGAACATGAATTGATAGTGAAAGGGGATATTACCGAAGTGATTCATAAAGTTACATTTTCGGGATTAACTAGCTTTTTATTTGGAAAGCTAGTCGGTAGTCAAATTCATAAGGGACTCCCATTAACTCTCCAAGGATTAAAAATAAGGGCAGAGGGTAATGTTTAAAGATGCACTTCCGTCTGATAGTGTGGGTTTACAGTTTTGGACTGTTTATACTCGGTGGCATTCGGAAGTCTTAAAGATACTTAAGCCTTTGAATATAAACCATACTCAGTTCGTGATACTAGCGTCAATACTATGGTGTAAAGAAAACCAAAAACGATCAACACAAGCAGAAATTGTGTGTATTACAGGTTTAGACAAAATGGCATTATCTAAGTCTTTGAAAAGCCTAGTTTCAAGAGCGTTAATCATGAAGGACAAAAACATTCTGGATTCTCGTAGTTTTTTACTCAAGCTCTCTCCAAATGGTGAGGTTTTGACAAAAACAGCATTAATGCTAATTGAACAACTCGATCAGCAATATTTTAGTCGTTTAAAACATAGGAAGACTCTTTTCATTTCTCTTCTTCAAGAGATTAGAGATGAATGACATTGACATCATCGTGGCTGTGAGCTTGGATTTCAAGGCGAAGTTCCGCACAGTGGAACTCTTTGAGCGAGAGATAACTCTGAAAGTACGACTTTTAACAATCCCACTGGTGCAATCTTAGCTAGAAGTTAATACTTCAACAATATCATTTAGTTTAATTCGTAACACCACACAAACGCAACCGTAAAAGTGACGTTTGTGTGGTGTTGATGTCAGTCATTTACTTAGACACTGATTAACTTTAATACCGATCCTGGCTTAAAACTGCTCAACATCAAAACTAATGTCAGGATTAACATCAGCATCGTTACAGAGATAGGACAGGCATAACTTTATAGATTACACAAAAAACCTTCACATTAGCTTTTCTAAAGCAAAATATTTATTCAGCTTGATGGTCTTTTAGCCTGCAAAGCTGATAAAGGGGGCAAAAATGGGTCAGGATGTAGTCGCGACAAAATAAGCACATAGCAAGCACATAGACTGCGATCGTTAATTGGCCTTTACTTGTATGCTCAACACCACACAAACGCAACCGTAAAAGTGACGTTTGTGTGGTGTTGATGTCAGTCATTTACTTAGACACTGATTAACTTAAATACCGATCCTGGCTTAAAACTGCTCAACATCAAAACTAATGTCAGGATTAACATCAGCATCGTAATCAACGCCATCGATGCCAAAACCAAAGAGTTTCAAAAACTCTTCCTTGTATTCGCGGTAATCGGTTAATTCACTTAAGTTTTCCGTGGTGACCGATGGCCATAAGTCGCGGCAATGCTGTTGGATCTCTTCACGTAGTTCCCAGTCATCTAAACGTAGACGATTGGCATCATCAACCTGGGGGGCTTGACCATCTTCACGGTATAAGCGCTCGGTAAACATGCGGTTAATCTGCTCCATGCAGCCTTCGTGTAAGCCTGCTTCACGCATCTTTTTAAAGACCATCGCGATGTACAAAGGCATCACAGGAATGGCAGAGCTGGCTTGGGTTACCACGCTTTTAAGCACGGCTACATTGGCACTGCCACCTGCGGTTGAAAGCTTATCATCGAGCGATTTTGCGGCGCGATCTAAGTCCATTTTGGCTTTGCCAAGCGCGCCATGCCAGTAAATAGGCCAAGTGAGCTCAGTGCCAATATAACTGTATGCTACCGTCTTACAGCCGTCACTAAGAACACCTGCTTCAGCAAGGGCAGCTATCCAAAGCTCCCAATCTTCGCCGCCCATGACCGTGACGGTATCTTGGATCTCTTGCTCTGTTGCTGGTTCAACACTGGTTTCAATGATGAGATCTTTATTGGTGTCAACTGCGGTGGCGGTATAGGTATCACCGATAGGCTTAAGCGATGAGCGAATAAGTTCCCCTGAGTCAGGCAGTTTTCGCACGGGAGAAGCCAGCGAATAAACCACCATGTCTATTTGACCCAGATCGGCTTTGATAATCTCAATGGCTTTTTGTTTAGCTTCATGGCTAAAGGCATCACCATTAATACTTTTAGAGTAAAGACCTTCGGCTTTAGCAAATTTATCGAATGCGGCAGAATTATACCAGCCTGCTGTGCCAGGTTTTTTTTCTGTGCCAGGTTTTTCAAAAAAGACACCTAGCGTGGCAGCGCCACTACCAAATGCGGCAGCAATACGTGAAGATAGACCATATCCACTAGAAGAACCGATAACTAATACTTTTTTAGGGCCGTTTGCGATGGCACCGTTAGCTTTCGTGGTATTGATGTGTTCGAGTACATTAGCTTCACAACCAACAGGGTGAGTGGTGGTGCAAATAAAGCCACGTGTTTTAGGTTTGATTATCATTTTTCTGCTTCTCTTAAAAAAGTGACGATAGGATAATTAATCAAAGGGTAAAAGGCACTTTTTTTTGATTAAAAATTATAAAATCGCAAGTGGTTGGAGCAGTTATCCCCGCTTATGACTTCGTAAGTCTTGCTGTTGGAGTAACCTTTGGGTGTATTCATGTTGAGGTGAATTAAACAGGTTTTCTGTGGTGGCTTTTTCAACCATTTTTCCCTTGTGTAATACCATGATTTTGTCGCTGAAATGGCGAATAATATTGAGGTTATGCGATACAAATATGTAGGAGAGTCCCATTTCTTTTTGCAGTTTAAGCAATAAATTTAAAATCTGCGAGCGAACCGAGAGATCCAGTGCTGTTAGGGCTTCATCGGCAATAATGATTTTTGGGTTAAGCATTAACGCACGGGCAACCGCGACGCGCTGTTTCATGCCTGCAGAGATCATATGGGGGTAAAACTCGGCATGCTCAGGCAATAATCCGACTTTTCTTAATTTATCTGTGACTTCTGCTTTTCGTTCTTTGACGCCGAGATCTGTACTGAACTTAAGTGGCTCATCAAGCAGGGCACCAATGGTTAATTTTGGATTAAGTGAGGTGTTAGGGTCTTGGAATATCATCCTAATTAATTTGCATCTTTGTTTGAGATTGCGTAATTCCAAGGCTTCACCTTCGAAAAGTATCTCTCCCGTTGTTCTCACGTCCGCACCGACAAGAATACGAGCAAGGGTACTTTTACCTGAGCCTGCTTCTCCGACTATTGCTAAGGTTTCACCTCTATTTAAGACAAATGAGACCGGATGTAACGCTTGATTATAGGTCCGTTTAACTCCCTTATAACCAGTGTCGAAGCGCTTACTTAACTCATTAACTTGTAGGAGTGGGATCGTCATTACATTGCTCTTTAGTGTAAGGAAAATGACATGCAAAATAGCGATTTTTTTTATGGCAAAGATTAGGTTTATTGACGCATTTCTTTTGTGCTTCTGGGCATCGCGGTCCTAAACGGCAACCTATAGGAAGGTGCTGTAAGGCTGGGGCTGATCCCGGTAAAGTGGGCATGATGCTTTTGTGCGCGACAGAGCCAGCATAACTTGGAATATTCCCCAGTAAGGCTTTGGTGTAGGGGTGGTAGGGTTGAGCGATGATTTCTAATGTCGGCCCTGATTCCATGATCTGACCACAGTACATGACTGATAATTGATCACACCACCGTGATAAGGTTTCTAACTCATGACTAATGAGCAGTATCGACAATCCTTGCAATTGGTTGAGTTTACTCAATAGCCTGAAAATTTGTGCTTGAGTTTGCACTTCCATGGAATTCGTTGGTTCATCGGCAATCAATAAACGGGGCTGATTGGCAACGGCCATGGCTATCATGACTTTCTGGCATTCTCCTTCTGATAGCTCCCAAGGATAACTCGACATGACTTTTTCGGTGTTTTTTATGCCGACTTTATGTAGCCACTTTTCGGCGGTCTGTTTTCGCTTTTTTGCTCTGTGCCAGAATGGTTTTTTTTTGTGGGCAGGCATCGCTTCTATTAGCTGAATGCCCACACGTATAACAGGATCTAAGCTACTCGATGGATCTTGAAATATCATTGATATTTCGCTACCCATTAAATTACGACGCTGTTTTGAACTCATTTCCAATAAGTTATGCCCGTCCCACATCATGCGATCTGCGGTAATTTTCCAATTATGTCCCGGGATCCCTAAAATAGCCCGAGCAAGAAGGCTTCGTCCCGAGCCTGACTCTCCCACTAGGCCATGAATTTCGGCAGCGTTGACGGTTAAACTGACTCGCTCAAGGGCTTTTACGCGCCCATGAGGAGTGTCGAGTTCTATGGTTAAATGACGAATATCAAGTAATGGCATATAAAATTAGACTTAGTTATTGATCGGCGATAATGCCGATCTTAAGCCGTCACCGACTAAATTAATGGCAAGGACACTACATAAAATAGCGCCTCCAGGAATGGTCACAGTCCAAGGTGCAGTTAAAATATTGTCCATCCCCTGTGAAACCATGGCTCCCCACTCAGGGCTGGGAGCCTGTGCACCTATGTTAAGGAAGCCCAATGCAGCAATATCCAAAATGGCCGCTGAGATCCCTAAGGTTGTTTGTATGATAATCGTATCCCACACATTTGGCATCACAACATACCAAAATATCTGTATTCGATTCGCACCATCAAGTTTGGCAGCTTTAACATACTCTTTTTGCAATTCTTCCTGTATGGCTTGATGTGTTGCACGAACAAATTGTGGTGTGAGAGCAATTCCCACAGCCCAAAACACATTATCAAGTCCAGGTCCCATTACTGCGACGACCAATATGGCCATTAATAGCGATGGAATTGACAGCAGAGCATCGAGTAAATGGCTTAAAATACTGGCCTTTAATCCTTTCATCATGCCTGAAATCGATCCGATAATAAAACCAAGCATAAGCGACGTTAACACGATAGCTAAGGCAACGCCAAAAGTGAGGTGTGCGCCATGAAGTAATCGGCTGAAGATATCTCTGCCTAAGTCATCAGTGCCTAGAAAGTGCTCGACGGTCCCCGCTGCATTCCAAGAGGGAGCTAATAGTAGGGCGCGAGGATCTTGATATTCAGCGGAATAAGGCGCGATCAAAGGGCCAAATACTGCCAGTAATAGTAAGCCAATGACAGCCCATAAACCGGCAAATGCAAATGGGTTTTCAGCAAAGGTATGCCAGATCCTACGCGTGGGAGAGGGGATCTCGCCTTCTTGGTAGATTTTAATTTGAGTCATAGAGCGCTTTCCTGCTGAGAGGGTTCATGGCCGTGTGCAGCACTTCAATCATGATACTGAGGGTGATGATGCTTAAGGCAACGGCAAGTACACCGCCTTGAATAACCGTGTAGTCACGTTGATAGATACCTGAAACAAGCCAATTACCGACCCCCGGCCAGGAAAAAATGACCTCAACTATCATGGCATAACTTGCAAAAGCCCCTAACATCAAGCCTAAATTTTTAATAACAGGGATCACAGCATTCGGCAGTGCATGACGTAATACAATACGGTAAGTGTGCAGACCTCTGGCTTCAGCCGCTTTAATATAGGTTTGATCCATAATGGTTATCATGGCTGAGCGAGTGATCCTGACAACAACAGTGAAAGGCAATACCGCGAGCGTGATAGCGGGCAAGATAATGTGTAAAATCGCATCGACAAAGGCCGAAGTACTGTAGGGCGAGTTAGAGATTAACGTGTCTATTAATACTAGGCCAGTGACGGGTTCTATTTCATACAGTAAATTCAGCCTGCCAGAGATGGGCAGCCAACCCAGCTGGACACCAAACCACAGCGATAAGGTCAATCCCAGCCAGAATACAGGAATAGAATAACCTGTGAGTGTGATAGCCATGATGGTATGTTGCGTGATTTTATGTCGGCTCAGTGATGCGAGGACGCCCAAAGGCAGTCCTAACATGAGGGCTAAGGTGGCAGCGACACTGGCCAATTCGAATGAGGCGGGAAGTACCGAGGCAAGTTCATCTGCGACGGGGCGTTGCGAAGTTGCCGATATCCCTAGGTCGCCGCTAAGCCTTTGATATAAATAAGCGGTGAATTGATTAAAGGCGCTACTGCTTAATTTAAAATCAGCATCTATTTGTGCCATTTGTTGAACACTAGGAGACAAGATACCAGTGAGTGCGAACTCTTGTTCAACTGGGAAGTGTTTAGTGACCATAAATAAAACAGCAAATAATACTAAAGAGGTGGCTAAAAATAAATTAAGCCTGCGCATAAGATAACGTGCCATTATCGCTCTCCCTCTAGCTTGTCAACTTGATTGGTGTCGGTGCCAGTAAATGAAATGCCGCCAAAGGGGTTCAATTTAACTTCGGTCACTCCTTTGTGCTTAAAAGCAAGCTTGGTGGCATGAGCCAATGGTAACATCGGGAGTTGTGAGGCAAAAATGGCCTCAGCTGCTTGATAGAATTTTTTACGTTCGTCGGTATTGGTGGTTGATCGTGCTTGAGCCAAAATCAAATCTAAATCAGGGTGGCACCAATGAGCACGATTACTGATAGTACTCATGGATGAACAACTGAGTATTGGGGTAAAGAAATTATCTGGATCGCTATTATCAGCCGTCCAGCCGATGAGCACTGAATCGTAGTCGTGTTGGGTGAGTTTCTGGTTAAAGACACTCCAGTCATAACTGATAATGTTAGCGTTAACCCCAATGTTGGCCAGATCGGCTTGAATGAGTTCTGCTGTTTTTAACGCATTAGGGTTGTAAATTCGAGCAACCGGCATTGCCCATATGTCCAAGTTTAAGTCGACGACTTTAGCTTCTTTCAGTAACCGCTTCGCTTCTTGAGGATCATAACGGATGATGGGTTTGTTTGCTGAATATGCCCACGACATTGGCGGTAATAGACCTGTCGCCTTAACGGCTGTTTTTTGGTATACCGCCCGCAAGATATTATCTCTATCGACGGCATGGGCTAAGGCTCTTCTGACTCTGACATCATCAAAGGGGGGCTTTTGCGTATTAAATACCCAAAAGGCGACATTAAAACCAGGTTGTGAATCTATGACTAACTCATCGTGGGCTAACACCACCTCTAATTCTCCGGCCTTTGGCAGCGCTGATACAGTACAATCTCCCGTGATCAGTTTTTCTAGTCGCGAAGTACTTTTAGGGGTGATATCGAAAACCAACATTTCTGACTTAGGTAATGTCCGCCAATATTGATCATTACGATGGTAACGAATATAGCCATTTTTAACATATTTAACCAGTTTAAAGGGGCCTGTGCCAATCGGTGATCTGTCTATTTTTTCTTTCTCATCACGCTGGCTGAGCACTTGTGCATATTCTTCAGATAAAATAACTGCAAAACCCGATGCGAGATTTGACAGAAAAGAAGCATCTTTACTCGTTAGGTGAAAAGCGACTTTATTCTCTGATATTTTTTCGATCAGGGTTATTTGTTTGTCGAAACCAATACTTTGAAAGAAAGGATAACCCGTTTTAGACACTTGATGATAAGGGTGATCAGTATCGATGATGCGATTAAAAGAAAATAACACATCATCAGCATTGAACTGCCGTGTGGGAGTAAAATCCTTGGATTGATGAAAATTAACTTCTTTACGCAAGGTGAAAGTATAAATGAGTTCATCGTCACTGATGTGCCACTGAGTGGCTAAAGAAGGTATGATCTGGCCCGATTTGGCGTCATAATTGACTAGGCGATTGTAGAGCTGCTGTGAGGTTGCATCGACCGTGGTGCCTGAAGTCACTAACTGAGGGTTAAAGGATTCAGGATTCCCTTCAGAGCAATACACTAAACCCGGAGGCACAAGCCTAGGGCCACAACCAACAAGGAGCCAACCGATACTGGTTAACATGGCGTAATTAGACAGACGCTTTAGCAGCATTCTCATCAAGTATTCATTTATTCTGGATTTTGATCATCATTTTAACAGTGCTATGAACGGATGAGCAATGCACATCGGGTATTTAATCTTAATTGGCATGATTAAGGTGCAGGTAACAAGTTGGAAATACCTTTTTAGCTTGGGTTCATTTGACTGGTTTGGTGTTTGGTCGGCTTGCTGATCACCATAGCAATATTGGTGTTAATTGCTTGCAGCAGGGCGATACCTCACTTGTCGGATAACAAGTTTCAAGTCTCTTTTTAGCTTGGGTTTATTGAGCAGGTTTGGTATTGGGTTAGCTTGCCAATGACCTAAGCAATATTGATGTCTAACGCCTGTCCGGCGAGAACTGTGCGAACACTTCTGTGACACGCCACAAGCACAATCCATGTGGGCTCTACCGTGGCATCTGATGTGAATGGATTCACAAATGCCGTGATAACAGGGATGTTATAGAACGGCCATGCCACCAACGGCCGCAGCTTCATCTACACCTGCTCTTATCAACAAGAGTAAAGCAAAGCATGGTTTCTTCGATTGAAGTTTTATGGTTGCTGACACGATTATGGACACAAATGATTTAGTGGCATTACTTTAAACCGTGTCGACTAGATTAGAAAAAGTACCTTGGTTTATTCGAAACCCCTAATTATTTCCAAGTATTTGTAGATGATTGCTCGATCTCAGTAATATACGACTAAGGCGAGGGGTGAAGTGCATCGCTACAGGCCTTACCTTTGCACCATTGACCACTGTGATGCTGCCTTTTGAAGGCACACATGGCATCCCAGCGACCACTAATACCACTGTATTGGCGGCGAAACTCTTTTGCTGAGGTGATCCAGGCATCGGATGATATACCAAGTTCATCAAGTAATTTAGGACGACTGGCGTCGATGAACCCTCTTTTGTCTGGCCTAATTGCTCTGCCAGTCCAATCGATAAGTTGTAAATAATCACAGAAATGAAATGGGATCCCTGATTGAGGTGCTAAATGAGCTGCACCATCAAATTTGGCAAGGGGGTTGAGTCGCTCACTCGGGATGAGTGTTGATTCATCATTATTTGGTTTATCAGGTGTATTTAGCGCGTTAATGCGCTCCTGAATCGACGTATAATCAGAAGCTTGCAGTGTGTCGGCTATTCCTGCTCTGATAGGGTTTAAATCAACATACATCATGCAGGCGAGTAGTGCTTGCTCATCAAGTAGAGCTTGTGACTTAAAGCGCCCTTCCCAGAAAGCCCCTTTACACTCATCTTCACGGTTGGACCTACGGGCAATCTCTTCGTTTAGGCAGCGCATAAACCAGGATATGCTAGATAAACGCTCGTGCCACTCAGTCAGTAAACCATCAAGAAGTATCCGCTCTCCTTCAATCAAAGCGTCACCATTCATGTATTTAGTGGCTACATCATGGCCCTTGGTAATCTGGCACCATCGGGTAATTATTTCACGGTGGCTCAAAGACTTGGCTTTATCCATGTCAATGTTAAGCACTAAATGGTAGTGATTGTTCATTACCGCATAAGCGCATATATCAATACAAAATATGTTCGAAAGCGCTTTGATTTTATCGACAATCCAGCCGCGACGATGCTCATAACTTTTCCCAGTGAGCTTATCTTCCCCACATAGGTAGGCCCTTCTTACACAACGATTTATTATGTGATAAAACGGCGTTGATTCTGCATCAATGAGGGTTCTTCTAGCTGACGTCATGATCGTTATCCTGAACAATACGTAGTTGAAGTAACGTAAAGGCTAGTAGAGGATATGCTAAAGCACAAAAGATTTGGCTGTCCCAACTTTATTCCCTAGATAAATCACCAATAAAGCCAAATCGAAGAGACACCTTTTCTTGAAATTAACAGGTGTAGATACGGCTGCGAGTTTCCAAAACATGGACGTTTTGGTAAAGCCTTCATGGACGAATTGACGGCGTTTCGCAGAAGTAGCTGCACATAAGCACGCTGCAAGCGATAGATAACCATGAAGTTTAGACCTTGAATCACCTACCAGATACCAATATAACCTCGACCACAACAATAAATGTAATTAGCCTTCATTCGAAGGCCAACTAACTTTGGGGCATAAATGTATTGGCATACTCTTCAATCATCTGATCAATCAGTGTGTCACAATCTGGCGTATCAAATATCCCAGCCACACCATGCCCTGCAGACCACACATCTTGCCAAGCTTTGGATGAATCACTCCCCGTTGGGGTTAACTTAGCCCCAAAATTCACACTACCAGGCTCCAACAACGCCTGCATGTCGTAACCCGCTGCTGCTAAGCTTTGTTTCATAAAATTTGAATGTACCCCTGTCACCGCTGGCGTATGAATAATATCTGTCGATATTGCATCAATGATCATCTGTTGATGACCTTGAGGAGCTCGGCTTTGCAGCGTGTTAATAAAACGGGTACCGACATAGTCCAAATCGGCCCCCATGAGTTCTGCTGCACGCACTTGCTCCCCTCGATTAATACAGCCACCAAAGAAAGAGATGGGACAGGCATAACTTTATCTTGCTTGAAATAATAGGTATAGATTCGGCTGTGAGCTTTCAAAACAGGGTGAGGTATCACGAAGTTATCCTCTCCGAACGAGAGGCTGGGATGCCGAACTGGCCGTTAAATATGGACCTTGTTTGTTTTGGCAGAGCCCACACGGAAGTGCTTGCGTCGTCTCGCAGAAGTGTCTGCACATAAGGTCATTCTTAGGCATCCAGCCTTCACGACATTGGTGCATCCTTGCACGGCACACGCAGCAAGCGATAGATTCGCTAACTCATGTCAATTTTGATCATTGGCGTGACTTTGAAATAAGAAAGGGTAAATACTTGCTTGTAATTGACTGATAAATAAACCCAGTAAGATACATACTGCGGCCAATACTTGCACTAAAGTAATGGCCTCTTGGTAGAACCAATACCCCGCTAGTATGGCAAAAACAGGTACTAGTAATGTCATAGGAGCCACGCTAGAAAGGTCATACTTCAGGATCATTTTATTCCATAACCAATAGCCGAATAAGGTGGTAGGGTAGGCTTGAAATAGTGCCGAGAACAGGGCTGATACATTTAAATCCCGTGGTAAGTTGGTCATGACTTCCATTCCATGGGTTAGTACGGCAAGTAGCAACAAAGGTAGTGGGGCAAACAACATGGCCCATAAGTTAAAGGCAAAGATAGATCGGGTATTGGCACGTTTAACAATGAGGCCATTAATACTCCAAAATAGAGAGGCAACTAATACCAATACCCCACCTTTAAGAGACACGTTACCCCCTTGTTCTTGCATGATAAGAACAAGACCAATAAGTGCTAAAGCTGCCCCTGAAAGTTTATTAAAACTGAGTTTTTCATTAAGAAAAAAGTAGCCAATAAAAAGGCTGGATACCACGCTCATATCTAACAGTAGTGATGCCATACCGGAGGAAGTACCTGAATCGATAGCCAATGTGGTGAGGCCCCAGACTCCAATGCCAAACGTTAGGCCATAACTGATGAGATAGCGCCACTTAACATCAGGTTTTTTAATAAAAAAAATAAGGGGGAAAACAGCAAAAGTGAAACGTAATGCAGTCAGTAAGATGGGGTCAATGTTATTCACGCCGAGTTTAATCACGCTAAAGTTAACTCCCCAAAGGGCCATTAGGGCGGTGAGTAGGCATAGATCGCGTTTTTTCATAGTATGTCCCTTATTCATAAGCTTGTTTCAGTTGCCAAAGTATAATGAATTAATCATTAGGGATGCAGATTCAATTTTTGACAAAAAGTAGAGTACAATTTAAGTGATAATGCGTGGCTTAACCGAATGAGGAATACCTTTTGACGCTCTATGAATCTCTTGCAAATGAATATATTGAAACCATTAAGGCGCAGCGCTTGCCCTTAGGCAGTCGCTTACCTGCGTTGAGAGTGCTTGCTAAGCAACATAATGTCAGTTTGACGACAGCGACTAGGGCCTATGATTTCTTAATGCAACATGGCTGGATTTATGCGCGGCCCCAGGCCGGTTATTTTGTGGCTAATACGTTAGAGCAAGATGGGCTTCCTCAATTAACGGCTTTACAAAGCGAATCTCGCGATCCTAAACAGTATTCTCCATCTTTGGGTTATAACGCCAGTTCCGAGTTTTTTAGTCCCCTTGGCACGTCGATGATAGCGCCGGAGTTACAGCCGACAAAAGCCCTGCAAAGATGCATTAAACGAGTCACTTCACGTCATCATAAAAGTTTATTTTGTTACCCAGATCCCCAAGGGGAAGCCTCGTTAAGACAGGCAATCGCAGAGCACTTTCGAACCGACCATTTTGCTTTTTCAGCCAAGAACTTGGTGATCACCAATGGTTGTATTGACGCGGTACGCATTGCGATAGAAACCCTCACTCAGGTTGGCGATACCATCGCAATAAGCTCTCCTTGTTTTAGTGGGTTATTAGACTTGCTGGTGGTCTTATCACGTAAAATCATCGAAATCCCCTGTTCTGAGGATGGTGTAGACTTGGTTTTTTATGAGCGCTGTTTACAGGAATCACGTATTCACGCGAGTTTGTTTAGCACTTCTCATATGAATCCTAGTGGTTGTTCACTACCTATTGAGCAAAAGCAGCAACTGGCTAGCTTGGCGAATCAATATCAGGTGCCTATGATAGAGGATGATGTCTATATCGAATTGTCTCATCAGGGAAAACCGCCATTACCCGCTAAATATTGGGATAAAGAGGGTTATATTGTCTGGTGTGGCTCTTTTTCCAAAACGCTCGCTGCGGGTTTACGTTTAGGCTGGTGCTTACCTGGACGCTATCTTGCTGATTATATAAAGCAACATGCCGTTACTTGTTTTGGAGTCAATGGGCTGATGCAATTAAGCTTGGCTGAGTTTATTCACTCAGGGGAATATCGTTGTCATGTGAATAGAATAAGGCAGCAGCTTAATTTGCAAATTTATGCCTATAGGGCTTTTTTAATGGCAAATCTACCAGCTGATACCAGGATTAGCTTGCCAGAGGGAGGCATGGTGCTTTGGTTACAAATACCGGGTATCGATGCCTTTAAGTTAGAAACTGAAGCCAATAAACAAGAAGTGGATATTCGCAGTGGTATCAGCTTTAGCACCCATGATGCTTACCTAGATTGCATTCGAATAAATTGTGGCTGGCCCTTGACTTATAGTGATGATAAAACCAGTGCTTATCAACAATTAATACGATTATGTTGGCTAATTAAAACAACAGGCTAATATTTATCAGTTGATCGATGCTTTTGATGGGATAAAAGCATCATCAGCTAGCAATATAAAGTTTAGTGTTTCGAAAAATGTGGATTTATTAATCCGTAAGCATAACTATCGTACCAAATGTCATTCAGAAAATGATCAGATTTAAATTCACCTTCACGATGTAAGCCTATTTTACCCATTACTTTCCAACTACCAATATTATCAGTTGCGCAATGGGCGACAATCTTCTTTACACCCACGTTATTGAGTAGGAAATTAACGATGGCGTGGCCAGCTTCGGTGACATAACCTCTTCTACCAAATTGCTTTAAAATTAAATAGCCAATTTCAAAGCGTTGGTCGGTTATACTATCGAGCTTAAAGCCGATAGTGCCCATAAAGTTGTTTGAGTTGTTTTCATGAATATTTAATGCTATCCAATGACCTTCTTTACCATCAAAAGGTTTAATGCGGTCAAGGAATTTATTATTGATTTCTTCGTCCGATAAAATAGGGCCAATATATTTCATTAGTTCAACATCGGTCTGTAATAAACTAAAGTGATTAAGATCAGTGACGGTCATCAGTGAGAGTGTTAAGCGCTTAGTGATTATCGTGAGGTTTTCTGGCGTGATCGCGGATAAATTCATGGGTACTAGCTCGTTAAAATGATGAATAAAAATATAAATTATTTAAAAGGTTTTGACATCAAACGTCAAACTATAGTTAGGTTTAAATCTATAAAAAAAATAATTTAACCACCGCTACGAATGACGCTAAGGCTCAATATATCATCGATGGAAGTGCAGTGGCCATAAAAAGATAAAGTGGCATTATAAAGAACGTATAACCAAGGTTTCACAACCAATATTAAAAAGAGGATTGTAGATACCATTAACCAATAAATATGTGTCAAGCTATAACCGCTGTTGCTAACCAATATACCAATAAGATTTTCATTTGAAGGCGATGCAGGCGCTATGTTTTATCTAACAAATTATATTTCTTTAATATTCCCCTTAATTGATGGTAGCTCAGGCCTAATAGTTCGGCGGTTTTCTTTTGGTTGTATAAACCAGCCTCTAACGCTTGCTGCAATAAGGTGATTTCAAGCCCTTCACAATGGGTTTTAAAGTCGAGCGGGAAATGAGGGAGCTTGGTGGGTGAGAGAGACGGCGTTGTGCTGGTGGCATCCTCGACGGTGCACGGTGCTGAGTTAGTGTATGGCAGCTGTCGTGTTAAGGTTTTGACACGATTTGTCGGGCGGTAAGGCGAAGCAAAAGGATCGATAACAATGTGCTTAATCGCTGTGGAAGACTCAGCATTACGATAAACACTGCGTTCTACCACATTTTTCAATTCACGAATGTTACCCGGCCAAGGGTAGTCCATTAACTGTTGCATTGCTGCAGGACTGAAGCCCTCAAATAATTTGAGCTTAAGTTGTCTGGCCATGCCGACGGCAAAATATTCAGCAAGTGGCATAATATCTTCACTGCGATGGCGCAGCGGGGGTAAAGTAATGACATCGAAGGCTAAACGGTCGAGTAGATCAGCTCGAAACTCACCAGCGTCTGCTAAAGAGGGCAAATCTTCATTGGCAGCACAGATAAGTCTCACATCGGTCTGGACGGTTTTACTGCCACCGACACGCTCAAATTCGCCGTATTCAATAACACGTAATAGCTTTTCTTGGATCAGACCTGTGGTGTTGGCAAGTTCATCAATAAACAGTGTGCCGCCGTCAGCACGTTCAAAGCGTCCCTGATGTTTTTTATTTGCGCCAGTAAATGCGCCAGCATCGTGGCCAAAGAGCTCACTTTCGAGTAAATTCTCACTTAACGATGAACAATTGAGTTTAATAAAGCTTTGCTCCCAACGCTGCGATAAGAAGTGCAGACGTTCGGCAATTAACTCTTTACCTGTTCCTCGTTCACCTATGATAAGTACAGGTTTAGACAGAGGCGCGACTTGAGACACATGCTCTAGCACTTCTAATAGTGCATTGGATTGACCAATAAGGTTGTCTTGCTGAAATTGATTTTCCACAGTAAATGTTAGTCTTTTACGCTAATAGTTGGTGAAAATAATAATAAGTCGCCCTGTTAATAAAAGAAAGAAAAAGTTACTATTATAACTAACGTATTGTATTTTATAAGTTGTTAAAGGTTGGCATAGAAAGTGAATACTCTTTAGTAAACCAACATTCATTTTGAGGACAGTATAATGGGAATTTTCTCTCGTTTCGCAGATATCATTAATTCAAATATCAGTTCATTGCTCGATAAAGCTGAAGATCCAGAAAAGATGGTACGTTTGATCATCCAGGAAATGGAAGACACGTTAGTTGAGGTTCGTTCAACGTCGGCTAAAGTGCTCGCTGAGAAAAAAGAGTTACTGCGTCGTGTTGCCAATGTGCAAGAACAGGTTGAAGATTGGCAGAGCAAAGCTGAGCTGGCGTTATCAAAAGATCGCGAAGATTTAGCGAAAGCGGCGTTAATCGAAAAACAGAAAGCCTGCGAGCTTGCGGCAACCTTAACGCAAGAGCTTGTGATGGTTGAAGAGCAGATCACCCGTCTTAAAGAGGAAGTTAATCTGTTACAGGAGAAATTACTCGATGCTAAAGCCCGTCAAAAAACCATTATTATGCGCAAGCGCACCGCGAGTTCACGCTTAGAAGTGAAAAAACAGCTCGATTCAAGTAAAATTGATAATGCAATGAGTAAGTTTGAGCAATATGAGCGTCGGGTTGAAGGGTTAGAATCTCAGGTTGATGCTTATGATTTAGGCAACTCAAAAAGCCTCAATGATGAGTTTGCCGCTTTAGAAGCTGAAGATTCAGTGTCAGTAGAATTGGCTGCATTGAAAGCGAAAATGAACGCGAAAAAAGCCAAAGTAAAAACGAAATAGTAACCATTTAGAGGTGAGTTATGGACATGGATATTTTATTAGCCCCCATTATTATTTTTCTGATAATCGTGGCTCCCATATGGCTGATCCTTCACTACCGCAGTAAGCGCCAAGTGAGTCAGGGGCTTACTGAAGAAGAATATACCCGACTCAATGATTTGATCACCAGAGCCGATAAAATGGCGCAGCGTATCGACACATTGGAAGCGATTTTAGATACTCAAGCTCCCGAGTGGAGGGCGAATGATGAATAATCAGAGTGTTGCGCTAACGCCATGGCAACGTCCGTTCATTATCATGCAAGACTGACAGGGGAATTAACATGAGTAAAGCAAGTGGTCGTACTTTATATCGTATTCCTCAGTCAGGCAAAATTGCGGGTGTGTGCGCAGGCATAGCCGATTATTTTAATTTTGAAACTTGGCTGGTGCGTGTTGCTGCCGCGTCTATCTTTCTTCTAGGCGGTGGTGGGCCAGTATTATTTATCTATATTTTATTGTGGGTCATATTAGATGCCAAACCAGGCACCGAAAAATCAGACTGTAAAGCCCACAAAGATATCGAAATTAAGCAGAAAGTATGGCAAGCAGGAGAGCCTGCCAAAATGGCCTTGCGTGATGTGAGCGACAAATTTAAAGCGCTAGAGGTAAGATTGCAAAAATTAGAACGTCATGTCACCTCAGGTACCTTTGATCTAAAACAAGAAATCAATAATCTTTAACCACTCCAATGGGCGGAACTTTCGCCCAACTAACTGTTAAGAACCGCCTATGAGTCGTATCAACCGCTCTTTTTCTAAGTTAACCCAAAAAGTCACCCGTACTAGTAAAGCCATTGCTCACCGCACCTCTGACAGGCACGTTCGGCTCGCCGTCACAGGTCTCAGTGGCGCGGGGAAAACCGCGTTTATTACCGGGCTTGTTGATCAACTATTAAATTCAGGTTTGATAGGGGAAAACAATACATTACCCTTGTGGCAAGTGAGCCGTGAAGGACGCTTATACGGTGTTAAGCGTGCACTACAGCCAGATCTGACCTTAGCAAGTTTTGATCACGAACGTGCCATGAGTGCGTTAAGGCTTTCTCCGCCTCAATGGCCTGCTTCAACTCGCAACATAAGCGAACTTAGGTTAGCTATCCGCTACCAGAGCGAAAAGGGTATACTGGCTAAATTAACCGATAGCGCGACCCTGTATCTCGATATCGTTGATTATCCTGGCGAATGGTTACTCGATTTACCTATGTTAAAACAGTCATATCGGCAATGGTCGATGTCACAAAGCCAACGTGAACACATTTTACAGCACTCATCATGTTACCCCGCGTTTAGTCAAGCGCTGGCAGGGATTGATTTGAGCAGTCATGCTGTTGAAACAGAATTAAAACACATTGCAGACTTGTATCAGCAGCTGTTGCTCGACAGTGTTAATCAGCATGGATTTTATTATGCCCAGCCAGGACGAATGTTGCTGCCAGGTGAGCTTGTCGATGCACCAGTACTGGCATTTTTTCCTCTATTTGGGATGACTGATGAGGCATTAGCCGCGCGTGAGCAAGATGATGAACATTCAGTGTATCGGGTATTGGCAAGACGCTTTGATGAGTATAAAACCAAGGTTATCACGCCTTTTTATAAAGAGTATTTTTCGAGTTTTGATCGGCAAATCTTATTGGTTGATTGCTTTACGCCATTAAATCGAGGTAAAGCGCAGTTTGATGACATGACGCAAGCGTTAAACGGCATTATGGAGAGTTTCAAATTTGGTCAATCAAATCTGCTACAACGGCTGTTTTCGCCCAAAATTGATAAACTGCTATTTGCCGCCAGTAAAGTAGATCACATCACTCGCGACCAACAAGGTAACGCACTTTCTCTGTTAACTCAGTTGGTTAAACAGAGTCAGAAATTGGCCAAGTTTGAGGGTTGTGACGTCGAGGTGATGGCCATAAGTGCCATCAAAGCGGCCGAGCATGGCATGGTTAAATCAGGCTCATCAGAGGTTGAAGTTGTGCAGGGTCGCGAACTCAAGACGGGTAAACCAGTCACGCTGTACCCTGGCGAAGTGCCCAAAAGTCTGCCTAATGCTGAATTTTGGGATGCACAAGGGTTTCATTTCACTCAGTTTGCCCCACCATTAATCGCGCCTGCAACTGAGGGGGCCGATTTTAGTCATATTCGCTTAGATCACCTGCTGCAATACATTTTGGGTGATAAACTTGAATAAGGGGGATATCCCCTTAGGAGTATCAATGGAAAATAACATCAATTTGAAAAAATCACAGCATTTTGACACAGATCCCAAAGAGGCTGTCCCAACATTACGTGGTGCTCAGCATTTTGATGACCAAGAACTGCACTTTATTCCACAAGCCAGTGCGCTCAATGCAAACAGTGATGATGAGATTGACCATGCTATTAATGCTCAAATCAACTCGGCGCAATCTCAAGTTAAGCGTAAAAAAAACGTGTCCTTGTTGGCTAAGCTTATGCTGATTGGGTTAGGCCTGCTGTTAGTGACCGAGACTCTACTTGGGCTTAATCGTGCTTGGATAACCAGCCCTTGGTTATTTGGTTTGTATGCCAGTGTGCTGTCAGTGTTTGTTTTATGGGCGGTTGGGATCAGTATTAGTGAATGGCGTAAATTAACGACATTCAAGTCTGTGATTGAGAGTCAGCAAACGGGTGACCGATTATCACAAAGTTTACAATCAGGTGAAGCGGATAAATTTATCAATAACATCATCGCTAAATTACCCAATGATCTGCCACTTGAAGACTACCTATCTTCTATAAAAGATGAACACAATGATGCCGAAAAACTCATCTTATTTGATGAGTTAGTCTTGTCAGCAAGTGATGCAAAAGCCAAGAAACTAGTATGGCGCTTTGCCCAAGAGTCGGCGCTACTTTTGGCGGCCAGTCCACTTGCCGCCTTAGACATGGCGATTATTCTGTGGCGTAATCAAGGCATGATTTATGGCATTGCACAGTGTTATGGTATCGAGCTCGGTTACTTGAGTCGGCTTAAGCTTATTCGTGGCATCATCACCAATATTATCTATGCCGGTGCCAGTGAAATCGCCGCTGATTTAGGCACCCAACTATTGACTGTTGAAGTGACGGGTAAGTTATCAGCCAGACTGGGTCAAGGCCTAGGGGGCGGCTTGTTAACCGCAAGATTGGGCTATCAAGCCATGGCGCTTTGTCGGCCGATTTCATGTAAAGAGGCCAGTCGACCTAAGCTATCAGGGATCCATAAAGAGCTACTAGTAGCACTGCAAGGGTTTTCATCCAAGATGATGACAAAAACGGGTGTGCGTAAAAAAGATTTTACAACTAATGACTGACTTATTTCTCCGTTAGCTTTACGCTATGGGTAAATAGGGTTCAAGGTTAACTGATGATCCATTCGTCAATAGTGGCAGCGCTCACTGAGAATGATTAGCCTTGGAGACATGTATGCAAAATAAATGGCGTTTAGCGACTCAAGTTATCCATGCTGGGCACATTAACAATAGCAGTGGGGCACTGGTCTCACCGCTGTGCCAAAGTGCGACGTTTGTGTTTGATAATGCAGAGCAAGGACAAGATCGGTTTTCTGGGGAGCAAGCGGGGTATATTTATACCCGTTTAGGTAACCCCACCACGGCTGAACTTGAACGCAAAATGGCCGTGTTAGAAGGAGCTGAAGCGGCAGCGGCGACAGGGTCGGGTATGGCTGCGGTGTCATCGGCCTTGTTGGCAAATTTACAGCAAGGCGATCATCTTGTGGCTTCCAAGGCCGTTTACGGCTGTACTTTTTCTTTAATGACTTCGCAATTACTTCGCTTTGGCATCGCGGTCACCTTGGTTGATTTTAATGATTTGACGGCGATATCCAACGCCATCAAGCCGACCACCAAAGTGCTGTTTTGTGAAACGCCAGTCAATCCTCACCTTGATGTGTTCGATCTCGATGCTATTGCTGCAATAGCCAAACTACATCATTTGCTCAGCATTGTCGATAATACTTTTATGACCCCATTGTTGCAGCAACCATTAAGTCATGGCATCGATTTGGTGGTGCACAGCGCGACTAAATATCTTAATGGTCATGGCGATGTGATAGCGGGGATTGTGTGTGGCAGTCATGAGCAAATAGAAAAAATAAAATGTGAAATACTGAAGGATTTAGGCGGCGTGTTGTCGCCCCATGATGCGTGGCTGATATTACGCGGTTTAAAAACCTTAGATGTCAGAATAACGCGTCATTGCGATAATGCCGAGCAGGTGGCTAATTATCTTGCCAAGCATGACAAAGTCACTCAGGTTTATTATCCCGGCTTAAAAGGGGGCAGCGGTTACGGGCTTATTGGCAGCCAGATGAAAAGAGCGGGTGGAGTGATTGCATTTGAGCTTAAAGGCGGGCGGGAAACGTCGTTCACTTTTATGAATCGTTTACGCTTATTTGCGATTGCCGTCAGTTTAGGTGATGCGGAGTCGCTTATCCAACATCCTGCCTCAATGACACATTCAGCTTATTCAGCCCAAGAAAGGACGAGTGCAGGCATTGGTGAAAACTTACTGCGGATCTCGGTAGGACTAGAGTCAGTCGATGACTTGATTGCCGACTTAGCGACGGCATTAGCCTTAATTTAATTCAACCCAACCCAACCCAACTGAAGCGCTTCATTGTTAATGTCGCGCCCTCTCTCGGCTCATTTTGTCTGCACGACCTACTATGGATGAGTGTTGGGCATATACAAAAGAGTGTGTAGAATCCCGCCTTTAAGCCAACTAACTAACCTGAGCTCGGGTTAAGCAGCGCCGCTTAATATCGCTATTTTGGCCCCTATCTTTGTTGTGCTTTCTAGTAATAGCCAGCTATTACGTACGAAATCCCGCCTTGATATCGACAAAAATGTCGGCATTAAGCAAGTGGGTGGGTGAATAATAATTAGATGGAATTTAACTTGTTGATTTTAAGTAAAAAAACAAACATATCGGACACTCGTTATCCCGAGTTCAGGTTAACTAAACTGCTTTATCCTGCGTATTCAATAACGTGATGTTTCATTATTTATCGATGTAAAAGAGTGTGTAAAATCCCGCGGTTAATTAACCCCCAATTCACGATCTTGTGCTGGCTGGTAAAGATGTCTGGTTACCGTTGAATCATGGATACCCTCACTAGGCTAGGTGTGGCAAATGCGGCTTATTTTAGCTTAAGCATTTGATTCTATTTTTAGTTCAATTCTTTAAGACTTACGTTATTTAGTAAATAAATCTTCACAAGTCATTAACTTCAGCGTCTTTCCTTCAATGATCGTTTTTAAGGAAGAAAGATGCTTTGTATCGGCAGTTCTGTAAGCCCAAAAACCTCACAAGATGATTTTAACCAAGTATGGAGAGCTAACCGTCATCGGATTTACCGTTGTTGTCTCAAATGGCTTAATGGCGATCAAGATAAAGCCGATGATGCAATGTCACTGGCAAGCGAAAAAGCCCTGAGAT
Source organism: Shewanella sp. VB17 (assembly GCF_013248905.1). Taxonomy (NCBI): domain Bacteria; kingdom Pseudomonadati; phylum Pseudomonadota; class Gammaproteobacteria; order Alteromonadales; family Shewanellaceae; genus Shewanella; species Shewanella sp. VB17. The sequence goes on from NZ_JABRVS010000001.1 coordinate 2,202,965, forward strand.
ATTTTCAATCTGAGCAAGAGCAAGTGGTTAATATGTATCCTTGGCTGTGTAAATTAGCCTATAACATCTGTATTGACATGCACAGATTTCAAGCCCGTCAACATGACATCATTCAACAGGTGACCTCACTACCTGATGAGTTCTATTTCTCCGAAAACAGCAGTGAACTGCTGGAAGATAAAATTGCCAGAGAGCGTATATTAGCCAACTTAATGCAGCAGCTTGCTATCTTACCCGATGAGTTAAAACTGGTGATTAAATACCGCTTTCTTGATGAGATGGATTATTGCGATATTGCTCGCCAGCTCAATATTTCTCCCGATAATGTGCGTAAACGAGTGCAATTAGCCCGGAAAAAATTACGTCCTTTAATAGAACATTGAGAGCTGCAGGATTCAATTTTATTGGTACTAATGACAATAATATTCACAAACACAATTCTGCAGCGTTTTATGACTATGTTGGCAGTGCTTGTGGAGTACCCAAATGGTGATAAGGAGGGAATATGGCAAGTTATTTTCAAGCGGTTGAACGAATATTTGGTGATAAATCATTAGAGGTTGATAAGGAAGGAGGCCCGACATCCTTGTTGGCTAAACAGGTATTACAGGATTCAGCTTGCTGGCAAAGTATGTCGGCGTTATTTAGCCCAACTGAATTAGAAACCTTGTTTAGAAACATCTATTGCTTAGAGATCTGGCAGCAATTATCGGCAGATAAGATCAGCAACCAAGCGTTAGCTCAATGTTTGTTTAATCATGCGTTAATTAACGATCCCCAAGAGGTGATTGACGTCTTGCAAGCCAGCTTTGGCATGGTTGCCAGCGGCATTATGGATCAGCACACGTTAACCTGCTTACAAGATATTTCAGTGCCTCAAATCAAGAAACTGCTTGAACAAGTCTTACTTTACGATGAGCACTTGTTTTTATTGCAGCAGTTTGATGGTTTTTCTTCAAGTTGGATAAATTAGTTTCAATAAAAAATAACAAAACTGTTCACACTTTAGCGTCCGCAACGTCTTTAACAATATAAGTAGATGATACCTGCATTAATCGCTTTTTATGATTCAGCCCTCTGGGACTGATGTGGCGAAGCTTGTCTAGGATCTGAAAAGTGACATCAATGGGAGCCACGCGTGACAAATGAAACCGATAAACACTGGTATGTGGTGTATACCCAGCCTAACGCCGAAAAAAAATTATTGCTTGCGGTCAGCAAGCTTCATTTAACCGCTTATTTACCACTGAGAGAAGAACTCAAACAATGGAGCGATCGGCGTAAAAAAATAACCGTCCCGGTGTTTAAATCTTACTTATTTGTTTATCTCGATTATGCGGGTATTCACCGCGTAAAAGCTTTGCCCGCTTGTGTCGATTTTATTCATTTTGGTGGCTATCCCAGCATATTTCCCGATGCTGAAATGCAGTTATTAAAGGCCATTATGGCAGTCAGTAATAATGTACAAACGAAGCCCTCTCATCTGGTGAAAGGCGATCGGATCAAATTGTTTACTGGGGCATTAAGTGGCTACGAAGGGGTATTGTGCGCCGATCCTCAGGGCAAAAAGGTGGCGATTGCGATCAGTAAATTAAATATGTCACTCATGCTGGATGTGCCGCTGGCCCACATGGTTAAAATCGATACCCCGAGTGCAAGGTTTAATCAGAGTCAGCCTGATATAACAAGGAGATGTTATGAATGACCGTGATAAGGTTGCTGTCAATGTGAATCAACTGAGCGGTCATTTATATGCCTTAGGGCTGGCCATTAAAGCGGGTGATCCCAACACCGACGTCCTCTTCAGCGCTGTACAAGTCAGCTTAGATGAATGTGTTCAGACATCGGCTATGCTTGAGCTAAAACAATGTTTTGCGCTTAATTCATTAGAGCTTAAGTTGATTGCACTGACTTTTGTTAATACCTTAGAGCCAGAAACATTGACGCCATTTCTCGGCCTGAGTTGGTTTGATCATGGGGCTAACTTGTCTTTAGAGCGGGCATTACTATTGTGCCAAGCTGACAGCGATCAGCCAGATGCCACAGCAGACAATCCAGCCAGTAAAGCTGCGGATCTGCATCGGTTATTGAACAGCATGAAGGTATTTCGCTGGCAGATCTTATCGATTAGCGATCACGCTTTGCCGCTGATCCAGCCGTTAATGCTAGCGGCAGACATCTTCGCGCATTTATTAGCCAGCCAGCACACACTTGCGCGAACACCTGAGATAATACCCACCTTAGTACCACAGCATGATGCCGTTATTGCAGCGTGTTTTGATGCACAGCTTAAGCAGCCACTGAGGCAAGTGAATATGCTAACGGGTTTAGATGCCGATGATCGCAGCGCACTGGTGGCGCAGTTTGCCAGTGATCTCGAGAGACCCTGGCATTACGTCGCCCCCAAGCTTAGGCACAATGCCAGTTCCTGTGAGGTTATTCGGGCATTTCGGCAGATGTTACTCAGGGCAAATCTGCAAACCTGTTATATTTACTGGCCTGATCTGCTCAGTGATATCCTTGAGCAAGGCAGCAGTGACGGATTACTAGCACTTTTGTTCTGCGCTAATCACACGCCTGCTGATAATCAAACCTCAGCCATCGCGCCTCCGATTATCTTGTTTTGTGATCAAGCCCTTAATGATAGTGATGGCTCAGCGCTGCATTGGTTGGATAGCACCTTGCTTGACAACCTCTGGTCTAGCGTATGCTTCGCTCAGCCCATTGAACCATTAACTTTGCATTTAACTCAGCCCAAGCTTGAGCAAATTAGTCGTGGCTGGCTGGCATTATCGGCACGTTTATTGGCCAATACTGTGGCAAATTCACCCTGCTTTATCCGGGGATTAAGCGCCGCCAATGCCGTTTATCTGGCTAATCTCTACCCCTTATCTGCCACCACTATGAGTCGGGTAGGCGTTAAGATTGCCAAGGTATTAGCCAGATCCCAAGGCCATGTGTCGCTATTTGAATTATTGCAACAGGCGTGCTTACAGGCCAACAGCGAAATAAGTGGCCAACTGGCGAGCTTGAGCCAGCCTAGATATCAACTGAGCGACATGATTTTAGATGAGCATACCCAAGAGCAATTACAAGAGTTAATTGACCGCTTAGTCTATCGCGCCCAATTGACTCAGGCCATGCCCCATTTTGTGGCGGGGATCCAAGCGCTGTTTTGGGGCAAACCCGGCACGGGTAAATCTATGGCGGCAGAGGCCATCGCCGGTCAGTTGAAATTACCTCTATATAAGGTCAATTTGGCCAATGTTGCCAGTAAATGGATAGGCGAGTCGGAAAAGCATTTAGCGCAATTGTTTGATAACGCCCAAAAGCAAAATGCCGTGTTGTTATTTGATGAGGCCGATGCCATTTTTGCCAAACGCAGTGAGGTTGAGTCCAGCCATGATAAAAATGCCAACATGGGGGTGAGTTTTTTACTGCAGCGCATGGAAAGCTACACAGGCCTGTTACTGCTCAGCACCAACTTTAAAAGCAACCTAGATGATGCATTTTTACGCCGCTTTCATGGGGTGGTGGAGTTTATGATCCCCGATGCACACTTACGTTTGCAGTTGTGGCAAAAAGCCTGGAGTGACAGTACCTTGCTGGCTGCTGACATTGATTTGCAAAGCTTAGCCCAGCAATTTGAATTCACCCCCTCACAGATCAACAACATTGCCGAAAGAGCCCTGTTATTTACCATTAAGGCTCAGCAAAAAACCATCAGTAAAGCCTTGCTTGGTAAGGCCGTTACTCGTGAATTTGAAAAACAAAATGCTGGCTTTTTATCTGAGCAAAAATTAACCCGTTGGTTGGCGTTAAATTAATGCTTGTTTCTTCATTTATCAGGATAATATTATGGATCCCCTCATTCTTCAGAAAACCCAAAAGGCGCTGGATGCGCTGATCCGAGAAAAGGTCTTAAGTTTAAACAGCACTTCAGCAGAGGGGCTTGAGTTAAGTTTTGTGGCCCCTAACAGTGATTTTGTTGCCGAGTTAGGCAATAAACCTGTGATTAATTGTTACCTCATAGGGCTTAATGAAGATAAGGCTCGGCGGAAAAGTGAGCCTATGCGTTCAAGCTTAGATGAAAGTAAAACTCGGCGTATATCACACAAGGAGCCCAAATACATTGATATCAGTTATATGCTCACCGTGTGGTGTAAAGACAAACACGGTAGCGCCGAGATTGAACACTTACTGATGGGCTACTTGATTTGTGGCTTAGGCATGTTTGACTTTTTGCCACAGGAGATGATGACTCGCCATGAGTTTGCTCCCAGTCCGTATGGGATCCGCTTTACCCTGTTTGGCAGTGAATACAGCGATAAAATTAGTGGCCAAGTGTGGCAGGCCATGGGCACGACCCCTAAACCTAGTTTAATGTTATCTCTGTCGGTGCCCATTGCTGTGCACGAACCCACCCATTTGCCGGTGATCCGTGAAATTAACCGCACCTTGGATAAATTGTAAATGTTTTTCCAACAGGCTTTCAACAAGCATAGTGACCGACGTTCACGCTGATTTAGCCTTCCTCTTTTATCTCTTGAATTTAGGTTGATACATGAAAAATAACCCCATCAGAAGCACGCTTAAACAATATTTTGAACCCGGTGATGTGCCGACCGCAGTCGAGTTTGCTGAGTTTATTGATGCCGCTTTAGATCTTAGCGTTGCCAATAGTATGCTCGCTACCCAAGTGGTCCGCACGGTAGATGCAGCAGTAGAAGATCATATTGACAACTTGGAAGCGCTAAGCGATGCCATGATAGCGCAATATGCCTTGCTCAGTGGGCAAACCATTTTACTGACAGCCCAGCAAAATGGGGCTGAAAATGGTCTGTACCTATTTGATGGCAGCGCCTGTCAGCCCTTGTACAGTAACACGGTCAATGAAAATATCGCCAATTTAGACAAGGTGCCTGCGGCTCAAGTCAGCCGCCTGCAGTTAGTCAGCGGCGAAGTGGTGTGCCTGATGGCCCAAACCCAACAGGCAGACAATGGTATTTACCGTTATGTCGCTGCCCTGAGCGATAAAACAGCCTTGATTGAGATCAATGAAAAGCTGGTCTCATTAACCGATATCTCAGAGAGCGAACGTGTGCGCTTAGGCCTAACTGAGCATGATTATGTGCATTTACTGGCGCAAACAGATAATAATATCACTAACGGTATTTATCAATTGATCGGCAGTAACTTGATAAAGGTGACCTATAGTGCAATTGATGACAATATCGCCGATATTACTCGGCTCACCGCAGCCGAGGTGAGTCAGTTTGCACTGACTAACGAGAGCTGGGTGCTCTTGCAAGCTCAAGGCTCACCGCAGCAAAATGGATTATATCTGTGTCACGGTAGCTTAGTAGATAGGCAAACGCCGTTTTTTCTTGGCTATGGGGTGACAGTCGTTAAGGCCAATACTAGGGCGCAGCCGCTGTGGTTTATTTATCAACTGGACACTAGCACGCAAGTCAGCCATTGGAAACAGCGGCTTGATCTGAGCGCTAACAACATCACCGCGGGGACGTTAGATAATGCTCGTTTGCCAGCAGATATTGCCGTTACCAGTTTAACGGCTAATGTCAGTGGCAATATTAGCGGCAATGGCGCTGGCTTAACAGACTTAGATGCCAGCAATATCACCACTGGCACGTTAGATAATGCCCGCTTGCCAGCAGATATTGCTGTCAATAGTCTCAGCGGCAATGGTGCCGGCTTAACAGACTTAGATGCCAGCAAACTTACCACTGGCACGTTAGATAACGCCCGCTTGCCAGCGGATATTTTAGTTACCAGTTTAACGGCTGATGTCAGTGGCAATATCAGTGGCAATATTAGCGGCAATGGCGCCGGCTTAACAGATTTAGATGCCAGCAAACTTACCACTGGCACGTTAGATAACGCCCGCTTGCCAGCAGATATTTTAGTCAGCAGTTTAACGGCTGATGTCAGTGGCAATATTAGTGGTAATATCAGCGGCAATGGCGCCGGCTTAACAGACTTAGATGCCAGTAAACTTACCACTGGCACGTTAGATAACGCCCGCTTGCCAGCGGATATTGCCGTCAGCAGTTTAACGGCTGATGTCAGTGGCAATATTAGTGGTAATATCAGCGGCAATGGCACTGGCTTAACGGATTTAGATGCCAGCAAAATTACCACTGGCACGTTAGATAAAGCCCGTTTACCGGACGATATATTTACAGGTAATGGCGCTGATTTAACCGATTTAAATGCCAGCAATATCAGCACTGGCAGCTTAGATAATGCCCGTTTGCCCGCAACGATCGATTTAACCAGAGGTGATACAGTAATAGGGACACAAGTTAAAGCCGAAAAAATTATTGGTGATGGCTCACTTATTACTCATTTAAAAAACGCAACAAAGGTGCAAAAAGGGATAGTACGTTTTGCTAATCAATCTGAATTAGAAAACGGGACAGATAATGTCGTCGTTACTGCCAAAGCGTTAAATGCTGCAGTTGTGAGCACAAAACTCTATACGGATGAGCAAATCGTCAGTTCAGAAAAAAATTATACGGCGAGTAACGGGGTGACTTTGCAAGAAAATAATTTCTCTGCAGATCCTAGTTGGCTAACCAATCATATAAGAAAAACATTAACCGCACTAAATGTAAACTTTACCGATAAAGTGCATTTTTCTTCAATGGAACCTATTTCTTCAGATAGTCAGTATGGAATGTTTGAATTAGATGATTTTATCTATTTTACGATTAATGTAGGGAATGTGAGAAAGTTAATCCGAATTAAAAATGGAGAACAAGATTTAACCTTTGCTCAAGATGGTTATTTTACATTGAGTAGTTTCTTAAATGGTATTAAATTTGTGGTTTCGCAAAATAAAATATTTGGTTTCTTATTTAACCGACAATCAAGTCGTTATGAAGTGTATCGATTTGATCCGGCAGGTATGGCAAGTGTCACCAAGGTGGCGACCAATGAATCGCTTACGAGTACTGGTAATGGCGTTCATGAAATTTATGTTTATGGCTCGGATATTTATATTTCATTAATAGATAACAGTAATGCTGCGACAGGTACAGGCGTAATGAGTTTTAATGCTAGTACTGAAGTGATTGATATAGAAATCAAAGTTTTTGATGGAAAACAAGTTTACGGTATTTTAAAAAATGTGCAAAACGACATCTGGTTGGTTGCTTCGGGATTATTAATTAACGTTGACAGTTCATTGAATGTTATTTCTCAACATATATTGACTGATCGCTTCACTGGGGTGTACCAGATAGAGGATGAGCAGCTCGTGTACATAGATAGAAAGTCAGCCACTCAAATAAGGGTGTTCAAAGGTAGTATAAATGACTTTATTTCTGATTTAAGTACTAATGGGGAACTAACCCAAGAACACAATTTACCAGTGCAAAATGATTTGTTAAATATTTCTGTTTATGGTGCAGCAGCACTTGGGAATACGATTACCGTTGCCTATTATATAAGCGATAATAGTCAATATATTCATTACTTTGCCGTTTATGATTTAATGAGTAATAACCTTAAGCCTGATTTCAATCAAGGACGAGCGATGATGTTAGATCGAGATATATACTCAAACTATTATCATAGAGGATATACCCATCTTTTAGCTGCCAAATCTAAATTTTATTTTAGCTATAAAGTATCATCTTCAGATATGGAACTCATCACACTCAATCAATAGTTTAGGTTGATTATTATACACATATGGTTTCCATGAAACCCTATTGTTTTTATTTACCGCCGCTGCTTTATATTGCAGCGCGTTATCCTAATTCTCTTTTTTCATTCGGAGCTTGGCTGTGACTTTAGCCAATGTTTATCAAGCCAGGCTTATTAAATCATCGATGCCGACAGCATTTAGCTGCATCTTGAGCTATCCCCTGAGTGATTAAACGAGGTCAATCTTCGCATAGCCCCAATTGATCACCGATTCTCTCTACCTATCTATCTAAACATAACAATTTAACATTTCACCCGCTTACTCGGTTATATGACGTTATTTTTCCGAGTATTTTTTATTCAACAGGAGGCCATAATGGCAAATACACTTTCCGGTAAAATAGCGCGACTTGATGGCGTAAGCAACGAGTCTATTCAGTCAAATGCCACGTCGGCAGATACACTGTTTCGGTATGTGGGGATCATCGATAGGGTGGTAATGATTGAAGTCAGCCATGTCACCTTGACAGGTTACACCACGATTAACGAAGGTGAGCGTGTCTTGCTTAGTGCGCAAACAAACCCGGTGAACCGAGGCGTGTACCAACGTATTGGCGCTGATTTACAAAAGGTGGCTCATACCATCGAGGACGGTAACTTGGTGGTAGATTCGGTTGGCAGCACGGACATGACAACGGTTTTTTGGGCATTTAAAGCAGAGGATAACAGTTGGACTCGGCTTTCAATCAGTGACGGTACTGTTCCTGTTCCAACGTAGCGGTGTTCAAATTCAGGAGGGCTGATGCCCTCTTTAACTTGGCGTAAGCTTACATAAAAAGTATCTGAAACCACATAAAAATCAAACAAATAGTACATAAAGAGCGCATAAAATGTCCGCTGACTACATTAACGTTAATAACATGTTATCGCGTCTGCAGCATGATCAAATAAGCCTAGAGCGTTATGTCGGGATCACGTGCCATGTCGATAATGTCTCTACTGCGCCACAAGATATTACCCAGATAGCCCCCAGTCACGAATGGGACACCTTGATGTTACTGGTAGGCCAGCACAATGCTCAAGAAAACGGCATCTATCGTATTGACAGCTTAGGTCAGTTTCATTCATTACAGGGTAGCCTGGAGATTGGTAATCTGGTTGTGATCAGCAGCCCATCTCAGAGTCACCGCAGTGACTACTACCAGTTAGTGAGCAATATCGCTGGCGTACAGACGTGGCAGCCTTTACAGATAGCCGCATTGAATGAACAAGTTAGCACTTGCCCTTAGGTGAGTGTTTGGATGAGGGCAGCATCAATGACGAACCGAATTCGGCGCTTGTTAAAGTCTTATTTCACCCAAGGCGCGATCCCCACTGAGGCGCAGTTTGCCGAATTCATCGATGCCTGCTTGATGTTTGGCGACGATGGTGTCGGGCGCTCCGATTTGGGGGAGCTGGAGATAGCGTCTTCTTTAAGGGTCAAGGGCGATTTACTGCTAGACGGTACGCTCTGGCTGGCCAATACCCAAGGTATTGCTCTCCGAGGTATTGCTTCCCGAGGTATTGCTCCCATAGCATCAGAATCAGGATCAGCATCAGCCGCATCGGCGACCAGTCAGGCAAGATCAGCGCTGCCTAGCGGTGCGATATTGCTCTGGTCGGGGGAGCAGCTCCCCAGCGGGTATGTAAAATGTAATGGCAATCTCAATACCCCCAATATTCGTGCGCCGCACAATCCCAATGGGCCGGAACTGATGTACATCATTAAGGTATAAGTGTCGTAAAATGTCAGCGTGAGCATTTATCTTCAGCTCTTCTGGTATCCATGCATATTAATAGCAAGCAACAAGAACTAATCTATGAATCCATTATTTAGTGCATTAAGGCAGGTGCAGACAAGCAAGGTAACTGTCGACCAATCGACTCCGCCGCTAAGTTGTAGTGATGCGCCTCAATCAATCACATTGCAGCAGGCCCAGCTTGAACCTATGGCGCTTGACCATCAAGCACTGATAGCTGAACAAGCGCCATCAAGCGAAATCTGGCGGTGGCGGTGGTTCCTGCTTTCATTCCTCTATCACTAATAAAAGCAGCACCATCAGTTCACGTCAGGGCAACGGCCAAATCATCATCACCTGGTAATCAATAAGGAAAAATCATGTACCTAGTCAGAGATAAAAACAGCTTTCAAATTTTACATACCCTGAGCGCCGACTTGTCGCTTAACCTAAGCGGTCAGCAGGTTTACAGTGCGTTTAATTCCGAGACCATGGAATTATTAAAATCAAAACTGGGTGATGTACCCGATGCCTTTAATGTGGATGAAGACGGTTTTATCTACGCGAAAACCCTGCAAGAAAAATTATTAAGTGGCGAGGTGGATTTTGCACAGGTATTTAATGCTCAGTCTTTAGACTCCCATTTAGATTCGGCTTTAGATCCCTCTTTAAATTGCACTGGCGGGTTAGATAGCCATGAAGAGCGACCTGATCTGGTGGCGTTTGTGTTAGAGCACAACTTAATAGACACCCTACAAAAATCTAAAATTGTGTTTGGTTATTTAGTTAGTCAGTTCGAACAAGCCCTGCAGGCGAAATACAGTCAGGGCATGGAATTGAAAATCTTAAAGTCGTATATGGATTGGCAGGATGATGGAAAACCTGAAGAGGATGCTCGCCAGGCTAAGTATTTAAAAATGAAGGATGGGGTGGCGGGGATTAAGGCGCTGCATAAACCTTTGATGAATCGGATTAAGGAGGTGATGGGGGGCGTTGGAGGAGGGGGTTGGCGGGGGTAGGGTTGTTTATTAAATAAATGAGCGGTCCATTATCGGGTTAGTGAAAGCCCATATTTAAAATAACAATAGTCAGCGCCAAGGATACTCAATGCAAGCTAACGGATTACAGGTGCAGGATGCAGCACTATCACTAGGCACGCCTGCTATCAACCTTCATGAACATAAACATGAAGGTACAGATGCACCGCAGCCCCCTCAATTTGAGGTGGCTTCTCTTTGGGCAACGCCGCAAGATGCGGTGATTGAAGATACAAACTTGTCGGCGGCGGAATGGGCAGCACTGGAATTTATGCCTTTTTCAAAGTCGTCTTTATGGCAATCACACGCTGAAAGCACCAGTAACAAGAAGTTTTCGTACACCACAGCCATGGTTACTAGCTATTGCCACTTACTTGTAAACTATCTAATAGACGGCTTACAAAATGGTTCAATCGATAAAAGCAAAACCCAATATGTATTAGAACTCAATGCAGGCAATGGCTGTTTCTCCATTTTAGTATTACAGAGCTTACTTAAACTATTAAACGAATATGGCCTAAACGACATTAACCTGTGTTATGTGTTAAGTGATGCCAATAATCAAAATTGTAAGCGAATGGCGGCACACCCTTATTTACAGGCCCATTTGAAAGAGAGTCGTGCAAGGGTTGTAAATTTCGATGCCACTGCACATTCACCCCTCTCCAGTGTACTGGGTGAAGAAATAGATAACCCGCTAATGGTCATTGCCAATGGTGTATTTAACACGCAGCCGCAAGAATTACTGTATGTACATTATGGGCATGTATACGCAGGGGAGGTGGCCTTACAGGGTGATGGGCAATCAACTGAGGCGTTAGATAAAAGCAAAAGAAATCAACAAATACTAGCCAACTTATCCCCCATGCAACGAATACAACTAGGGATGAAGAACACGCAGAGTCGTGATGGGATAATTGAAGGGCAGGGAAGTGACTTACTTTTAAAAAATGTGCCTTCCAAAAATATTCTGTACCGTTGGGAAAAAATTACAAACCTAGATCATTGGTTAATACAACAGCCTCAAGATCTTCAAGAATTCCTAAAGCTGCAAATAAACCAGTATGTAAAGTTAATACCGCATCATCCCGTTTTCTTGCCAGTTGCAGCTCTAAATTGTTTGAGCGCTTTAAATAAAAACTGCCCAAAAGGCATGTTGTTATTGGCGGCCGATACCGGCCCAATAGATTTACCCGCCATTAAGCACACAGGTTTGCCGGCAAAAATAAATAACCCGGATTTTTCAATGCCGGTAAACCTGCATTGCATTAATGAATGGTTAGCACACCGTGGTAGCCTAAGCACAAGGGTGCAGCAAGCAATAAATGGCACTGCTTTTACGGTAGCAGTTCTTGATCCGCAGAAGCATTCTTTTGGCATGACGCTACAAGCCACACAGCAATACTTGGTTAATCAAAACCCGGCAGACAGTTTACAGTTAATACACAGTCTCACAGGGGCGGTCAATGCATTAAACGAAGAGCAAATATTATGTTACTTAAGAGTAAGTCAATTTGACCCTGAAGCACTTCAACTGTTTTTACCGCGCTTATTAAAACAAGGGGTGAAAATATCGGCGCGCTTAAAATGGTGTGAGGTATTAAGCCTGGTATGGCGTAATTATGTGCCCGCCATCGGTGATGCGGATGGAACTGATGAAGGCGCGAAGTTTGCCTTTAACCTAGGTCAGTTGGCCATCGACCTTAGTCACTGGCGACTGGCAAAACAGTGTTTTGTTAGCGAACTGCAATTGCATAATTCCGTAGCGGCGCTATGGCATAACCTAGCATTAGCGGCCCTTGCCACGGCTGATAATACTATGGCACAAGAGTGTATTAATAACGCGATAGACATGTCGGAAGAAAAGCCACAGCCAGCCCAAGAAAAATCTGCAGTAACCGTTGAGAATAACCAGAGTTTAAAATTGCAACAGTCTATCAATGCTTACCAAGCGTATTGTGATGCCCATGAATATTTTGATGGTGACGGTGCGAGTGACTTAGAAAGCGGTTTAACACTGCAGCCCCTTGCGCAACATCATGCCGCAGAATTCTATTTGCAATACCGAGATGCCGATATTGCTGCCATGGTACGGGGGTATGATTTAAATACACCAGAAGAGGTGGCTGCCGCCATTACCCAATGGCAGGCCGAATTCGAGCAGGTTAATTATGCATTAATACATCCGGATTTGGGTTTGGTGGGGGCTTGCATGCTGGCCTTTAATGATGAGCCTAAAGAAAGTCAATTCAAAGACGCTGGTTTTTCTGGGCAGTTGAATGAAGCGCTAGATAAAAAGCTGAATGAAATGCCAATGGGAGAAATAAAAATGGGTGATAGCAAGATCGCCCATTTCTCTTTTTGGGTGGGTTGCGATTATCAGGGGCTGGGTTTGGGTCCTATGGTTGTTAAATTGGCCATTCAACAGGCTTGTGGCATGGCTTCAAAGCAGCAAGTTGATTATTTAGTGACTTCTGTTTGGCGGCACAATCAACGCTCTAGCAATATACTAATTAATGAAGGGTTTGTTTCATTGGACTTGGTTAAAGGGGAGGGGGAGGCGTGTGAAATGTTTTATTATTTGGGGTTGTTTGGTGGAGTGGATGATATTTCTGAGACTTAAAAAATACGAGTTAGGTTGTGGTTTGTTAGTTTTTAATGTAGAGAGTGCAGTGTAAATGTTTTAATAAGAAAAAGAACCTGACCCAGAATTTGTAACGATATAAGAATATTTTAAAGTTAAAAATAGGACATTACCGAGGAATGTTAAAGTGCTACAGAGTATTAAAGAAACTGGAAAAACAATTGCTAAGCATGTATTTGATAATAAAGCTCAGTATAATTTAAACTATTTTAAATTTAGGCATATCAGCTATGTAGCCTTAACAGAGTGGAATAACCCGACCGCTTGGTTTAGGGAGTACCAGGCAATTGAAAACGAAAAAGACATAAAGAATTTAATAGAAAATACTGCTGGGATGGTGAAAGCAGCAGTAATACAGGACGTGTCAGACACCGCCCTAGAAGAATTTACAACCCTCCAAAATAACGATAAGCGGTGATAAGAACTCAGTAAAGAACCTGATGTGAGTATTTAGTTAATGGGCTGAAATATTTGGGTGGCCAGGGAGGTTGAATGCGAGTGTGAAGATTACCGGATGTCAGGTCTGAATGGGACTCATTAAGCTCATAGCACCACAACATATAGGCTTGTGTGAATTATAAATAAAAAGAAAGTCAGCAAAAACAGCGGTGATCAGGTCTTTCCTCATGACACCCCAATCCTTCCTACGCCTAGATAATGTGAATGGCGAGCTTTAGCGCGGTGATTGGCATTAGTCAAGGTAACCCTTTGTACTCCAGGCATCCTGCATCCTGCATCCTGCATCCTGCATCCTGCCTTCTGCCCTTCGGGCCAGCTAAAGCTGTTCAAAATTGTTCCAGACAATTTTCTCGCCTTTATTAGGGGCTGTATATCTAAATGTGATGGATCAACAGTTAGGTGCCTATTGCCGCCAACGTGGTTTGCAGTATTACTGAACGCCTGTGGCGGTTTGATAAAGAGTGGATGACTGGCTGATTTTATGTGAGACAAAAAATCAACTGCGCACTGTGGTTAAGTTAATGAACCAAATTTTAGAAGAAGTAAAACAAACCTAACACCCCTATAAAACGTTTATTGGACGCATTAAAGAAACCGGCTTTGATTTTTTAGGTTACCGCATTGCTAACAAGGCCATTAATGGTCTGGCAATCGCCTGGAAAATCTGGCCAACCATCAAGCCAACTTCCTCTAAATAAATAGCAGCAGCTTTATGAGCAAAATGCCTCGGATGAGAGCATTACTTTATCTTGAGGTTGAAGGGGTCAAACGGTGGTTGGTGTGGGTTCGAAGTGGGGTGGAGATTGATGTGGCTAGGGCGATTGAGGGGATGAAATGTTTGCATGGGGCTGAGGGGCTTTATGGGGATGTGGCGGATAATGTTGTGGGTTCAGGGCAAAAGTAAAGAGCTGAGCCTAGTTTTGGTGACTGTGGGGGAAAGAGTAAAAACCTGACCCGAATGGCACTGATTTATTGAAGAAACGAGAAACGGAAGAACCTATGAATCTCTACTATACAAATGGTGTTACGAAAGATACAAAAATAATGCGAGCCGTAGCTAAACAACGGGCCGGAGATTATATCCCATCAGATGAAAAGATAAAGGCGCATCAAGGCTTGTGGAAAACGATCGGTCAAAATAAAGTCAGTAACCACTACAGACCATATTCGAAAACGGTTGAGATATACGCAACTCAAATCACTGCGAAAAAACAAACAGTATGGGAAATAATAACTGCATTCCACCAAAGCAAAGATCGAAGTGAGGATGCTAAAGCTGCGTATAGTGCACAACAAACGGGTCATATAGAAAAAACTATCCAAAAATTATGGCAGTCTCAAACAGTTAGTGAAGACGATGTCGAAGAGGTAATTAAAAAATACATGTATTGCCTCACCGGAAATCTATCTAATATTTTCCATGCACCGAAAAAATGGTCATCAACGGACCACGGTGGAACTACTTATGACACCTTGAATCAAAACGGCTCGATGATAGATCTGGCCGCTAATAGCGACGCAGCGGATACCGGTTGGGAATTACTACCTAAGGCTATGCGGCATGACGTAAAAATAGAATCATCGGATGGCGACCTTAAGGACACGTACGAAACTGCGCAGAAAATAGGCGGAACAGATACACGACATGATCTAAAAGGGCTGTACGAAGACGGGAAGAATAACAGATGGATACGGAAAATAATAGACGGTCCCAACATAGGTAGGACATGGTCCAACCCGTCAGACCTGTACCCGTACAAAGATACGACAACCTTAGGCCAGTTGTCTTCACCAGCGAAAGATAACATAGGCGACACATACCTAGACAAAAAATATAGAGACGCAACCGTAAACAACAACAACATAACGCTGAGACAAACAAACGTCGAAATGAAGGGCTTATCACCTGATGAAGTAAAACAACTTAAAGCGTCGATGGAAACGGATAAGAACGGGGTGGCAATTACGTACAACGACACGCTTCTAAACGAAAAGGCAAACATACACACCGTAAAACGGCAAATACAGCGACAGGAAACAGGGGACGAGAACGCAGAGCTAAAATAAAATCATGTAGTAACAATACCTTCGCCAAATCCGAGGTTAGTTAGGGAAAATGGTACTGTGTTAATATGTGGGATTTGAGCAGGTCATATAAAAAAAAAATAAGAAAGGACAGGCATAACTTTTGCTTTATGATCGACCCTCTACTAATCTTTATCTATGGTTTGAGAAAACTTGTTAGAGTGAAGATATGACTACTGCTCGACGTGCATTGATTGCACCGGAATAAACCGCTTTCTACCATGTGATAAATCGCTGTGTTCGCCGCGCCTTTCTATGTCAAAAAGAAAGGACAGGCATAACTTTTGCTTTATGATCGACCCTCTACTAGTCTTTATCTATGGTTTGAGAAACCTTGTTAGAGTGAAGATATGACTACTGCTCGACGTGCATTGATTGCACCGGAATCAACCCCTTTCTACCATGTGATAAATCGCTGTGTTCGCCGCGCCTTTCTATGTGGTGAAGATGGGTTAACGGGACAAAGTTATGAGCATCGACGAGGTTGGATTGTCGATAGAGTAAAGGATTTGTCCACTATTTTTTGCATTGATGTGTGTGCTTATGCGGTAATGAACAATCACTATCATTTGGTGCTTAAAATCGATGTTGATGGGGCGCAGAGGTTGAACCCTAAAGACGTGATTAGCCGCTGGTTACAGTTGTTTCATGGGCATGAAGTGGCGGCTAAATATCTTAAAGGTGACAGTTTGAGTGACGGTGAGCGCATGTTACTTGATGGATTGATTACTAAGTGGCATGAACGTTTATCCAGTATTAGTTGGTTTATGCGCTGCCTTAATGAAGGGATAGCGCGCAAAGCAAATAGAGAGGATGGCTGTAAAGGGGCCTTCTGGGAGGGGCGCTTTAAAAGTCAGGCTTTGTTGGATGAGCAGGCGTTGTTAGCTTGCATGATGTATGTTGACCTGAACCCAATTCGTGCTGGCATTGCTGATTCCTTGCAAGATGCTGATTTTACTTCAATTCAGGAACGAATACGCGAACTATCTAACGCTGAACGCTTATTTAAGATCCATGATGGTGATCATCGAACTGCCATAGACCAAGCTCCATCAGATGTTGATTTATCTTCGACAGAGCCGATGTTAGCTAAACCTTTACTAAGCTTTGATGGTGCGATCTCCCCAGAGAAACAACAGGGTATTCCTTTTCATTTCAGTGATTACCTTGAGCTCATTGATTGGACGGGCAGAGCCATTAGGCCTGATAAAAGAGGATCGATTGATGAACATCGGCCTAAATTATTAACTGAACTGGGAATAGCGTCTGACGCTTGGATGTTATCCGCAAAAGCTTTTCGTCGGCAATACGGCGGAGTGAGTGGGCGCTGGGATGCCATGTGTGCCTTTAAAGTTAAGCACAGCAGTGGAAAATGGTGCAAGGGAAAACTGCAAAGTGAGGCGCTACATCCCCATTGAGATCCATTTATCACCTTTGAAATTTACGTTAATAAATAGTCAGGACATCCTATTTTTTGCTGTTAATTTGACTCTCAACACCGCTTTCGATCTATGCCAATAACCAAGACACCTGTGCGGGTTTGTGTGTGCCCTTGGCGCGGGAGCCAAATAAAATCACTTGTTCGATTTGTGGATAGGCCATAAGACTTGTGCTTATGAGTGCTAGCGTTTTTGGGGGTAAACCTGTGTCATGGTTTTCGGTGCGAGTTGAGGATGGTACGAATTTTTTCATGGTTTACTTAAAGTTTATCGTTAACATCGTTGTGCAAGCTTTGAAGGAGGGGGAAGTAGCTGGTTTTTATTTTATGTATGACTGTGGGCTGTTCAAGTATGATGGTCGATTGTAAAAGGTTAAATGCCTTACTAAAGTTTTGAAACCTTTGTTGCCAGCGCAGTGGATAATCTTGAGTCATCGTATTGATTTTTTAATCGCATGAATAGGTTCATTATCTACCGATCCCCTTGATAGCTCAAGTAGTTTAGAGACCGTGTGAGTCAAATACCCTGCTTTTTTAACCTTATCCCAACCAAGAACATTTACATCCATCCGGTAAAATGTGAATAGGAATGATAGCCATGACGACGAAAAATTTTGGCAAAATCACGTTTAAAGCATCCCACGGTGATGCCGCCGAGGGTAGGCAATCGGATTTTTTTAATTTTCATATTTATAACCGAGATAGCGCCATCTGGACCAAAACCATTTTGACGTTTTCGCAAGCGAATTTCATTACCAGAGCCTATATCGCCAATAGTCGCGATAACTGGCGCGATTGCATTCGGGCGGGGGTGACGGCCATTGCCACGGATAAAGTGAGTAATCACAGTTGGGCCATGGTGTCCAATACTGGCCCTTACATTACTCGCGAGTCTTAAGTGAGCAGCTAAGATAGGTGACATTCACGCCATCTTGTTGAGATATGGGGGGGATACAGGGTAAATGATTTGTCTAAGCCAGATAAGCATATAAATGAGGAGGTGTTATGCCAACCAGTGTAATTAAAACGGGTGACTACGCTCTATTTGATATTGGCAGTTTTAGTGGAATAATGTTTTTAGGCCCCTTGCCTCCGGCTACCATGACGGGCACAAGTAGAAGCGCCACAGAGGGCAAGCAGCATTGCGTAGAGGGGGATGAAGCGCAAACGGTCGCCCAGGCTTGCCCATATATCAAGCAAGGGCATAATGTACCCGGCCTTGGCGAAATTAAAATCGTGCAGCTGGATGCTTCTCAACTCAGCACTAAAACAGTAGTAGACCAAAAAGCCTATATCATTAAAGGCAAGCGTTATCAGGCACAATTAACCGTTACCCAGCCTTCGCAACTTGTTGCTCCGCCAAAAGCGCCTGAGCCCGATCCCACCGCGACGTATGATGGCGAAGGCACTTTCAAGCCGATTGCCCCTAAGTGTCATTTTGTTTAGCGGGGGGCCCAAGTCACGCTGAGCATTACCCTTTTTTAGAATAATGTGTGTCACAAATCGTGTCTAGCGACGTCTTATCTTTACAAGGGATAGTTAAGCTAAACAGCCATCCTAATATCAGCCTATTTTCAGATGAAACCCAGCACATTCAGAACACCTTATATGGGACTGATGTGGCGTAGCTTACTTGTTTTATCCCCTATATATATTTTTATTTATTCAACTTATTTAATTCCAACCCAACCTTAATAAGGAACATCCATGGCTCAATATAAAACGCCAGACGTTTATGTAAAAGAAAGGTCACTGCTTTCGCCTTCGGTGGCAGAAGTGCCCACCGCGATACCGGCTTTTATCGGTTACACCCAGCTTACAAAAGACAGTAAAGGCGACACTCTGCTTAATCTGCCCCAACGTATCACCAATATGATGGAGTTTATGGCGATTTTTGGTGGGCAGTTTAACGAGGCGGTCACGGTTAGTCACAATACTGCAACGGGTGAGTTTGTTATCCCTAAACAGCATACTGTGGGCACAGGTACTGGTGAGACAATTGTCAATCCCAATCTATCACCGTTTTTTTTGTATCAAGCGGTGGCTCATTTTTTTGCCAATGGTGGCGGCACGTGTTATGTGGTGAGTATTGCTGGATATGTAAAAGCAACTACGGATAAAGATAGTTTTATCAGCGCGATATCCGCGTTAAAGAAGATTGATGAAGTCACGTTAATCTCTTGCCCTGAAAGTATCTGCTTGGGTGCACAGGCGCACTACGATGTACACAATGCGTCGTTGCAGCATTGCGAAAGTATGCAAGACCGTTTTGCGCTGGTGGATGTGCAGCAAAGCGGCCACATTCGCGACGACGCTAGCCTAATGCGCGACAAGATCACTCAGGGGCTTAAGTATGGTGCGGCGTATTATCCTTATTTACGCACTTCAGTGGCGCGCAGTTATGATGAAGATAGGGTGAGCGTTAATATGCCATGGAGTGGTTATGCTTTATACACAAGCACGCCAGACTTATTTGCATTAACCCTTGATGCTACTGTGCCTGCTACTCCTACGATTATGGAAGTGAGTGTTAATGCATTCGGTTATGACATTGGGGGGGGATTTCATGCAGCATTTTTTGTGAAGCTGTTTGCTGAGATTTATGTCGATTTTGCCGGTTATGCGGTGGACATAACGAATATTGCTACTATGGGCCAGCGCATTGCAAATATACCGCAATATGGTCTCTATCAGGCAGAAGGAACCGCTGATGGATCGTTGACCTTGAACCTGCAGGGGCAGGCTATCGATAATGCCCAAGCCGATGCTACACGTGTCGCCGTTGGACAACATACTTTGGTCAAAGAAAATGGTACACAGGTGGTGCCACTTTCGGCCTTGAATAACCCAGCTTATCGCTTTGGCTCCACTGCAGCTTATAACCAAATTAAGGCCTTACTCAGTAAGCATTATTTACAGCTCCCCCCTAGCGCGGCGATTGCTGGGGTGATGGCAAAAACCGATGGTCAACATGGGGTGTGGAAAGCGCCGGCCAATGTGGCGCTGGCACAAGTTATTGCGCCCAGTATCAGTATCGACAGTGGTGAGCAGGAAGATTTAAATGTCGATGTGAATGCCGGTAAATCCATTAATGCCATTCGCAGCTTTGTGGGCAAAGGCACCTTAGTGTGGGGGGCCCGTACCTTAGATGGCAACAGTAACGAATGGCGTTATGTGCCGGTGCGCCGCTTGTTTAACATGGTGGAAGAGTCGGTCAAAAAGGCCAGTTATTTCGCCGTGTTTGAACCAAACGCGCCGTTTACTTGGCTAAAAATTAAAACCACCATTGAGGGGTATCTGGATAATTTGTGGAAGCAGGGAGCATTTTTCGGTGCCACTCCAGAGCAAGCATTTTTTGTGAATGTTGGCCTTGGCCAAACCATGACCGAAGACGATATCAACAACGGCATCATGAACATTGAAATAGGCTTAGCGGCAGTGCGCCCAGCCGAGTTTATTGTGTTGACGTTTTCACATAAAAGCCTCGAAGGCTAACATTCGTTAGTGTGATTTACCTTCTGTTTACTTAACTCACCATGGGCTGGGCTTTATAGCTTTGCTGAAGGCAGCGAGCGAGTCCAGTATCCATCTTAACCTATTTTGGAGTGTATTTTATGGCAACGACAGTAGCCGATATTGAAAAAGATTACCCGATCCCCGTTTATCGTTTCCGCGTCAGTATTACTGGGGATGATACCAATAGCGTCGCTTTTTCTGAGGTCTCAGGCTTAGATATTGGCGTCGATACCATTACATATAAGGATGGCTTTGGTAAAAAACACATGCCCGGGCAATCTACTGATGTCAATATTACCATGAAACGTGGCCTGGTTCGGACCAAGAGTATGTTTTATGACTGGTTGAGTTCCATTCGTCTTAACAAGGTCGAAAAGCAGGATATCACCGTGGTGCTTGTGGATGACAATGATGCTGATTTAGTGATCTGGACGGTGAAAAATGCTTTTCCTAAGAAGCTGACTGCACCGAGTTTTAATGGTGGCTCCAATGAAGCCAGTGTTGAGTCATTAGAGTTAATGGCTGATGAAATCAGCATTGAGTTTAAGTAATATCCATCACTTTTTTATATTGATTGGTATTAAGATGCCATAAAGCGCTTCGTGAGGGGCGCTTATATTTTATCTAACGGGGAGTGTTATGTTAATAGATCGCGGTTTACCCTTGGTCGGTTACCGATTTGCCGTGGTGATCATGACCGCAGGTGTTCCAAACCCAGTTGATATTGAATTTAAAGACGTCTCAGGACTGAAAATGAGTCGTGGCATCACCCGCAGCGGTGGCATGACAAGTTTAGATAATCAAATACCTGCTCAAAGTTTAGTACTCAAGCGCGGGGTATTTACCGCCCCGAGCCCTTTATTATCGGCGAATATTGCCGAATCCCTGTTTTGGGAGACGCGGCTGTTACGTAAAGATATTCTCGTCTCGATATTAGATGAAGATAATATTCCAATGAATGCCTGGCTGGTGAGCAATGCTTATCTTGAATCCTGGGATTGGGATGGCTTGAATGCAGGCAGTAATGATTTATTGATTGAGTCGATGAGTTTTACTTATTCGGGCATCAAATACCTGCCGCTTAAACTGACGAAAAACGTATAGGTATATCGCAAATGGAACAAAATAAACAAGCGAGTACAAGTGTTAATAACGTCACCTTGAGCAGTGAAGTCGTGGGAGGGAACGCGAAAAAACTCACCGAGGATCAGACTAAAAACGAAGTGAAAGCATTAACAGAACAATTGGGAGAAATGTCAAAAAAAGTCGAGTCTATGGCATGTTGCCAAGCCCCTTTTGATGAAGCCTTAAGTCACTATTTAGCGACCGAGTATAAAAAGAATCATCAACGAAAAAGGCCATAATCTATGTCAAATTTTATTGATGCGAGTCGTATGTCGTTGCCCGTATTAAAAATTACTGGGTATGCAGATAAGAAACAAAGCGATAAAAAGGGCAGTGTGACCTTGCCTTTTTCTCAAGAAAGCTTAGATGTCAGTTATGATGCCTGTTTGAGCAGTGCCAAGGTCATTAATAGCGAGGGTAATAGCAGTTTTTCCGGTTCTAAGCCTTCATCGTTGAAAGTGACGTTTATATTAGATGATACGACCTTTGGTACGCCGTTTATTGCCCCTGTGCTCTTCTTAAATCCTAAAAGTGGTTCATTGCCTTATAGTGTTGAAAAACAGATTAAAAAACTCACTCAGTTATGCAAAAGTCCGGATAGCACAACCAACAAACCGTTATTTCTGTCTATTCAGTCTAAGAATATGCCATTCATGGATACCGCAAGCGGGACCTTTCATGGCTTATTAACCAACATGAGGGTGAAAAATGAATTGGTGGATGCGTTTGGCGATCGCATTAAAGCACGGGTAGAGTGTGAGTTTACATATGCTGGCTCAGGCGAGGCAGCAGCAAAAAGCATGGGGATAAGCCCGATGTTAATGACGCAGAATGTGTTATTGCTTGCTGGGGCATCATTGGCAGCCGTTGCTGTGACGAAATATGGCAGTGCTGGTAAAACCGCCAAGTTGGCAAAAAAAAATGATATGGATAGTGTCCGCAAACCAACACCGGGCACCCAGGTAAAAATGCCACCAGCCAGTGAACTGGATAGCTGATGAAAGCCTCGAAGCATAAGGAGTTAAGACCGTGGCTGATTACAACATTTTAATCGGTGATAAAGACATCACGTCTCAGGTGATATCTCTGAGCTGTTTTTACGGAGTCAATCAGATCCCTGAGTTGACAATACGCATGACTGGCCTTGCTCAGGATGAGGCTGATGAAGATCTGGCGCTTGCTACCTATAATCTTGCAAAGGCAGATTTTTTGAGCACAGGCCAAGAGATTAACATCAATGCGCAACTAACCACCGAGGATAATCCGCTTAAAAAGTTAATTTTTAGTGGCTTAATCACTGGGCAAACGATTGGTATTGACGGGCAAAGTTATGTCGACATTATCGCTCACGGTGAGGTGATTAAATTAACCGAAGGTCCGATAAATCAGTTGTTTGATAAGAAAAAACAACAAGATGATAGCGCCATTATTAAGGCTATATTGAGTGAAGCTAATATTAGCAAAATTGATCTTGATGAGGCGACAAAATCCATTGCTAACCAGCAATATGTTATCTATCAGCAAACCCCTTGGCGGGGCATGATGGCGCGCATACTGGCGAATGGTTTTTTCTTTGTGCCGACGCCAGCGATGAACAAGGTAATGGCGTGGAAGAAGGCGAAGGAGGTACATAAAATTCGCAGGGAAAGCAGTGGGATTGAAAGTTTTAGTTTACATCAAGATAGTCGCTCTCAAATTAAGTCTGCATCTGCTATGGCCTGGGCTATTGATAAGCAAGAGATGATAGCGGGCAAACCGGGGGAAAGCAGTGTGCCGACCGACTTAATCAAGCCATTGACAGAGGATGTAAAAGCTAGCTTAATCGGCCATTTTACCGAGCCTAAATCCGCAGAGGAACTGAACTCTTGGGCAAATGCACAGCTGATTTATCGACAACTTGACCGTTTTCAGGGGCAGCTCAGTATTAATGTGGGGGTGTTCTCAGCCGCGATTAAGATTCAATTGATGGAGGCGTTAGATTTATCTGAATTTGGGGAGGTGTTTTCAGGTCAATATGTGGTGACCGCCATAGAGCACAACATTACCCCCCAAGGCTGGCGATTATATATCACGCTGGGACTGCATCTGCATCACAGTTTGTTTTCAGATTGGTTAACACCGCCACCAGTGCCGCACCTTATGGGGAAAGTGGGTAACATTAAGGAGGGGCCTGATGACATGCACCAAGTGCCAGTTTGGTTGCCGGGTATTAGTAGTGGTAAGAAACAAGTGGTGATGGCCCGATTGTTGTCACCTCACGCGAGTAAAGAGTCAGGCCTATATTTTCTTCCTAATGAAGACGATGAAGTGGTGGTCGCGTTTGTGGGTGGTGACAGTCGCTATCCGGTGATTGTGGGTGCCACGCATAATCCAATCAATAAACCTTCAGAGAGCTGGCAGTTAACCCCTGGGATTTATCTGCAAGGCTTGAATGATAAAGGAGAGAAAATTTCTTCGGCTTCTTTGATTTTTGATGCTTATAAGTCTGTTGTTTTAAGTGCCAAAGAAAAAGATAAACCTCAGTCTGTCATACAGATGGGAACGGGGGAGAAAGGACTGAGTATTGCAACGCAAGATAAAAAAGGTAAGAAATTAATGTCACTAACACTTAGCGATAAAAATATTGCTTTAACTAAAGGTAAAGATGACAAAAATAGTATTGCCTTGGGCGACAATATCGATTTTAACACTGGAGGTAATGTCAATATCAAGGTGGCTGACAAAGTGGAGATAACATCATGAGTGCTAATGCTCTTATTGGAACGGGGTGGGCCTTCCCGCCGCAATTTCGTGCTCCAAGTGTTGGGCCAGAAATGCTAGCGGATGAACAACTTATTCAGCAAAGTATCTATATTTTACTTAATAGCCAGATTGGCGAACGTTTATTTAAACCCGGCTTCGGTTGCGGGTTGCAGCAGTTTTTATTTCATGCTCCAACTGGCGAGACCTTGGCCGATATAAAGGAAGAGATCACCAAGGCGATAGCGCAAAATGAAGCTAGGATCCGCTTACAAACCATCAGTTTTGATAGCAGTGATTTGTATGAGGGCTTATTGAATATAGAGCTGGAATATCTGATTAAACAAACAAATAGTATTGGTAATATGGTGTTTCCGTTTTATTTGAGTGAAGGATAGCCTGCTGTAAATTGAAAAACCTAAGGGGCTCTGAATTGGTGAATTATTTAAGGTAATTAGCCATGCCCTGCGGGACTTCCCAGAGAATACCTGCACTGCGTTAGTGCTATCAACAAGGGAACAACCATTCTCTCAATCACTGCCTTATTCAGCCATCCTATTGGGACTCTGAAACGAGCACCTTGAAGTGGCTTGGGTATACATGCAGCTTTGCATTCAGTTTTTAGGATCGTGTAATGACCTCAATAATCAATCCCAATCTCGCAACAGTGGTGACGGATACCCTTGTCAGCGTTAATCAAGCCCTAGGGCACAACCAAAATTCAAGAGACTTAGCCCAGCTTGCGGCAAACTATTTTAGCATGCAAGAGCGCAGCTTGACTGGGTGGCTGGCTTATATGCGTGCGTTTGCCAATGAACTGGGTTTTGTCGATGGTGCAACCCAAAATATCACCGACAGCTGGTTATCGGCACTGCCAGATACTGCTCAGGGGCTAGGATTGCAAGCTTTATTGGCGGGAGAGCCTGTTAATGCTGAGATAAAAGCACTGGCGATGCGTCCAGATATTGCCGGGTTATTGGCGTTTTTTACCATGATGCAGTACCCCTTTGAACAATTTAACCGCTTTACTGGTTTGCATCAGCAACATTATTATCGCGATGTACTGGGTTTTAAGCTTAGGCCGCCCAAGGCGGATAAAAGTCATCTGGTGCTGGCCCTTAGTGACGATGTCGCTTCGATGACCTTGTTAAAAGGGACACAATTTAATGGCGGTGAAGATCAGGCTGGTGGCGCCTTAGTGTATCAAAGCAAGCGTAATTGTGTATTGAATCATGTTCAGGTGGACAAGGTGTTGTCGTTATCACGGCATAAACAGCATGGGAGTATGTTGCTCACGTTTGCTCGAGATCGCGAGCAAGGCATAACGATACCAGATGATGGCATATTGACGTTTGGTGAAACCGCCTTGGTGAACCCAGAAAGGCAGCGCACGCCGGAACTCGGTTTTACTCTATCATCGCCGGCACTCATGTTAAGCGGTGGACTGCGGACATTAAAGATCGATTTTGCTGAAAAGGAAGGGGTCGTGTTCCCTTTTCTTGATATGACGCAATATTTTGATCTGGCCATTTCTGGTGCTGAAGGCATGCTTTCCTTGAATGCTGATGTGCCTTTTTGCAGCGTTGATGCAACAGATAAGCAGGTTGTTATTGTGTTACAAAGCTTATTTCCACCAGTGAGTACGTATTTTGACGACAGTTTATCGGCAGAAGAGCAGGCAATATTGTCTCAAGAGCCCTTTATTACTTTTGTCCTGAAACCACACATGTATGCTGGCAGCTATGGTGAAGTTGAAAGTCCAATGCTTAGCTTGCTCAGAAGCGGCAGTTTTAGTCGTATTAGTCTGCATGTGACCGTCAATGACGTGGGGGGGGTGATTGCCAATAATAGCAGTACTAACTTAGATACCAGTAGTCCTTTTACCCCTTTTACCTTAGAGCCTAGAATTGCGTCAGTGTTTGAGTTTACTCATCCTGAGCTCTTGGTTAAGCAGGTTGAGCAGGCCAGTGTCACCTTTAATTGGCTCGATCGGCCGCAAGATTGGCAGCAATATTACTTAGCGTATATTCAATATCGGCAGTATTTAACGGGTAATACCGAGCTTAACTGGCAAGAAAACTTAGTGGATATCACCCACTCAGATGTATTGGCTCAAGTTAGTTTGGGGCAGAGCTTATTTAGCAGTAATGCACCGGTAAATAATATTGACCAACATCAACTGAAATTTATTCATCAACCGCAAACGAATGGGTATTCATATCATGATTTGCCCTTAGAGGAAAAGCGCGCCCGAGCTTGGCCTAAATGGTTCAGCTTGACGCTGAGTAATAATGATTTTGGCCACAGTGAGTATTCTCAGGTAGTGCAATATACCGCTTATAAGAATATGCCATTGTATAATCAGGGAGTTAACCAGACTAAAGATGAGGTAGAACCCACTCCTATTGAAGTGTATCAACCTTATACTCCTGCGTTGGATTCTTTGTTGCTGAATTATCAAACCCAAGCTGAATTTACGTTGGATGAGTCCCATAATCGACATAAATTGCACTATATTCATCCGCTGGGAAGTCCTGTGATCCAAAGGCGGGATACTGACGGCATTGCCTTATTACCCCCGTTGGATGCACTGGGGAGTTTGTACATAGGGTTATCTAGGGTGGTGACACCGGGACAATTCCGTTTATATTTTCAGCTTGATCCTGTCGATGGCAGCAACATTAGCGATAACCCTAACATTGACTGGCATTATTTGACTGAGTCAGGCTGGGTATTCTTTGATAGCAGTCATCCTAATAGTGCTCGTATTATCGAAGATTCGACTTATAAATTGCTCGATAGTGGTGTGATCACCTTTGAGTTACCTGAGCTGACTATCGGGGCTAACTTTATGGGTGACAGCCGTTTTTGGATCCGTTTGTCTATTAGCCCACAAGGAATTAACAATGGGGATTTTGCCCTCTATTCACGCATTAAGCAGATATATGCTCAGGGAGTTGAGGTTGAGCTGGTGGGCTTAGACAATGATCCCAGTCATTTTATCCAACCTTTAGCGGCGCAAAGTATTACCGATTTAGTGGTGCCCGATCCTAACATTGTTGAAGTGTTACAGCCTTATCCTTCTTTTGGCGGTAAAAGTGCTGAGCCGGGATCTGAGCTGGCTATCCGTGCCAGTGAACGACTAAGACATAAAAATAGGGCGATAACCGCCTGGGATTATGAACATTTGGTGCTGGCACAGTTTCCCGAGTTATATTTGGTGCGCTGTTTTCCTGAGAGGCAGATTGATAGTAGTGAGGTGGTGAGTGGCGCAGTGAAGGTGGCCATGATTGTTGTGCCAGTAAACCATAACCCCGCAATTTTACAACCTAAAGTGCCACTCTATTTAAAACGAAAAATACAGCGCTATGTGGAACAAGTTGCCCCGCTTGGGGTGATAAGTCAAGTATATGATCCCGTGTATGAAGAGGTTGAGCTGGAGTTATTTGCTAAAATATCCTCTGATTTTGATATTGAAAGCGTAGCAGGTGAGCTTAATCAAATTATTGTTGATTATATGACGCCCTGGAACGGGGTTCATTCCAGCCATACCGGCTTAGCAACAGACATCTATCTGACTGAGCTGTCGATGGTGCTAGAGCGGCACTTGGCGCTAGAAAAAATATATGTGATGCGCGCTAGGCAAGCGTTATCCAAGGGAGGGGTTAAACGCTATAGTGCGAAAAACCTCGCTGATAATCGGATTGAACCCAGTGAACTTGAGGCGATGTTGGTATCTAAAGTTAATCATAAAATTAATTTATTTAATACCCATGTGGAGTTATTTGAAGGGATAGGTAAATACCGCTTAGAGCTCGACTTTACTGTGGGTTAGTCAAGACGATTATAACACCCAGTTCCTTGTGTTTGATGATCGCGCCATGTTGGTGAAATTCAATTAAACCTTTCACTAAATTCAATTAAACCTTTCACAAAATACATTAAGCAACGTCGTTTAGTCACTGGGCTTCTTTGCACCTGTTTGGCTGATAGACCGCCGACGTATGTCTTTTATATGGGATGATTATGATACAAGAAAACCTCGTTGAACTTTCAGATCTTACTTTGGCTGAAAATGGCCAAAATAGCGTGTTGTTAAGAGAGCGGGCGTTATCGCTGCTCCAAACGGTTTGCGGTGACACGTGGAGCGATCATAACACGGCCGATCCTGGCATTACTTTATTGGAAGTTCTGGCTTTTGTTATCTCAGATTTAAGTTATCGACTGGACTTTCCTATTGCTGATTTACTCGCGGTTAATCCCGCAGATGATGACGATGATAATCAGCAGGCATTTTATTTAGCGCCACAAATATTACCCTCAAACTCGGTGACTCTGGCGGATCATCGTCGGGCTATTATCGATATTCCCGGTATAAAAAATGCGAGTTTTTCTACGGTAAACAATCTTGATAGTACTCAGCACTCAACGAGTGGCAGCCTGAATATTCGAGTGGATTTAGACGATCACTGGCAAGACAAAAGCCCGCAAGAAAAACATGCTCTATATGACATTGTGCGACAAAAATTTTTATCTGAACGAAATGTTAATCAAGATCTTAATGCCATTATACCGATTGAAAAACATAAGGTGGTTATTGGTTTTTCATTGGATTTTACACGTATCGATGATCCCCTTAATACCGTTGTTGAGGTATTTAAGCGTACTCAAAACCTGCTTTCTGCAGCGGTTAAACGTTACTCTGGTGATGTGTTAAAGCAGGCGGGGTATAGCGGAGATGAGATTTATCAAGGGCCCTTGCTTGAACATGGTTTTATTCTCGAACAGGATGTGGCAGATCTGGTGATGCCTAGCACCATTTATGCGTCGGACATCTTTGAAGCGCTTGACAGTATGAGCGCCTTAAAAAAAATCATGGCGTTCAGCTTTATTCCTGTTGCTGGCGACAGTCTTAATCAAGGAAAAAATTACCTTAACTGGCGTTTGAAAATGTCAGCCGATCATGTGCCTATGTTTGATATTGCAGCAAGTCTGGCCCAGCTTGAGTTATCGATAGAGGGGCAGGGGTATGTGCTCAGCGTTGCAGAGAAGCAAACAATACTGGACAGTTTTACACCCAATGCTAATCAAGATATTGATGCTGTTGGTCATAATGATTTTTTGACTGAGTATATAAGTGGGCGCTATCGGAATCTAAATCAATATATCTCATTGCAACATGAATTTCCGGCGGTGTATAGGTTAGCAGAATCTCGCTTTGACGGGACGATAGGCACGACAGAGCAGGCTGGCATTTTGCAGTTGAAGGGGTATTTAACCTTGTTTGATCAGATTCTGACTGATCAATGTGCTCAGCTGGATAATTTGAGAAAACTCTTAGCCTTACCTCAACAAGCCGTTTACACAAGGTTGGCGCAGGTGTTTGCGTGTATGTTGGCTAGCGAGCCACTGTCGTCGGTACAAATTGCTCATTTCTGGCAAGATGTGCGCCAATTACCGATAACGCAGTTGAGTCAGCCGATCACTAATATCAGTGGGGTGGAACATTTATTAGGGGATTATTTTAGTACTTATCAGCAACAGGGCTTTCAACCGTTGGCTGAGCCTGTGTTAAGTGAGAGTCAGCTTGATCGATTACAGCGCAGTATGGCGCATTTACTTGCTCGGTTCGCAGAAACGACATTAGATGCAAACCTGCTTAAGTACCGAGCGGTGTTTGGCCATTATTTACAGGACTTTGAACCTATTCCCTCAGATATCAGTACCGATAATGCCTTTATCGAGAAATTGACAGGATTAAAACAAATTATCGATTTGGTCAAGATTATTGATCATTACCCTCAGTTAAGTAAGCATCGTGCTGGGGGAGGAAACTATTTGCACAGTCATATCAGTGAATATTATGTCAGTGGATTAGCGCAACGGATCATGACGTTTATGGGGTTTTCTCATATTGGACAAATTCCACTGGCGACGAATAATCGGGAAAGTTTTTATTTGTTAGAAGCCGAGCTATTGAGGCACGGTGGTACCGAAGAGCATTTTGCACGTAATGAACTTTATTTCGTGGTGCCAAACTGGCCGACGCGCTTAGCAGAAATGCATTTTAATCATCTACTCAATACACAAATTCAGCAGTCTTGTCCGGTACATATTATCCCTCAAGTTATTCGGGTCAATCGTCAGGAGATGAGTTTATTTGAGCGAGTTTATTATGCTTGGCTAAATTGTTTAAGTAAGCAGTCGCTGGTGGTGTTACCTGTCCGTGAACCGATTCAAGCCAGTTTGGATACGGTACAAATATCGTTAGAACAGCAAGAGCTAGTGACGCTTTTATCATTATATCTAAGACATTTCACCTATGAACCCACCCAATTTATGTTGTTTCTACTGGAAGAAGTCGGCGGTGAGGTTGGGGAAATGTCTCAGGAAGACTTAATGGTCTGGTTGCTTGAATACAGTAATGAAAGCCTGGTCGATGCCCAACTGAACATGTACCTGCTTAATCAGGGAATGCCAGAGGTGATTAAGGCGTTAAAAGCAAAATTAACCCCTGAGCATGCCATCTTACTAGACGATTATGCCAACTCGTTAGAGGCTGATGATCTTGCCAGCATTAAGCAGTATTTTTGTCAGCTAATTGATACGAACCCTGAGGCTTATCCTAATCAAAGCGGGCAAGGCAGCTTGTTAAATCTTGCGCTGAGTATTGAAATTAACCTTTCGCTTACCGATCAAGATTCATTGATATTACATCATGCCAGTCTGCGGGGGGTTATCGATGAATTAAGGGTTAAACTCATTGATAATCCTAGTCATTACCCTGGTGTTAGTGTTAATTCTTATCTTTTTAGCTGCCTGATACGTTTGAGTTTGAAGATCTGGTTAGCAGTGGAACATCGAGCTGAGGTGGACGGACTGAGCTTAGCGATAATAGTGGCGCAAATAACAAATTTACTTGAAGTGGAGGAGCCACTTTATTCTAACCTGACAAGCGCTGAGTTGTTTACGGCACTGTGTCATCAACATCTGGAAAGGCTCATTACCCCGAAAAGCATCAGTAAAGGTGAAATAGGGCAAACATTTCGTATTGGCTACCCAGTACTGGAGCAATTGAAAACCAATTATCCGATAAATATCGCCAAAATCAACCCGTATTCAAAGCATAAGCCTGAACTGACTCTGGCCATTAACGAACCATTTAGCATATAAGGAATTCACATGAGTGATGAGCAAACTAAGCCTGTTGAAGAAGCATTAGAAACTGGCAGTCGTGATGATTTAAAAAGTAAATTTGCGAATAACGAAACTCCAACGGGTAATGATTTTGCTGACTTAATCGATGCAGCGATCAATCAACTGGATGATGGTATTGCGGTGAATGAGAGCCGGATCAGTTTTGCTAAAGGCATCGCATTAACCGATCCTGCTGCGTTAGCTGGAGCGAGTTATATCGAACATGACAAGCTTAATATTGCCGATAAATTGGTATTAGGGGGAACTGAATTCAGTGAAACTCTTAAGGTTTATAATACCTTTAGTGTGCATGACAATGAGGCTGACTGTGATGTGGCGATTGGCAAAACGAATGCTGCTGGTCAAGTTCATGCGCTGGCCGTCACGGGTAGCAGTGTATTCAATGGCCAGTTTGACGTTGACGGTCAGTTAAATGCTCACGGTGATGCTCAGCTTAATGGCGCGCTGGATGTCACGGGGGATATCAATGTCACCGGGAGTGTAGATGCGACACAAACGTTAACCGTTGGAGCGCTCGGAGAGTTTAAAGATCAAGTGAATATAGGTGAACTTGGTTCGAGTGCAAATGCTTTATTGAACATTAGAAATATAGCCAGTGAAACTCGCGATTTGTTGCGCCTCGAAGACAGTAGCGAAGACACCACCCCTATGGTTGTTAAGGGTAACGGGCGTGTAGGTATTCATAATGATGATCCGCAAAATTTATTGGATATTAGCGGCAATGTCAGAATAGGCAGCAGCGCCTTGATGGACGGAGTAGACAATAGTTTGTCGGTGGAAACAAGGCTTGGTATTGGCATCGCCACTCCTCGCGCTAAGCTTGATGTTTACAGTACGGGTGAAAGTGAACTGGTTAGGATAGGTAAAAATGATAAAACCGTAGTGAAAGTGACAGACAATGGCGCAGACGCAGATATTCAGTTAATGGCTCGTACTCTGGTGGGTGATACATTAACGGTTAATGAGGCTATCACGGCGAAGTCGATCGATATTTTGGGCGAATTAACGGCAGGCTCTGCAACGATTAATGGCTTAAGTCAAACTGGAACGTTAGTGGTGGGGCCGGAAACCACCACCGAGACGGGGCCTGTTTCTGCAGCTGCTGCGACCTTTAATTTAGATGTTAATGTTAAGGGGCTAACATCATTACAGCACACCCACGTTTATGGCAAATTGGATGCAAAAACCCAGTTATCAGCACACAAGGCCAATGTCAGGGATAAACTTGCTGTCGGTGTCACCGATGAGGTGATTGCCGATGCCGTTTTGCAAGTCAAAGCGGCAGGTGCAGACAGTTCGGCATTATTGGTTAAGGATCATGAAAATAAAGATGTGATCCGAGTTAAACAAGGTTTAGTGGATTTAGGCAATGATAATACCCCGGTCAATTTGCACGTTAGCGGCAATAGCCAGGTTAACAATTTAACCGTCAGCCTTGTATCTGAGTTAGCCGATGCCAGTATTAGTAAGCATCTTTCGATTGGTGAATTGGGTCATGATATAACCAGTGATTCGGCTGAACATGCACGTTTTTGCCTGACCTCTGATACCAGCATACCTAAAGCTATCCGAATTAAGCATCAAGATGGCACAACCGTGACGAACTTGATGGCCAGCAAAGCTGATAAGCTAGGCTTTCATGTTAGTGAGCCACTGGTGGCATTTCATGTGGGGGCGGCCAGTCAATTTGATGAGCAGGCCAGCTTTTTATCTGGCTTGAATGTGCTTAACGATCAATCTGGAAATACCATGTTTAGCGTGGCAGAGGCGGGAGCCTCTTTCGGTCATGCATCAGCACCTGTGCCTGTGACTGTTTATGGCGAGACAGATATCTTCGGCCATTTTAATATTAATGCCTTACTCAACGCAACTGAAGAGACGCTGAACTTAAATCAGCAAGTGGCGGGGATACCTTTAAAAATAGTACAAACAGACAGCCTTGATTATATTCACGCCAGTGCTGGTCAGTTGGCCATTAATACCCCACTTGGGGATAAAAGTCTTGATGTGTTAGGTGATGCACAGATTTCAGGTCAGGTTAGAATTGAACATATGGCTGAAGGGGACAATGCCTTAGAGGTATTAGGCAAGGCTCAAGTCTCACATATATTTACGGTGAACGGTGTAACATTTTTAAATGATGCGGTTAATGTGACAGGCCCCTTGACCGTGAGTCATAGTGGTGATGAGGGGATAAACGCACTGAATGTTACTGGGCATGGGGCGTTTAGTCAGTCATTAGCGGTTGCAGATGGGGTTGATATCACTGGTGAACTGACGGTGACGGGCTTGGGTACATTTAATAACGCGCTGGTGGTTTCAGGCACTGCAGAGTTTAGCCAGACCGTGAATGTCACTGGAAAAATGACTGTAGATGATGAATTACATATTCAGGGTGATGATGTTTCAGGCTTGGCAATGACGGTGGATAAAAGGGCTAATTTTAGGGATAACTTATTGGTTTCTGGTGACATAGGCTTATCCACTATTGAACCTACTGCTCGATTGCATATTCAACAAATTGACCCTACTAAAGCGGCGTTTAAAATTGATACTGTCGGCGATGAAGACAGTGGATTAATTTTTAAACAGGGGAAGCTAGGCGTTGGGGTTGCTGATCCCGATGCTGAATTGGTCGTGGCTGGCACCGCAAAGATAAATCAAGACTTGCATGTTAAACGTCAGGCGTATTTAGATAACTGTTTATACGTTGATCAACTGGCGACATTTAGCAGTAACATTAAGGTGCACGGCCTTACAGAGCTGAACGGCCAAACGGTGATAGGTGATATAAACTATCCGGATAATGATGCTGCAAGAACGGCGCAGTTGTGCTTATTTCAAAATAGTTATGCGAGTGCTTTTAAAATTATCAGCGAAAATGAGGCCCCGGTTGTGTTTGCCCGAGGAAAGCTGGGAATTGGCACGGATAATCCTCAAGTCGAATTGGATGTGAGTGGTCAGGTTGATATAAAAGGAACGTTATTTGTTAGAGATACCGTTGAAATTAGAGGTAGGGTGACTCAATTTCAGGGGGCTGATGTCTGGGGGGATGTGATTTTACATTCAGATCTTACCGTTGGTGATAATACCGTGTTGCAAGACAGTTTAGAGGTTGTGGGTAAAACCACGTTGAAGAACACCTTAGATGTTAACAGAGCCTGCCACTTTTTAAGCACCTTAGATGTTGTGGAAAATGTGACGTTTAGTGCTAATTTGGATGTGGGGAATCATACAACGTTAAAGGGAAATTTAACCGTTGCCAATATGGGGGCTTGTGTGACGCTTTGCCCGCCTACGACACTTGAAAGCAGCTTAACGGTCAATAGCAGTAGTGTATTCCAAGGTAAGGCTCAGTTTGATCAAAGTTTAGCGCTTGGGCTGGATAAGCAGCAGACTCAGGCCAAAATGCATATTTGTGCTGATACTGAACAGCCTGCATTGATTGTTGATGTCAGTAATCCTCCATTATCAGAGTTAAGCAATACCACGACCACTGATAAGCAAAGGGCGCTTATTGTGACTGCTGACGGTAAACTAGGCCTCCATTGTCCAACCCCAACAGCCACTTTAGATGTCAACGGCAATGTGCATGTAGCGCAGGAGTTAACGGCTAAAAAGGTGATTCTTGAAGAGGGGCTAGCTTTCCAAAGTTCGCTTGAAATTACCGATTTTTCTAATGATGTTAGCTTAGGAGGAGAGGCTGCTTCGGAGACTGTTTTGCCGACTCAAGCGGCAGTTAAGGCTTATATTGATGACGTATCCAGGAGGTTCGGTTATGGTGGCAAGGTTTGCGCCATTTATTGTCAAACTGAATTTAATGCCCTGTTTAATTGTGGTCATGATACTCAAATAGCAGAAAATACCACCATATTGCTGTTTCCCCTTGTGAGTGAGAGTGCCATCAGTGGTAAGTACATGTTGAAAAATACTGTGGTGTTAGGCTCAGGTGTGAGCATTATCGGCTTTAACGAGAAAACCACGTGTATTATCAAAGATACTCGCATTAATGATATGCCTGTCGGTCGTTTTATTATTAAAGGGACTCATCAAAATGCCGTAGTTGAAGATATCAAATTGGAAGGTTTTACCTTTGATGGCGACAATTATGTTCATCCCACATCTGGTGGAGCCTTTGAGCTTAAATATGCCAAAAACTGTCAATTAAATTGCCATATCGTTAACCATAAGTCAGCTGGAAATGGCGGTGCTATTTATGGTGAGATGCAAAATGGTCAGCAGACTGTCAGCCACATAGAGGCATTAAATATTCGTTATTGTAGCGCGGAAAACAATGCCGGCGGTGGGGCTTACGGTTTGGCTCTTTCTCATATTAAGGCTAAACATTGCCTTGCTAAATTTGGTGGTGCTGTGGCGTGTTGTGATGAAAGTAAAGTTGAGGCAATGGATAATACTGCTCTGGTTTATGGCGGTGGTGCTTACTTTTGCAATAACCTATTTTGTGATGGTTTTTGGCAAGGGAACCATGCACCAGAGGGGAAAAATATTTATGCCAACGATTGTCAATCTGCAACCGAAACCCATGTGCATTATGAATATTATTGGCATGCTTTGTATTTAGATGCTCCGATTATTAGCCACAGTGACTTTTGGCGCAGCGATAACCTCTAGTGCTAATACTCTCCGGGATTTTTATCCCGGTTTGATTAACCTCTCCAGTAAAGACTTATGAGTTGAGTAAATATGTCGTTAATGATTGATAATTTACATCTTGATATTAAATATCATCATAATAGGCCGAGGAAGGCCGCTGAATTTGAGCAACAATTACAAAGTATGGTACTGGCATCGCTCGATAAATTAATGTTTGCTAATGTTGGTGACTCACTGTCGTTGCCGGATATTCATGTTAATTTCCCTCAGATAAATGCTGATCAGTTCATGCTCGATCCTCAATATTATTTTAACCAGTATGTGTTTCCGAAAATCACGCAAGTGTTTAACATGGCGATGGACAGAGCTTATCGGGAACAGAGCGGTGATGTAACTAAAAATGTGGTCACCAAAACAGGTTCACTTAGCACATGGTCAGAGATTAAGTCTGGGTTAGTTTATTCACGAGGAGCTCTTTTTGATTGTCATGCCTCACAGCCGAAACAGCAGCTATTCACTCTGTTATTGCAGTGTTTGCAGCTTGAACCTGGTTACCGGTGCTTGATTCAATCTTGGTTGCTATTACCTGTTGCTAGGCTTAATTTGATAAAATTGCTGATGCATCAAGAGGGAGTCATTCAAGTGGGGACTTTACTCCAACTATTATTTCCTAAAATAAATTCAGAGCAATATTTACCTTATATTCAATCTCCTAATTTGGCTGTGGCAACCCAGAAGAGTATGTGGCAAAACTATCTATTTGGCTTGCTTAATATTGCTCAAGGGGCAGATGAAAATAAACCCAAGCAGTTATTACTGATGCTACAGAGTTATCACTTAGTATTTATCACAGCAGGAAGTTTAGAGCTCAATAGCGGCAAGCAATCACAACAGAGTAGACATCATTTTAGTCAACTTATGATGCAATTACGCGATAGGTTAACCAAGGTGGTAGAAAAACCTTGGCTAAATGCCCTGACGACTTGGGTGAGTCTTGTGCAATACCAGGGAGTGAAAGATATTGATATTCATGGGCTTGAGCGCTTGTTAAATACCGGTCTTAGTGTATACATACCGAGTGTCAAACCTAAGATGGGTAACTTTGCGTGCTTGATTAATGCATTAACGGCCTTACATCATAAGCTCAATCAGCTAGTAGCTTTTACAGGGACTGAGCAGCAGTTACAAGTCAAGTTGAGAGCTTTAGTTTTATGGCTGCAGCAGGTTCAAGGCTTGCCTATAGAAATTGTTGATAAAACCCATAAACAACTCAATTTATTGGCCACGTATCATTCATCCAATCGTAGTCGCATTGATGTGGCTCAACTCAGTGAAAAGTTTGATGCTGTGTTGAGCAAGAGTTTTGCTGCAAACAAAATCGAACTTTGTCAGATTATTGAGCAAATATTACAGGTTGCCAGTTTACCCTTATCTCTGTATCAGCGACTCGATCAAAGCTTAAATGAAATACTTGATGGGAAAGTGAAAAAGTTGGCTGTTTTATGTCGGCATCCACTGGGGGTTGTGTTATGTGCTGATATTAATAAGTGGTGTTCATTAGTCAATCAATTAACGAACAACCGTGGCCATGTAGGCATGTTAGACGGTACCGTTTCAGGTGGTTTATCTAGAGAAACTCTGGGACATTGGCAAGCGATTATTTCGGAGTTAATGCTGGCGGATTTTACCGGCCCAGATATATGCTTGTCAGTCACCGAGAGAGCACAGCTACAGCCAATGTTAGCGGCATTGATGATGTTTAACGTTCAGCTGCCAGCAGATAGCCAGCAGTTAGTGAAGGACTTTTTACAGCAATATGATCGTGTTTCATTGAACAAATTACACACCCAGTTGTTTTTGTTAGTGCCGGAGTCGGCATTGATAAATGAGGTGAAAAGGACCGGAGATGCGCAAAATGCAGTATTGCTCAAATCGAGTGAACAAAGCTCATTTGACTCCTTATATCGGATTGAACGGGACGTGTTGACTAAGGTAAAAGGTGCGCTGAGCAGGCTTCTCCATTCTCTTGATGATGAGCATTATTTTTACCCGCTGCTGTCGTTATTTTTGATTCATCTTGAGCAAGGTAATACAAAAAAAATAAAGAATCTTATGCTTGGTCATCATTTATATCAGGAGTTAGCTAAATTATGGATGTTAATTGATGATAATCGATGGGGGAAAGCCGCTGATATTTTATTTTGGCATGAATTTAAGGCTTGTATAGAAGAGCAATTGAGTATGCTAACCAGAATTGACGATGGGCTTCATGTCGATATTATGAGTTGGTGGGGTCCCTTAGTCATGGCTGTTCCAGAGCCTGTAATAAGCGGTAA
Source organism: Shewanella sp. VB17 (assembly GCF_013248905.1). Lineage (NCBI taxonomy): Bacteria > Pseudomonadati > Pseudomonadota > Gammaproteobacteria > Alteromonadales > Shewanellaceae > Shewanella > Shewanella sp. VB17. Next base: position 2,241,628 of record NZ_JABRVS010000001.1, read on the forward strand.
CAAAATCGTTGCTAAACATAGTGTGACACAGTCAATATCTAGCTTAATCGAGGCTGGAGATAGTCAGGATATAGGGTCTTATTCTTTCGATAAATCGGTATTTATTACCCTGCAAGCGAATTTATTAGCGACAATCTTAGCGTTACCAATAGCGAAGGTACAAGACAATCCAGCCGATATTCTTGCGATGACTGCATGGTGTGAGCAGTGCATTAGCGTGTTAGCTGATATCAAGGGGAAACCTAATGATAGTGAAAATATTGAGCCAGATGTCATGATACGCCAACAAGTGTTACTCGGCTTATTAGAGCAAACAAAAAATGGGCTTCAACGAGTCAATCGTCTTGCAGATAATCACATAACGGCCGAGATCGCTTTAGTGGGTCACTTAGTTGCTGATGTCAGCGAGCTGAATGAGTTGAGACAATTGGATCTGGTTGAAGTGTTGCTTAATGAGGATAATGAACAATACATTGAACAGCAATTAAGGCCAATGGCACCTTATCACCAAGCGATCGCCCTGAGCTTAGATAAATTGGCCAGTAGCAAACTCAATACAGCAAAAGTACTGCATATCGCGAAGATAGATACTTTGGTTACAGAGGTTGTGGATAAAATAAGCGCCATTAAGCAATGGCAATCTGAGCAATATCAACAGCTGCTTAGTCTCGATGCCGGTTTACTTTTACTTTGGCCCTACCTGAATACATTTTTTAATCAATTTAGTTTATTACAGACAAGCGAAGCGGGAATCACCGAGTTTGTTGATCAAAGGGCACAAGCTAAAGCACATGCGCTATTAGTGTGCCTGTTGTCAAAGCCGGTAACTGAAAACGTGTATGTAGTGGCAAATTTACTTGTCGGATTTGAACCTGAAACGTTAGCTGAAACAGAAATAAAGTTAAATCAAGATGATAACCTTATTTGTGAGCATTTTTTGACTGTAATCATTAATCACTGGCAAGCCCTGAAAGGGATGCCTGTGGCCAGTTTTAGGGAAATGTTTTTATTAAGAACGGTGAATTGTGCAATCTCGGAGCTTGGCTACAACCTAAGTGTAGAAAATAAAGCTCAAGATGTACTCATGACTAAATTACCTTGGGGGTTGGGCATCATTAGCTTACCTTGGTTAGGTAAGCAGTTACTGCAAGTGGAATGGCAACATGGCTGCTAATCCATAGCGATATAATGCAATTTTATCTGTAGCACTAAAGAGGCGCTGATATGACAATACATGATAGTGAACACTTATGTTCGGACTGCCAAAAACCGTTAACAGGTTTTGACTATGCCAATGAGACACATCATCAAGCTTGCCAACCTGATTGGCATTGTGATGATGATCATGACGGTGATAATGAAACACTAGAAGATATTATTCATCTTCAAAAAAACAATCTTGATTATTATCAACTTCTTAGTGTTAATTCTGAACAAAATCAAGTTGCAGAAGAATTAGCCGAGTTACAAGCGGTTGATTTTAATTTACAAATGAAAATACGGCTTTTGATGGAGACGGCTCGTGATGAGTTATGTCAGCATGGTTTTCATACTGGTATCTCTGAGGATACCTTAACGTTTGGCGATAGCGAGGTTAGGTATGTAGTGGGGTTAACCTTGCATATGGCAGATATACCAGCCAGTGATGGCAGTTTAGTCAGCCAAAGTATGCAATCGAGTAATGTTATTCGTTTTTACCGAGTGGCGCAGCGAGGGGATATTGAATGTCAGTTCAGCAATAGCAAGATACAAAGTAGGATTTTTCCTATTAACTTTAATCATGATAATGAGGAATGTGAACATGAATATTCACAAGGTGTATCGGCAATTATTCAAGATTTTATTCGTTATATTTTACTGAGTAGACGCGTAGAAATTATGAGTCTTATTTGAGCTCTTTTTGGGGTGTAGGTGATTTGTTAGGGCAACCTACTGTAACTGGTATAAATCATTTAGGATTGATGTCATGAGCGGATTTTTATCACGAATATTTTCTATGGGGACAGCAGAGCCGATCGCAGCCATTGGCACAGTATTAGATGATTTATTTACCAGTGACGAAGAGACACTGAGTTTACATATTGTCAAACAACGGCTGTCACAGAAACCGGCCTTAGCACAAGCCGAAATTAATAAAGTGCAGGCGGGACATCGCTGTTTATGGGTTGCTGGCGCCCGTCCTTTTTTAATGTGGGTGTGCGGTTTAGGTTTTTTATTTGCCTTTGTGATCAACCCTATGCTGCAGTGGTTATTACCTGAGTTTGGTACGCCAGAATTACCTTTAGATGTTATGACAGAATTAACCTTGGCCATGCTAGGCTTGTCTGGATTAAGGACGGTGGAAAAACTCAAGGGGATCAGCAAATAAAGTGGAGTAACACGACAATAAATTAATTCTGCACTACATAAGCCAAAAGCGTAATCATCGTGTTTCAGTGGTACTTATTTTATATTTTATTGACTCACATCCTGATCTATTTTCACTTTTTTTATTAAAGGCACTTTTATGTTTGCAATAAACGTTCACTTTAAAAGTAATTTAATCAGTCGGTCACTATGTTTAATCTCTATTATTTTTCTCAGTTCATTGGAGGTTATGGCACCTGAGAAAATAATAGTAGAACCAAGATCATCAGCGATAAATCAAACTATGTACTTTGATGAGGACATTAGCGATGGATCCGATGATTGTTTCAGCAGTAACATGGGACGTCCTTGTTACCTAGAAACTTATAGTAATACTTTTGATAATCAGGAGGATAAGTACGCTACATTACACTCTAGAACACCAAATTTAAGCTTACGATCCAAAGAACTGCTGGTCGATCATAAAAACAGCATGTTGACGCTAGTGACTGGTGGCCATATTTTTTATCATCGTTCAATGAATCTGAATATGGTGTATAGCCCGCTTATCTTGACCGATGATGAAAGGACATTTTTAGCGCTGGATATTTCACAGCCGCTCCCCGTTAACATACAAAAGCAGACTTATACTCAAACCACGTCAAAATGCAGCATCCAGGATGTCGAGAAGTGACAGAGTTCGAGGGGGTAATTGCCCCTGCATAATCTCCCTTTTTCTATCTGATCCATACCATTACGGTGATGTGTTAGTGCTATCAACAAGGGAGTAACCATGCTCTTTATTATAGCTTTATTCAGCCATCTTATGGGGACTCAGAAGCGATCACCTTGAAGTGGCGTGGGTATATTCAGTTTTATTTACTACCCTGACTTTAATCTCAGCAGGTCTCACTCCTTGGGGTGAGGTGGCTCATTCAATATCTATTCACCATGGTTAAGGAGCACTCAATGATAGATTTTGTTTTTATAGAAGCTTTAGAAGGAAATACGGGCACAGCTTATGTACCCGATCCAGATAATAGCCATTCAGGAGTGACTATAGGCTGTGGATTTGATCTCGGCGCTCGCTCTTGCAGTGAACTGGAAGTCGCATTTTCTCCCGCGCTTACGGGCAAACTCACTCCCTATGTGGGCCTTAAAAAACATCAAGCGGTTAAAGCATTGCAGAGGCTACCGTTAATTTTGAATGACGCAGAAGTCTACAGTGTGAATGCTTATGCTAAATGCGAGGCTGTCACGAGATTAAATTTACAGTGGCAAAGATCAGCGGCGTGCATTGCTTTTGACAAATTACCCATACCTTGTCAGACGGTGATAGCATCTGTGGCATTTCAATATGGCGATTTGGCAAGGAGAACACCCCATTTTTGGCAGCAAGTCACAAGGGGAAGTTGGTCTGCTGCTTTAGATAACTTACAGAATTTTGGTGATAACTATCCCAGTCGTAGGAAAAAAGAAGCAGCGTTATTAAAAGCTTGGTTAGATAACAGCGTAGTATGATCCTAGTTTGACGCCTTAATGTGATAATCCATGTTAAAACCCTTAACGCTTATTGCTGCCAATAATAATTAGAAATTTTTAATATTAATTATTGGCAAGAATTGAGGGCTTGCTCTACATTTGTTTAGTGGCTAAGGGACAATGGACTGATAGCCATTTTTAGTAATGGATTAACTCAATTAAGGATAAATCTCCATGAAAAATCGTATTATGTTCGGTGTTATGTTTGCGGCTGTATTGTCATTGAGTGCTAATGCTGCGCAACTAGTTGAAGATAACTCAAATGTTAATCAAGCCACACTGATGGCCAATCAATCCCACAGTATTAATATTAATACTGCTGGTGTGGAGGAATTAGTGCAATTAAATGGAATAGGGGAGGTTAAAGCTCAAGCGATTGTTGAATTCCGTCAGCAACACGGGCAGTTTTCGGCCATTGAAGAACTTGAAAAAGTTAACGGTATTAGTGCTAAATTGGTTGAGAAAAATAAAGCCATGATTATGTTGTAGTCTGATTAAGCCCTTAAATAACGAAAATAGGGTTATTTTGATTATAGAATCAGCAGTTGAATGGTATCTTAGCCTATATGGTGTTTAAGGGCTTGATTGAGAGCCGAGCTTGGTAGATAATGCTCAGCGTTCGAAGGGATAAATCCTAACGAAAGCAATGGTGACCTTAGGGTCCCCCCGCAATGATAACTTGTGAACTCGGCCAGGCCCGGAAGGGAGCAACCGCAACAGGCGACTCATGTGCCGGGGTGTGGCTCTAGGGAAACCTCCAATTATCCTAGTACATCAATAATGTAAGTCATTAACCCTTTCATACTACATCATTTTTTTCCATTTCTTTATGTAAATTAGCCTTGAGAAAAGCACGTGATTTTTCCAATGCTACTTGAATTTCTGTTTTCATTTGTTCTATTTCGTTATATTCTTCAAAAAAATAGGCGTCTACTAAGTGACGTATATACCTGACAGGAAGTTGATTGAGTGTCACGCAACACAGATCTGCGAGGAACTCCTCAGGTAGTTCATCAAGTAATCCTTCATCTGATATGAGTTCCATTAATAAAATTTCGTAGTAATTGCGGATCTCTAGCTGCATATGCATGCTCCCTGATTGTTGTTATTTACGGCAATCTTGTATGTGGTGATATTTCTACGGTATTTAGTTTGCTACTATAATGATTTTTGAGCAATAAAAATATTTGCCATGTTATTGATTATTCTAGTGCCTGTTGGTGATAATACCAATGGATATTATGATGTGAGCATTTAGTGCTGCTAAGACAGTGGGACACAATGTCGACTAATAATTGTCGACATGGATGATAGCTGCCTAAACCGGCGTGACGTTATAGCTGTTTTATTGCCCAGCTCATAAATTCTTTTCTTGTTTTAGGATCGGCATGTGACCACCAATATTGCAGCATTTGCTCTGATTGAAGTGCTTTGTTGACTTGGGTACCGGTTATTGCGTCCATCGGTGCTGCTTTACTGACAGGTGCGGTGACAGACGCCATCATCGTTGCTTTGGTGGTAGTATTGATAAGGTTGGTTGCATTTTGGCTGGTTCCTCCCCCGAATAAATGATTAACAAATGAGTCTTCGGTAAAATCTGTTTGTTTAACGGAGTAATTCACCGTACCAGAATCATTGCGGGTGATCACAACTTGGGGCGATTTAGCAAAAGAGACGGGGTGTTTTATCACCTCACCATCAGCCGCTGTTAATGTGTAATGGTGATCGCCATCTACCGTTAAGGTAATAATAAAAGGTGATGATTTAATAAAGCTTTCAGCGTCACTAAAATCATCTTGTATCAGATCATGGTAGCGGATCGCGATTTTATGATTGCCATTTTCAAGCTCGATATCTGATTGATGGCTAAACAAACTTGATGCTATTTTTGTTCCGTCTACTGCAAGGTATTCGAACGACATCGGTATATGTAGACTGGCAGCAAGTACTGAAGAGGAACTGAGTAGTGCGATGATGGCGGTGATTGGCATAACTGATTTCATTGTTGTTCCTTAACGATTAAAACGTCTGTATGTATGTGTTTGAGGGCGCTCAAAGGCTTGTATACGCTCTTCAATGTAGCTAATTGCTTGTCGACATTTACCTAAACGGCGGTGAACAAGTAAAATCTCATTTTGCATGTTAATTTTGTCAGTACTATGACAGCTATCGAGTTTGGATTGCAAATTTTGAATTTTTTGTTCGAATGTTTTTACCCAATTTAAATGTTTGTTTAATTCTTCGTAGAGTTGATGGCTATTTTGCATGACGCCAGCAGCTATCCAATTAAAGCCACTGTCATTATGTGATTGATGCCGACGCTGCTGGGCTTTTGCGATACGCATTTTTTTCTGTTGTTCTGCTGATTTGGCATCTAAAGATGTGGTTGCCATTGCTCGTTTTACTGCGGTGAATCTGTCTTGAATACGTTGACAGCTTAAGAGGATAGTATTGGGTGATATCTTATTGTTGATCAGTTTTTCTAGTTGCTGAATACTTTTATTAATCTGATTAATACAAGAAGATAGCTCTGCACCTGTTTGTATAAAAAGCGTATCGTTAAAACGCTCTGTATCTTGTAGCAAACGTTGCTGTCCTTTGGGGAGTTTAGCGTCATGCTGGAGGACTTCTTGTTCCAGTAGCTTCTGCTGTACTCGTAATCGTTTGAGTAATTCACTTGTTGTCACCAGGCGCCCCACGCTAAGTTAACGGCAATAAGAAGAACAATAACCGTAAATACAGGGCGAATAAATTGCACCCCAAATTTGATGGCTGAACGCGCACCAATAAACGAGCCTATCATCATGCATACCCCCATAGATAAACCGAGGATCAGGTCGACTTGACCTAGTGCAAAAAAGATCACTAGCGAGGTTAAATTACTGATAAAGGTCATTGTTCTGGCTAAACCACAACTATAGAGTAGTGGTTGATGATAATAGTGGGTACTGGTGATGGTCCAAAAAGCGCCAGTACCAGGACCGGCAAAGCCATCATAAAATCCCAAAGTGAAGCCTAGTAACCATTGTTTTAAACGGCTAGCGGCTTTTTTGAGAGGAACATACTGTGTACAGCCCATGGCATTAGGGGTGCACAGGGTATAAATCGCAATCGTAATAATGAGCAGCGGCAATACTTTTTCCAGCCATTCTTTATTAATGTAATGCACTAACAATGTACCACTGACCGCGCCTAAAAACGTGGCGATGAAGCTGTGATACCATAAACTTGGAGAGAAAAAATTTTGCCGATAATAGGTCAATGCAGCCATGGATGAGCCAAAGCATGCTGCCAGCTTATTGGTACCTAAAGCTAAATGGGGGGGAATACCTAAGGTTAGCAGTGCTGGGATCGACAATAAGCCTCCACCACCAGCAACGGCATCAATAAACCCTGCGATTAAGCCTATGGCAGTAATAATAGCCCAAGCATTAGGCTCTAACAGTAGCTCCAAAAGTACTCCTACTCTATTACACGGCGAAAAGGAGGCAAAGCATCGAGCAATGATTTGCCATATCTTTTACTCACCAGTCGTCTGTCTAAAATGGTGATGCGGCCGTAATCTTGCTCTTTGCGTAGTAATCTACCACAGCTTTGAATTAATTTGCGTGATGCATCTGGAATCGTCAGTTGTAAAAAAGGGTTTCCGCCTTTGATTTTGATGTACTCAGCATGGGCTTGTTCTACTGGGGAGGTCGGTACCGCAAAGGGGAGCTTAGTAATGATTAAATTGGTTAAGTAGTCTCCGGGTAGATCGAGTCCCTCAGAGAAACTGCCTGTGCCAAAAATGATACTGGGTTCATTGTTGTCACATCGCAGCTTATGTTTAGTGAGGATCTCTTGTCTGGAAGCAGTGCCTTGGATCTGCAGAGCGGTTTTAATTTTGTTTTCGACAAGGTCGGTGACTTTTTCCATTTGCCAATACGATGCAAATAGCACTAAGGTTGCTTGTTCTCCATCAACTAAGGTGATGATTTGCTCTGCTAATTCTTCAGTGTATTTGTCATCTGTGGGTTCAGTGTTCATTTTTGGTAAATACAGGGTTGCATTTTGTTTAAAATCGAAGGGAGAATCTAAGGCTAAAAAGCGACTTCCATCATTAATTGAAAGGCCTACTTGTCGAGTAAAGTGATCAAAATTATTTAATGCTCTTAAGGTCGCACTGCACAACACTACACCAGCGGCTTTATCCCATAGTAGTTTTTCCAGCATAAAACCGACTTCGATTGGGGATGCATTAAACAGATAATCGAGTTGTTTACCAGTGATCAATTCTATCCAACGTGCCATAGGCGCACCTTTAGCATTATCGACTTTGGCCATCATTTTCCATAGCTTTTGAAGATTTTCTAACCGCTGTAACATAAAGCCAGTTTCAGATAACAAGGGCTCAGCTTGCTGCTTGGGAATATCGCCATCTTTTATGGCTTCAGCCAGTAAGGTTTGCATTTTATTAAACTGTTTGAGTGCCTTGGTCGATGTGGTAGCCAGCTCTTCAGCTTGGCTTAACAGGCCTTCAGGTAGTTTTCCGTGCTCGAAACGGAACCGATTTTCTTGATTATCGAATCGGGCTGTTTGGCTATCACAGTAGTGCGCAATGAGAGTTAACTGGGCGGTTAAATCAGTAATGTGATCGTGCATCGCTTGTACTGGTGCGATAATATTGTTGGTTTTTATTTGAGTTTGTAGCTTGCTGCTGGTTTTATCTATTTTTTCAAGCCATTCGATGGCCCCTCTTAATGTTGACTGGGCACTGGAAAAATCTCTGGCAACTTTGGGTAAGTGATGGGCTTCGTCGATAATATAATACAGTTCTTCAGGATCGGGCAAAATCACCCCACCGCCCAATTCAAGATCGGCGAAGAGTAAGCTGTGGTTAGCGATGAGCACATCCCAAGTGTCGATGTCTTCACGGGCTTTATGGAAGGGACAATGCCTGTGACTGGCTAATTGTTTATGGCAGCTGTGTTTATCACAGGCTATTTGTTGCCAAAGATGGTCGGGCAGTTGCTCTGGTAATGTGTCACGCTCGCCGTTCCACTTCCCTTCGTGGTATTGCTTAAACAAAGATTGTAATAGTACTATCTGGCTATTGTCGGGTTTGGTCTGCCACATGGCCATTTGGGTACCATCATCAGGCCCGGTTAACAGCTGTAACTTTGAAAGACAGACATAACGTTGGCGACCTTTGACTAACCCAAAAGTAAAGTTTAACTTTGACTGGGCAAGAAAAAACGGCAGATCTTTGTGGAGTAATTGTTCTTGCAAGGCGACGGTTGCCGTGGCAATACAGACCTTTTTTTTATTGGCCAATGCTAAAGGTATTGAACCCAATATGTAAGCCAAAGATTTACCAATACCCGTCCCTGCTTCTACTACGATAATTCGCCTCTGCTTATCGTATTCGCCCGCCAATGTTTTTGATATCTCTGCGACAATATAATTTTGTTCTCGCCTGGAACGAAAATCAGGTAGTGCGGCAGAGATACCTTTGTATATCGTGCGAATTTGAGTTTTTACATCAGCAGGTAACATGCGCATACTATGAGAGAGAAATAGAGCTGTACATAATAACAGTCTTTTTTAATATTGCATGCTTTTTAATGGCGATAACCTTTTGGGGTTATTCAGGGAGGGGGAGTTGGATCTGATGTTTGATTGACTTAATACCAATGGCATTAAATATATGATCAATTCAGAGGCTCTCAAACTTTTCAATTCAAGGCGCATTGAGGAAAGAATGCTTGTATCCCTTGTGCATCGATGCAAAGTCGAAGTGGAATGTTTGAGCGCCTATATATAGGACGGGTTTCAAAGCCCTACATTGGACTTCCTTGAGTAAGCTAACGCCCTATTAATCGCCAAATGTAGTTGGCTAAAATGTTGAGATCCGAAAACAGCCAACTGTATGTTTTTCCACTTTAATAGATTGTTATACATACAATTTACACTACTGACGAGTAGGTGATTTACCTAATAATATAAAGCTTAAACCAATTAGTGGAATATTAGTTGTTACCGGGTTAAAGGCTCCGACCAAAAGCTGAGGTTGTAAAACAGCAACAAAAAACAGTAAACCAATTAGACCTGCAACATTTAACATAACAACCGTACGGTTGTTATAAAATATGATAAATATTAAACCAAAGATCAGCTCGCCAAGACCTACTGATTTAGTGATTAAATAAGACATTTCGTCAGAAAAACCTAAGCTAGCAGTCATTGCTTTTTCTAACGGAGCAATATGCAATAATTTTGGGAAAATACCGTGGTAAAGCCAACTAAACCCAATAATGTATCGTGCAATTTGTTCAGATGACACCTGACACTTCCTTGTATGTATAACGCCAGCTTAAGCGGGCTAAAATAGTTGGCTAAAATTGTGAACGGAGTGAAACTGCCAACTGTTTTTTGTCCGTTTGAACGCCTTGTGTACGCCCAGCATGGGCATGAACTCATGAGGTGACTTTCTATTATACATAAGCTTTGTAGGAAGATCACCGTTACTCTTTCTAAAAGAGAATAACTTACTGTTATTAAACGTTAACGATTAGCGAATGGCAAGGGCTTAGCCGCGAGGCTTGGTCTGAAGGACTGATATGTTGCTCCTGCAATATCTGCATTTCCACCATCCTTGGTGGTCAAGCCGCTAGCCCTATTAAGGATTAAAGAGTGCGAGCTGATGAACAAGAAGATCATATGAGGCGTAGGCTAGAGGGATACAGCAAGCATTGAGTAATGAAAAGCTTGAAGTAATGGTTAAGAAAACGGGGTTATGTTCACTAAGAAATGGATGGATCGCAGTTCACTCGGAACAAAGAAGTTAGCAAGAAAGTTGAAGTTAGGACATTTTATTGTTGAGTTCTAGCCATGAACCGCCCTCGGTTCTGGCATCCTCGGTAACAGCTCCCTGCGTTACTCTACCTCCTAAATCTGACTTCCAAGGAAAGGACGAAATGTTTTATTTTGTAGGAAAAAAATAGACCATTTAGTCGTGTGCGGAGCGGCATGCAGGGTGATGTGGGGGCTGGACACCTCCGGCTACCCGTATATGAACAAAAATTGGTTAACTTGTCGGCTAACAAGTTTCAAATATCTTTTTTATTGGGTTCATTTAACTGGTTTGGTGTTTAGTCGGCTTGCTGATCACTATAGCAATATTGGTGTTAATTGCTTGCAGCAGGCTGATGTGCAGATACTTCTGCGGCACGCTGTGAATACTTCCATGTAAGCTCGACGATGGCATCTGATGTGAATGGATTCACAAATGCCGTGATAACAGGGATGTTATAGAACGGCCATGCCACCAACGGCCGCAGCTTCATCTACACCTGCTCTTATCAACAAGAGTAAAGCAAAGCATGGTTTCTTCGATTGATATTTTATGGTTGCTGACTCGATTATGGACAGTTATTAGTTAGAGCTGAGACTCTAATTAAACTGACATTGATTAGAAAAAGTACCTTGGTTTATTCGGAACCCCTAATTATTTCCAAGTATTTGTAGATGATTGCTCGATTTCAGTGATATACGACTAAGGCGAGGGGTGAAGTGCATCGCTACTGGCCTTACCTTTGCACCATTGACCACTGTGATGCTGTCTTTTGAAGGCACACATGGCATCCCAGCGACCACTAATACCACTGTATTGGCGGCGAAACTCTTTTGCTGAGGTGATCCAGACATCGGATGAGATACCAAGTTCATCAAGTAATTTAGGACGACTTGAGTCGATGAACCCTCTTTTGTCTGGCCTAATTGCTCTGCCAGTCCAATCGATAAGTTGTAAATAATCACAGAAATTAAATGGGATCCCTGATTGAGGTGCTAAATGAGCAGCACCATCAAATTGGACAAGGGGGTTGAGTCGCTCACTCGAGGTGAGTTCTGATGTATCATCATTTGGTTTAGTGTCTTTATCAGGTGTGTTTAGCGTGTTAATGCGCTCCTGAATAGACGTATAATCAGAAGCTTGCAGTGTGTCGGCAATTCCCGCTCTAATAGGGTTTAAATCAACATACATCATGCAGGCGAGTAGTGCTTGTTCATCAAGTAGAGCTTGTGACTTAAAGCGCCCTTCCCAGAAAGCCCCTTTACACTCATCTTCACGGTTGGACCTACGGGCAATCTCTTCGTTTAGGCAGCGCATAAACCAGGATATGCTAGATAAACGCTCGTGCCACTCAGTCAGTAAACCATCAAGAAGTATTCGCTCTCCTTCAATCAAAGCGTCACCATTCATGTATTTAGTGGCTACATCATGGCCCTTGGTAATCTGGCACCATCGGGTAATTATTTCACGGTGGCTCAAAGACTTGGCTTTATCCATGTCAATGTTAAGTACTAAATGGTAGTGATTGTTCATTACCGCATAAGCGCATATATCAATACAAAATATGTTCGAAAGCGCTTTGATTTTATCGACAATCCAGCCGCGACGATGCTCATAACTTTTCCCAGTGAGCTTATCTTCCCCACATAGGTAGGCCCTTCTTACACAACGATTTATTATGTGATAAAACGGCGTTGATTCTGCATCAATGAGGGTTCTTCTAGCTGACGTCATGATCGTTATCCTGAACAATACATAGTTGAGGTAACTTAAAGGCTAGTAGAGGATATGCTAAAGCACAAAAGATATGGCTGTCCCGTCTTTCTTCTTATGTCAATGTTAAGTACTAAATGGTAGTGATTGTTCATTACCGCATAAGCGCATATATCAATACAAAATATGTTCGAAAGCGCTTTGATTTTATCGACAATCCAGCCGCGACGATGCTCATAACTTTTCCCAGTGAGCTTATCTTCCCCACATAGGTAGGCCCTTCTTACACAACGATTTATTATGTGATAAAACGGCGTTGATTCTGCATCAATGAGGGTTCTTCTAGCTGACGTCATGATCGTTATCCTGAACAATACATAGTTGAGGTAACTTAAAGGCTAGTAGAGGATATGCTAAAGCACAAAAGATATGGCTGTCCCGTCTTTCTTCAGTTTCAACAATAGTCAACACAAACTCCTAGAGATATAACAGCTTATTGATTAGCAGCAGGATAACCTCCTGCTTTCTTGTAAGTTTCTTCGCCAAAATATCACTTGTAAGTGTTTGTTGTAAATATATTATGTAACAAAAAAATACAGGTTAAATATGACAATTTAGCAGATAAAAAAGATGCATAGGTGTTTACGAGGTCTGCATAGCACTTTTATATAGATATTACAAACCATTGATAATAAAGAGTTAATGTTTGGCAGTTAGTATTATCGATGGGCGTTGTTGCCTAAACATATAATCATCCGAAATTAGGGTGTAAACAGCATAAAATCTTGAAAAAATGAATGCTGAAAACAACTGACGCATGAAACATGCATGCCTTCGTTGCTCCGAGCAACAATGATTTTAGGTTGTGCTTTTAGGAAACAACGCCTTATCGATGCGCCAATCCAACGATTTATGCATCTTTTTCATAGCAATTATCTCAACTTCAGTTATACCTGTATATAAATAAAAAAAAGATGGGACAGGCATAACTTTGTCTTGCTTGAAATAACGTGTGTAGATGCGGCTGCGAGCTTCCAAAACAAGGCCGGAAATGTTCCTTACATTTCTAGGCATTTCCCACATCCTTGTGAGTCAGACGTTTTGGCAGAGCTCACTGGCCTATTCAGTTCCATACTGAATTAGGCATTTCCACCGTCCGTGGCGGTCAGATGTACTTGCAGCGTGCCACAAAAGTACCTACACAGATCCCGCTGAGCAAGCGATAGATAACCCTGAAGGTTCGACCTTCAACAACCCGAATAGATACCAACTCAACTAGAAGCTCAAATTTAACTAACAAAATGAACTATTGTGAAAATATGGCCTTTATTCGAAGACTAGCTAATTTTGAGGCAAAAATAAGTTAGTAAGCTCACCCTTAAACCTTAAATAAAATAGACGCGTTTTGCCCTAAGATGACTCTGAAACAAGCATGTTGACGTGACTTGATCATCAAACATAAACTTACCCGGTCGTTTGCTATTATACTGTACATAATAACAGTAATTGATTAGGCTTAGTGACACAATGTTGAGTTTATTGAATCAAATAAGCTCAGACTTTACTGTGAGTGTGGGTAATGAGTACAGAAGTATCGCTTCAAATCAGTGTTAAAGGCAGAATACTATCACGGCATGTGGTCCAACAGTCTGGATCTCTGTGGCTACATTACTACATTAACACAATCGCTGGGCCAATATTAGTACAAATACCTAATGCTGAATACCTGTGCTTTTGTGCTACATCTACCTTAGATAGGCTGCTTAGTGCATCAGATCTGACCACAATACGCACTAAACCATTAGCATTGAAAAATTTCGATCTCAATAATGTGACCGCACTTTATTGTTCATCACGGCAGAGTTTTAGAAACTTGACTCGAGCAAGTGTTGATCTTGCCATCCCTTTGTATGAAGCTGATATTCGTCCAGAACATCGATACTTGATCGAGCGATATATTGCGTTAGATGTTGAGTTTATTGGTGAGTATGCATCTAATCATCAACAAGATTTACCAATATTGATTGGCAATAGAGCCCGTAAAGCTGAGTTAACGATGCCGTTAAAAGCCATTTCATTGGATTTTGAATGTCGCTTTGATGGTGAGCTTTATTCAGTGGGCTTATACGGGAAAAGTGGGGACACTGCTTACCAGAAAGTCATGATGATTGGCGTTGCGCCTAATATTTCACATCACTCATGCCTTGGCACTGAAGATTTGCAGCAGGCAAGAGAATATGTCGAGTGGGTGGCCGATGAAAGATCACTCATTTTGCAATTGATAGCCTGGTTTCATGAGTATGATCCCGACATCATTATAGGCTGGGCAGTGGTCACTTTTGATCTGGCGTTATTGTATCGTAGGGCAAAGGCGCTTGGGATCAAGTTAAGCATTGGCAGAGGTGGGGCTGAACTAGGCTGGAAGGTGGCGGACAAATTTAGACCTGAGTCACTTTCGTTGCCAGGGAGAGTGGTCTTAGATGGGATCGATTGGCTTAAGGCCGCGTTTTATCGATTTGACAATTTTTCGCTTGAATGTGTGTCGCAATCCTTGCTTGGCGAAGGTAAAGCTATTCATAGTGTGGAAAATCGTGTTGATGAAATTAACGATCTGTTTGTACACGATAAGTTAGCACTTGCCCATTACAATTTGACTGATAGTCGTTTGGTGTGGGATATTTTTACGCATACTCAGTTGTTTGAGTTTGCCATTGAACGCTCTCGACTCACCGGTTTGGAATTGGGACGGGTAGGGGGCTCTGTTGCCGCTTTTAATAATTTATACTTGCCACATTTGCATCGAGCAGGCTTTGTTGCGCCAGCCATGGCATCAACTCAAGGAGTTGCCAGCCCAGGTGGTTATGTGATGGACTCATTACCTGGCTTATACCAAAACATCATCGTGCTTGATTTTAAAAGTCTCTATCCTTCCATTATCCGCACCTTTCTTATTGATCCTAAAGGATTGATACAAGGGCTATCAATGCCTGAACTTGATACAGTTAACGGTTTCTTAGGTGGTAAATTTAGTCGGCAAGATCCTATTTTACCTCAGTTAATCAAAAGCTTATCGGCACATCGTGAGCAGGCAAAGTGTGAACGTAATGGGCCTTTATCGCAAGCGATTAAGATTATTATGAATTCCTTTTACGGTGTATTGGGCTCTAATGGCTGTGTATTTCATGATACCAGATTGGCGAGCTCTATTACGCTAAGAGGTCATGAGATCATGAAGCAAACCAAGGTATGGATTGAAGCGCAGGGATATAAAGTGATCTACGGCGACACCGATTCTACGTTTGTCTGGTTAGGAGATAGTGAGCCTGCGCTCGATGTTGATAGCATTGGCCAGAGACTTGTTAAAGGCATTAATCAGCAGTGGCAGCAAAAACTCAGGGAGACAATGAATATTGAGTCTTTTTTAGAGCTTGAATATGAATCTCATTATGAGCAATTTTTCATGCCGACATTAAGAGGCTCTCTAAAGGGATCAAAAAAACGTTATGTTGGTGCTTTTACTCAGTCTGATGGCGAGTTAGCTTTGGTGTTTAAAGGGATGGAGCAGGTTCGAAGTGACTGGAGTCCTCTGTCAAGACGAGTGCAAGAAGTGTTGTATTATCGATTGTTCTCCAAACAAGATGTGACTGCTTTTTTACAGGAAGTGATAACCGATTTATTGGCAGGCAAACTTGATAGTGAACTGGTGTTTTCAAAAACATTGCGTAGAGATATTATCGATTATACCGCCAAGTCGTCACCTCATGTGAAAGCAGCTCAAATTCAATATGAATTATCAGGTCAAGAAAGATGGTCAAAAAAAGGGGCCAGAATTGACTATTTAATGACAGTTGATGGGGCAGAGCCTGCCTTTTATCGGCAAGCCAATATCGATTACCAGTATTACATTGATAGGCAGCTGGGGCCGATAGCCGATCCCGTGTTGAGTATTTTAGGAGACAGCTTTTTTAATATGACATCTAAACAATTGACGTTAATATAAATAATATTATGTTTCTTTTGTGTTTTCAATTTGTTTTATTTTGGTTTTAATGTTGATGGTATTTAGTTTTTTTGGATGGTTATCGGGTAAAAAGCCGTATTTTTATGATTTTCTGCTTTGAGTACAAGATGATCTTTTGTTAATCTCGCTTCGAAGTTGGAAAGTAAAAAAAGACAACGGAATGATCACAATAAAAAATAAGCAGACTGAAAACATTAAGGTTAGATATCAGATGAAAAAAACACTATTAGCATCGGCTTTAGCAGCGGTTATATTTGTCCCGACAGTTTCGGCTATCGAGATCTATAAAGACGACAAAAACACTGTTGCGATTGGCGGTTGGATGGATGCGCGCATCATTAACACCCAAGGTGAAACCAACGTCATGAACGGTTCATCACGCATTAACTTTGCGTTTAACCGCGATATGGGTAATGACTGGCAAACATTCACTAAGTTTGAATGGGCAGTAAATCCATTTGGCACGAGTGAAATCGTATACGGCAGTGACAGTAAAATTTCGTATGAAAACGATGAATTTTTTACTAATCGCCTTGGTTATGTTGGGCTTTCTCATGATAAATACGGCTCATTGGCGATTGGTAAGCAATGGAGCTTATGGTATCTTGACGTCGTAGGTGCAACTAACTTAGTTAACACGTGGGATGGTAATGCGTCTGGTACTTACACCTACAATAAAGGTGATGGCTCTGTGAACGGTACAGGTCGTGGTGATAACACGGTACAGTATCGTAATAGCATTGGCGATTTTGGCTTCGGGCTACAAGTGCAGTTAAAGCATGACGAAGCGACATTGGGAGCAGATGGGGGTCTTGATGGCACTAATAATGGTCCTTTTGAAGGATTGCGTATTAATGCTGACAGTATAGAGCGCATAGAATTCAATCAAACGATTGGTGGCTCTGTAACCTACGCAGCAACAGATAAATTAACCTTAGCCGCTGGTTTTAACCTTGGTGAGTTCGAGGCGACACAACGTTCTGGTGAAGAAATTTCAGAAACCGATTCTATTTATGGCCTTAGTATGACATGGGGCGGGTTCGAGCAACCAGGTTTTTACGCTTCTGTCAATATTAACCAAAATGAGTTCCATGACACCGATAACATAGGCCGTATCATGCCTGATGCCGTTGGTCTTGAATCATTGTTCACTTATAAATTTGATAATGGTCTTAAGCCTATCTTTGGTTATAACTACCTAGAAGCGGGTGATGATTATGAAGCTCGTTATAATGACGGTAAATTTAAGCGTCAGTTTATTCTAGTGGGTCTTCACTATGTCTGGGATGATCAGACTATGCTTTACCTCGAAGGACGTAAAGACATGAGTGATTTTAATGAACTTAACGATACACCAGATGAAGATGATGGCGTTGCTATCGGTATAAGATACTACTTGTAATTTCATTACTCAGGTAATGTTAAAACGCCCTCTTGAGGGCGTTTTTATTTTCTGTTGTCCATTCCCTATTTAGCAACTTGTGATGATCCCATTCATTGTTTGTAATGAAAGAGTCCTAGTGGCAATACGGCATGTTGGCACGGTGAAATAGGGATATTGTCAATATCTGTTGAATTAACGTGTTCATCTGTAAGTTTTTTATTTTATTGTTGGGTTTTACGTGGCTTAGGATATTTAATACCAATTGCATTAAATATATGATCAATTCAGAGGCTCTCAACCTTTTCAATTCAAGGCGCATTGATGAAAGAATGGTTATTGCCTTGTTCTTAAATTCAAATCACATTATCCTGTTTTTAAAGGTAGGATTTTGATTGATAATTTCGTATAATCCGCGCAAATCAAACCCTGTTTATTAAAAGGAAGCTTTTCATGGCTATCGAACGTACTTTTTCTATCATTAAGCCTGATGCTGTTGCTAAAAACAACATCGGTGCTATCTATAACCGTTTTGAAACTGCTGGCCTGAAAATCATTGCATCTAAAATGGTTCACTTGAGCCAAGAGCAAGCTGAAGGTTTTTATGCTGAGCATAGCGAACGTCCTTTTTTCGGTGCACTTGTTGCGTTTATGACATCTGGCCCTATTGTGGTTCAGGCACTTGAAGGCGAAAATGCTGTTCTAGCTCACCGTGATATTTTAGGTGCGACTAACCCAGCTGACGCAGCACCTGGTACCATTCGTGCTGATTTCGCACAAAGCATTGATGAAAACGCTGCACATGGCTCAGACTCTGTGACTTCAGCTGAACGTGAGATTGCTTATTTTTTCAGTACTGAAGAGCTTTGCCCACGTACTCGTTAATTTTTGTCGAAGATAGCGTGAGATAAAAAGGAGCCAATGGCTCCTTTTTTTATTATCTGCACTGCCAATCATCAGCAGCATCTTTAAAAGGGTTTTAAGGTCAGCGTGTTAATGTTCTGCTTCGCTTTTAAGTAGGGCTAAAATATCAGGGGTTTTCTTCATCACACGCACTTGTAAGAATAGGGCTTCAGCTTCAGCATAATGTTTCACCATAAACTTGAGCCACTGTTTAATTCTCGCTGGGTAATATTTTTCTTTTACACTGACGATTTCATAATGGGAATAGTGCAATAGTAATTGCATCACTTCATTCCAAGGCATCATTGCTTGGTTCGTTTTGATCACATGAGCCAAATTAGGCACTGCGAGCGCTCCTCGTCCGACCATGACATCATCGCATCCGCTTGTCGCTTTGCAGTTTAGATAATCTTGGTGACACCAGACTTCGCCATTTGCAATGACGGGGATGGATATCGATTCACGTATGAGATTAATATAATCCCAGTGTGCTGGCGGTCGATAGCCCTCTTCTTTGGTTCTGGCATGAACCGTCAGTTCAGTTGCACCTGCCGATTCGATAGCTTGTGCGATTTCAACGCAGCGGCTTTTATCGTCCCAGCCTAATCTAATCTTGGCTGAAACAGGGTGTGACAAAGGTACGGCTTCCCTTACGGCTTGAGTCACCTTATAGATTGTTTGTGGCTCTTTGAGTAATGCCGCGCCGCCATTGCTCCTGTTTACCGTCGGAGCCGGACAGCCATAATTGAGATCGACCCCTAAAGAGCCTAACTCTATTGCTCTTATTGCATTTTCAGCCATCCAATTAGGATGCTGGCCTAACAGTTGCAGTCTAACTGGCGTCCCAGCTTTGGTTTTACTACCATGGGCTAATTCGGCACAAAGGCGATAAAAAACTTTTTCAGGTAAAAGTTGATCAACGACGCGAATAAATTCACTGATCACAAGATCATAGCCGCCCACTTGAGTTAGCAGTGAACGCATTGGGGCATCGGCAACGCCTTCCATTGGAGCAAGTATTACACGCATTAATTTTTTCTTATTTGAAATAACATGGCTTATTAGCTGTACTGATTGAATCGGGGTATTTTACCTTAAGGCATTCTGGGATACAAAAGCTATAATCATTGAGTGTATTGATCATGAATAAAATTTTTACATAAAAAATGAAATTAAATTGAAACGTGTCGGGTCTTTTAATGTAGGCCAGCTGACAAGCATGTCGTTGGCATCTAAAACAACTTACATGAATACGGAAGGAAATAATTATGAATTTAGTTAAAAAAACTGTTGTTGCTGCTGCCTTAGGTACTGTTGTTATCGGTTCTGCATATGCAAGTCAAGCTCAAGCTAACCCATTTGGGTATAGTCAGATGGACGCTGGGTACCAACTTGTTGATGGCGAAGGTAAGTGTGGTGGCGATATGAAGAAAGATAAAGAGGGCAAGTGTGGTGAAGGGAAATGCGGTGAAGGCATGAAAAAAGCTAAGGAAGGTAAGTGTGGTGAAGGGAAATGCGGCGAAGGCATGAAAAAAGCTAAGGAAGGTAAGTGTGGTGAAGGTAAATGTGGCGAAGGCATGAAAAAAGCTAAAGAAGGTAAGTGCGGTGAAGGTAAATGTGGCGGTGATAAATAAATTATCTCGTATGAGATGATGCAGCAATGCGATATGGTATACCCAAGCCACCTCAAGATACAGGATTGATCATGTCGAGAAGTGACCGAGTTCAATGGCGTTAATTGTTCCTGCATTAACGAAGAAATAGGTTACTTATCGCCATTCCCTGCGTGAGTTCAATCACTGCCTTATTCAGGCATATTATGATGACTCTGAAACGAGCATATTGAAGTGGCTTGAGTAGATATCAATAAGGCCAGTTAAGCTGGCCTTATTTGTTTGTAAAAGATTGTTTTTTGATATGAATATTGTTGCTCCCAAGGTGAGTTCGATTTTTATTTAGGAGGTGAGCATGAGTGAGCATGCCAAAGTAGGGCTGGGTCTTAGGCGTGAAATGCTGGATGAGTTTTGTCAGTCTGTTCCCGAAGAGATTCATTTTTTTGAGGTGGCGCCAGAAAACTGGATGACGTTAGGGGGCAAATATGGACGTCAGTTTAAGCAGCTAACGCAGAGGCATGATTTTTTTTGTCACGGTTTATCACTTTCCATTGGTGGGCCATCTCCACTTGATGTGCCATTTGTAAAAAATATAAAATCCTTTATGGATGAGCATAATATTTCCGTTTATTCCGAACATTTAAGTTACTGTTCTGGCTCTGGGCACATGTATGATTTGATGCCGATCCCATTTACCGAAGAGGCAGTTCATTATGTAGCAAAACGGGTTAAGCAGGTTGAGGATATTTTAGAACGCTCGTTAATTCTTGAAAATGTGTCTTTTTATGCCGCACCTGGTGCACAGATGTCAGAGGTCGAATTTGTTACAGCTGTACTCAATGAAGCAAATTGTAAGCTTTTACTTGATGTGAATAATATCTATGTGAATTCGATTAATCATCAATATGATGCGAGTCAGTTTTTACGCGCGATGCCAACAGAGCGAATTGAGTATTTACACATAGCGGGTCATTATGAAGAGGATACCGATCTAATCGTTGATACTCATGGTGCTGATATCGTGTCACCGGTATGGGCGTTATTGGCAGAATGCTATGAGATCCATGGTGTGTTCCCCACTTTATTAGAACGGGATTTTAATATTCCAGAGACGCATATTTTACTTAACGAAATTAATAAAATTGCTCAATACCAACAAACGCATCTTGGGGCTATCTCAAGGAGGGCATAATGAGTTTTGTACAGATCCAGCAATCGTTTGTTGATTACATCAAACAAGTCTCCTTCGAATTACCCAATGGGACAGATGCACGAAGAATGAAGGTGTATCGAGAATTATTTTTTAATAATGTAGAAGGCTTTGTTTCCGGTGCTTTTCCTGTATTGAAAACGTTATATAGCAGTGATAATTGGTTAGTGTTAGTGCAAACCTTTTTTGCAAAACATGATTGTCAAACACCAATATTTATTGAAATAGCTCAAGAGTTTTTAACTTTTTTGCAAACAGAATATGAATTTAATGCTCATGATCCAGTATTCATGTTGGAGCTTGCACATTATGAATATATGGAATTAGTGGTTGCAGTAGCACAAAAAAATCCCCAACATAGACCAATAAATGGCCCTATTATCAGTCAATGTATCTGCTTATCAGATACATCAAGAGTGTTACAATATACATTCGATGTACAGCATATTAGTCATGAATATCGCCCTGATATACCAGGCGAGTTACCGCAGTTTTTTTGTCTCTATCGAGATGATGAAGATGAAGTCATCTTTTTACAACTAACACCATTATCAGCTCAGGTATTGGGATTTTTATCTCAATATGAAGCAATTAATTATGATGATTTAAATGTTTGGTTAGTCAATAGCTATCCCGATATGGAAAAAAGTGTCCTAGAGCAAGGGGCTTTACAGTTATTAGATGATTTGGCTGATAAAGGCGTTGTTAAGCAATTTATTCCCAATTAACCATGATTATCGATAGTGATTGATGGGGAGAAAGAGCGAGCAGGCTTTCTATCTTATGCGCTTCTCTTTATAATGGTATAAAATTGATCTAGGTCAATAAGTTGTTGTGTATTATTGTGAGGAAGTTATGAGTCAGCCGTTTAAAGATCCGTTTAACATATTTTATTTTATTGGTTTTGTTCTTGTGTTGTTACTGCCCACTTTACCCGCGACATTATCATGGTTAAAGTTTAGCGGTTTGCTCTAATTTCAATGGAGCGATCATGTATACTAAACACTCTTTTGAGTGTTTTTTTATACTCAATGTACTGATGGAATAGAGTTAGGCGACGTTCATTAGACGTTGCATATATTGGGGACTGTGATGGTGTTAAAACGTGGGTTATACCTTATTTGTGGATTGTGTAGTTTAGCATTAGGGTTACTTGGGATCCCACTTCCTATTTTACCGACCGTCCCCTTTATTTTGTTAGCCGCCTTTTGTTTTGCCCGTTCTAGTGACCGTTTACATTTGTGGTTAATGACACATCCTTGGTTTTCAGAAGCATTATCTGATTGGGATCAAAAACGTGCGATACGCAAAGGACTGAAACGTAAAGCCTATATTGTGAGTGGCTTGAGCTTTTTTGTTAGTATTGCCGTCGTTCCTTTGCTTTGGGTCAAAGTGATGCTGTTGTGCTTTGCCATTGGACTGGGTTGCTATCTGAGGCAGATCCCTGAGCTGGAGGATTAAGATAACACACCTTCTAGTCGCTCAGTGGTTAATACACAGATGAGTTGTTGTATTTAGTGCTATATATCAGTCAAATGTGTCAAATTGATGTTTGAGCTAGTTGCAACTCATGGTAAAGCGGCTTAAGCTTTAGCCGAATTTTCAAAAGTCGACGATTACGGCTGACAATATAAAAAGATGATGGCATGAATAACGATAGTTTAGCGATAATAAAGCAGAGCATTAAAACGATCCCAGATCACCCTAAACCAGGGATCCTTTTTCGGGATGTGACGAGCCTACTGGAAAACCATACTGCTTATAAAGCGACAATGGATATATTAGTCCAACATTATAAAAACCATGGTTTTACGAAAATAGTCGGTACTGAGGCGCGTGGTTTTTTCTTTGGAGCACCATTAGCGTTGGCATTAGGCGTTGGTTTTGTGCCGGTTAGAAAACCGGGTAAGTTGCCTCGTACTACGATTTCTGAAAGCTACGAGTTGGAATATGGTTGTGATGCGTTAGAACTTCATATTGATGCCATTGATGAAAATGATAAGGTACTTGTTATTGATGATTTGTTGGCGACAGGCGGTACCATTGAAGCAACGGTTAAACTCGTTCGTCGACTCGGGGGGGAGGTTAAGCACGCTGCATTTGTGATATCTTTACCTGATTTAGGGGGAGAAAAGCGACTTCATAATATGGGACTTGAGCTGGTGACATTGTGTCAATTCGACGGTGAATAAAACAGCGTAAGCATACTCCTCTGTAGCGCGTTTTTGCTTGTCGTGTTATTGTGCTACATCCTAGGAGCATGCTCCAGAAATGAATAAAATAACAGGTTGAGGAGTCTCATGTCTTATCAGGTGTTAGCCAGAAAATGGCGCCCTGCTACTTTTGAGCAAATGGTTGGCCAGAATCATGTTTTACATGCGCTAACTAACGCGCTTACTCAGCAAAGATTACATCATGCGTATTTATTTTCTGGTACCCGTGGTGTGGGAAAAACGAGTTTAGCGCGGCTGTTTGCTAAAGGCCTTAATTGTGAACAAGGTGTCACAGCGACCCCATGTGGCTTATGTTCAAGCTGTGTTGAAATTTCTGAAGGTCGTTTCGTCGATCTTATTGAAGTCGATGCAGCATCAAGAACGAAAGTTGATGATACTCGTGAATTGCTCGACAATGTACAATATCGTCCAAGCCGTGGTCGTTTTAAGGTGTACTTGATTGATGAAGTACACATGCTTTCTCGCAGTAGTTTTAACGCTTTACTTAAAACGTTGGAAGAGCCGCCTGAGTATGTCAAGTTTTTACTTGCGACAACCGATCCACAACGGTTGCCTGTTACCGTGCTATCACGCTGCTTACAATTCAATCTGAAAAGTCTGACTCAAGATGAAATAACGCAGCAGCTTTCTCATGTATTGACCCAAGAGTCGTTAGTATTTGATGAGCAAGCATTAGCCTTATTAGCAAAGTCCGCCAATGGCAGTATGAGAGATGCTTTGAGCCTCACAGATCAAGCCATCGCTTTTGGTGGGGGTGAAGTGCTGCTTACACAAGTGCAGACTATGCTAGGCTGTATTGATGAAGGACATGTGATCACACTGTTTAATGCACTGCTTCAAGGTGACATTGAACAGCTAATGCAGGTTATTGATAACGTATTGGTATTTGGTGCGGATCCACACGAAGTATTGCGCAGTCTCCTCGAATTGTTACATCAAATCACATTAAGCCAATTTGCCCCTGCCGCGGCTCAATTGTCTGTCTATCGAGAACAAATTACCTCGTTTGCGGTGGAGTTAACGCCAGAACAAGTACAACTTTATTATCAGTTACTGCTTACTGGGCGTAAAGATTTACCTTATGCCCCCGATCCTAAGTCAGGTTTGCAGATGGCACTGCTAAGAGCCGTCTCATT
This sequence comes from Shewanella sp. VB17, assembly GCF_013248905.1. Taxonomy (NCBI): domain Bacteria; kingdom Pseudomonadati; phylum Pseudomonadota; class Gammaproteobacteria; order Alteromonadales; family Shewanellaceae; genus Shewanella; species Shewanella sp. VB17. The sequence goes on from NZ_JABRVS010000001.1 coordinate 2,266,559, forward strand.
TGTACCAGAAGTGCCGATTAAGCGTTGGGTTGTCGAGCAACCTGTCCCAGCACACATTAATGATACCAGTATTGTTAATTCAAACGATGAGGACTCGGAACTTAATCGTTTACACAGTGAGCAAGCATTGATAGTAAGCCAAGCAGCCAGTCAGGGAATGGTGCAAGAAGGGTTAACGGTTACCAATGATGCTGGTCTTACAAGTGAGTTGATCTTGGATGAGCATGAGGTCGATACCGTTGCGGATAAAAATCAACCCGCTATTGAGCATGAACATGCGACGAATGAAGCGGCTCCGCCAGAGAATAATAGCTTACCTGATGAACACTATCAAACACAAGTCACGCAGTTTGATAGTCAAAGTGAATACCTCACATTACCCGAGGTAGAGGCGGGCGAACAGTCATCTGAATTACCTATTCATGACGTCGATTCATCAAATTTACCCCCTCCACAAATAGATGAAGCTGATGCGATTCCTGCAGCGATAAATGCACCTGAACAAGATGATATACTTGATGCTGTTTTAGCAGCGAGAGAGACTTTACTCACTCAACTCAGTGCTGAAGAGCCTAAGGAGAGTGGTGGAAAAAAGTATGAACTTGAACGAAAAGAGTGTGTCTCACCGACACCGCCTCCATCCATCATCACTTTTCCAAGTGATGATAATGGGGCCACTGAGCACCTAAATATAACAGATGACATCTCCGCAATAGAGCTTAAATCTAGCTTGTTAACGTGTGAGGATAGACCACCTTGGGAAGAGCCTGAAATACCCGCTCCTTTGGTAGATAAGCCTACTAAGTTGCTTGAGTCGATTCAGGTGGGTGAGGACAACAGTGTTAAGCCTAAAAACCATGAGGAGCTTGCACAATCAACATTACAGGCAGTGCAACCTCATATTGCATCACCTGATGATGGCTTGATAACGGGTAATGATGTTGATTTAAAATGGTACCGATTAATGTCGGCGCTTGACGTTGGTGGTCGAGTACGTCAATTGGCGGTCAATTCTGTTTGCTATGACTTTGTTGATCCTCTTGCACTTTTATTAAAGCCAAATCAAAAGCATTTAGCTGCAGATATTGCCGTTATACAGTTAACCGATGCGTTAGTCAGAGCATTAGATAAAGACGTTCATGTTAGTGTGTCAGTTGGTGTTGATGCTATGCGTGAAACACCGTTAGAGATACGGCAACGCTTTCATAAAGAATTATTATCTCAGGCTCATCATGAATTAATGAGTGACACGCACGTTCAATGGTTGGTGGCAGAAATGGGTGCGGAGCTCGAAACAGACAGTGTAAGTTATAGCCCTGAGCGATTGAGTTTAAAAGGAAATAGTATTGAACTGATCGATAAGTCGAACTTTACGACGCTCTCTGAGTCATAATTTTATACGGCTTTGATTGATTATCACTATTTTTTAAGTAAGATGAGCCAACTTTATTAGCCCCTTAATTGAAGAGATATAACTATGTTTGGAAAAGGCGGTATGGGTAACTTGATGAAACAGGCCCAGATGATGCAAGATAAAATGGCTAAAGTGCAGGAAGAGATAGCACGAATGGAAGTGACTGGCGAAGCCGGTGCCGGTCTTGTAAAAGTGACCATGACAGGTTCACACAGTGTCCGTAAAGTGGATATCGATCCAAGTTTGTTAACCGATGACAAAGAAATGCTTGAAGATCTTATTGCTGCAGCGTGTAACGATGCAGCTCGTCGTGTTGAAGATAATCAAAAAGATAGAATGGCTGAAGTCACCGGTGGAATGCAATTACCACCTGGTATGAAAATGCCTTTTTAATCAGAGAAATAAATGAAATTTAGCCCTCTTGTTGATGAACTTATTGAGTCATTGAAGTGCTTGCCAGGTGTCGGGCCTAAATCTGCCCAGCGTATGGCGTTTCAGCTTTTGGAACGTGATCGTAAGGAAGGGCAATCTTTGGCTTCAGCGCTAACCAATGCCATGAGTAATGTGGGCCATTGTCAAGCTTGTCGTACTTTTACGGAAGAAAATCTTTGCCCTATTTGTGCCAGTCATAAACGGGGCAACTCTGACATTATTTGCGTTGTTGAAACACCTGCTGATGTGCTTGCGATTGAGGCCGGTGGGCATTTCTCTGGACGATACTTTGTGTTGTTAGGCCATCTTTCTCCTCTTGATGGTGTCGGGCCTGATGAGCTTGGTTTGTCATTACTTGAAACACATTTGGCTTCTGGTGAGATATCAGAGCTGATTCTGGCGACTAATCCTACTGTTGAAGGAGATGCAACAGCGCATTTTATTGCAGATATGGGCAAAGGCTATCAAGTGTCGGTCAGTAGGATAGCCCATGGCGTGCCTGTTGGTGGCGAACTTGAATATGTCGATAGCACCACATTAGCCCTTTCTTTTAATGGGCGTTTGCCCCTGTAAATGAGATCCGTCTAATAGCATGCTACTCATGTTATTGTCTTAAATAATAAAAAACCAGGATCTATACCTTAGAACCTGGTTTTTTTTTATTCATTTAAATGATTCAATGTTTTTTTCCCTTGAAAAGCTAAATTTTAGCCCCATCTCTAATTGCATAATGAAATAGCTTTCGTGAATATAGATAAAGGAACAATCCATGTCTCAACAAGAAACCCATGGCTTTCAAACTGAAGTCAAGCAACTATTACACTTGATGATCCACTCTTTGTATTCAAATAAAGAGATTTTTTTGCGTGAATTGGTGTCTAACGCTGCCGATGCTGCGGATAAGCTTCGTTACGAAGCGTTGACTAACGATGCGCTTTATGAGGGTGATGGCGAGCTGAGAGTTCGTATTAGTGCTGATAAAGAAAAAGGGACTGTGACGATAGAAGATAACGGTATTGGCATGAGTCGCGACAGTGTTATCGAACACTTAGGCACGATTGCTAAATCTGGTACCGCTGATTTTTTCAAAAACCTTTCTGGTGATGAATCAAGAGATTCACAGTTAATTGGTCAATTTGGTGTCGGTTTCTACTCTTCATTTATCGTTGCTGAACGAGTCACAGTTCGCACTCGTGCTGCTGGTTGCAGTAGTGAAGAGGGCGTTCAGTGGGAATCAGCTGGCGAAGGTGATTTTACGGTTGAAAATATAGTGAAGCATGATCGCGGCACTGAAATCGTGCTTCATTTACGTGAAGAAGAGAAGGAATTTGCCGATGACTTCCGTTTACGTTCAATCATTACTAAATACTCTGATCATATCTCTGTGCCTGTTGAAATGCTTGAAGCGGGTACACCAGCTGTTGAAGCAACCGATGAGCAAGAAGCGGTAGAAGCGGTAGAAGGTCAGTGGAAGCCAATGAACAAGGCTACTGCGTTATGGACTCGTAACAAGAGTGATGTCTCTAAAGAGGAGTATGAAGCGTTTTACAAGCATATTTCACATGATTTTACGGAGCCACTGTTGTGGAGTCATAATCGTGTTGAAGGTAAACAAGAGTATACAAGCTTACTGTATATACCTTCTAAAGCACCATGGGATATGTGGAATCGAGATCATAAACATGGACTAAAACTGTTTGTACAGCGTGTATTTGTGATGGATGATGCTGAGCAGTTTATGCCTAGCTATTTACGTTTTGTACAAGGTTTGATTGATTCCAATGACCTTCCGTTAAACGTGTCTCGTGAGATTTTACAAGACAATAAAGTCACCACTGCGCTTCGCACCGCTGTGACTAAACGTGTATTAGGCATGCTTGAGAAATTAGCCAAAAATGATGTAGAAAAATATCAATCATTTTGGACTGAATTTGGTCAAGTGTTAAAAGAAGGACCCGCTGAGGATTTTGCTAACAAAGAGCGCATTGCAGGTTTACTACGTTTCGCCTCTACTCATAATGAGGATGCTTCTCCAACGGTGTCACTTGCAGATTATATCAGCCGTATGCAAGAAGGTCAGAGCAAGATTTACTATATCGTTGCTGATAGCCATGAAGCTGCGGCAAACAGCCCGCACTTGGAGTTGTTGCGTAAGAAAGGCATCGAAGTTTTACTGATGTCAGAGCGAATTGATGAGTGGTTAATTAATCATTTAACTGAGTTTGATGGAAAACAACTGCATTCAGCAACGCGTGGTGATTTAGCATTAGGATCGCTTGAAGATGCAAGTGAAAAGGAAGCGCAAGAAAAGCTAGAGACTGAATCTGAAGGCTTAGTTAAGCGCGTTAAAGATGTGCTGTGTGATAAAGTGTCAGTGGTTAAAGTGACCACTCGCCTTACCGATACGCCAGCATGTGTTGTTGCCGGTGATGGTGATATGTCAACACAGATGATTAAGCTGATGGAAGCTGCGGGTCAATCTGTGCCAGAAAGTAAGCCCGTTTTTGAGATAAACCCTGAACATCCGCTTGTTGCACGTCTCAATGATGAACAAGACGAAGAGCTATTTGCTCAGTGGAGTGAGCTACTTCTTCAGCAGGCTCAACTTTCAGAAAAAGGCAGTTTATCGGATCCGTCAGCATTCATTAAGCTGATGAATCAAATGCTTTTAGCCCAGTTAACGTAAGCTTTTAACTGAATAAATCTGAGGCATGGCTTGTTGTATTAAGAGCCAGCCTCTTTTTTTTGTTAATTTAGGATTGTTATGGAACCTATTTTGGAACTGACTAAAGATAATATTCAAGATGTGGTTGATGCATCAATGAAGCAAGTTGTTGTCTTAGCTTTTTGGTCGCAACAAAATCCTGAAAGTGTTGCTTTATATCAAACCTTGACTGCGATAGCACATAAACAAAGTGGTCGTTTTGTATTAGCCAAAGTTGATTGTGACAAAGAAATAGAGATCGCGAACTATTTTCAAATTCAAAGTATTCCAACCACGTTAGTATTAAGTGAAGGTAAACCGATTGATGGTTTTGCTGGTTTACAAGAGGAGATGCAAATATCCATGATGTTGGATAAGCACCTTCCTGCACACTGGCAAATACAATTAAATGAAGCCAAAACCTTATTGGCGCTACAAGATGCCGAATCAGCTTTAGTATTATTGAAGCAAGCTTACACAGAATCGCCTAATGAAGAAGTGGCTTTAGTTTATGCTGACGCGCATCTGTTACTTGGAGATTTCGACGCCGCTGCAGAGTTGCTAGCGTGTGTCGGCCTAGCTTATCAAGACAGCTATTATCAGACTTTGAAGGCGAAACTTGCGTTAGCCTTAGATGCGGCCGATAGTCCTGAGATTAGGCAGCTGCAACAGGCTGTCGAGAATGAACCTGATAATATGCCTAATATGCTTTTATTGGTTAAAGCATTACATCAAGCGAAGAGAAATGAAGAGGCATTATCGATATTATTTACGCCTTTATCAAAAGATATAAATGCAGAAAATGGTGATGTTAAACAACTATTTTTAGAGATACTTACCGCGTTAGGTCAAGGTAGCTCGCTTGCTAACCAATATCGTCGTAAGCTGTATAGCCTTTTATATTAAGGCTACAGTTTGATGATTATCCGCTTTAAAACCCATGCGGACCCCTTCAAAATAGTGGTTAAGTGTGCGAAGATCGCGGCCCAATGAAATCTAAGTGACATAAAAGGACAATCGAGATGCGCATCATGTTATTAGGTGCCCCAGGTGCCGGTAAAGGTACTCAGGCACAGTTCATCATGGACAAATACGGTATTCCACAAATATCCACAGGTGATATGTTACGTGCAGCAGTTAAAGCTGGAACACCGCTTGGCTTAGAAGCTCAAAAAGTGATGGATGCTGGGCAATTGGTGTCTGATGAATTGATTATTGGCTTAGTGAAAGAACGTGTAGGCCAAGCTGATTGTGAGAAAGGTTTTTTACTTGATGGTTTTCCTCGTACCATTCCTCAAGCCGATGCTATGGCGGCTGGTGGTATTACTATCGATCATGTTGTAGAAATTGATGTGCCGGATGAAGAGATCGTTAAACGCATGAGTGGGCGCCGTGTTCACCCTGGCTCCGGTCGTGTTTACCATATTGTGTTTAATCAACCTAAGGTTGAAGGCAAAGATGATGTCACTGGTGAAGATCTTGCTATCCGTCCTGATGACGAAGAGAGCACAGTTCGTAAACGTTTGGACATATACCATGAGCAGACTAAACCATTAGTTGAGTATTATGGCAAGGTTGCTGCTAGCGGTCAGGTGACATACAGTAAGTTTGATGGCACCCAAAGTGTTGCTGCAGTGAGTGACGAAATTGTGGTTGCGTTACGTTAATTTATTATGCTGTTAAGATGCTATTGCATCGAACGTGACTTGCTTTCAAACCCACTTAGGTGGGTTTTTTTATGAAAATTATGATAATGAAATGACGTGATTTTTGCTTGTTTTATCGTCATCAAAACAAGCATGGTTTTTTTAAAAAATTAGCATTTCTGGCTGGTGAATGTTGCTGTTTGTGTTAATATCTGCCGCCGATTTATATTTGCTCATAAGAGCGAATATACACATTGATGACATATTCAATCCAAGTTATTGAGACATGTTCACTTTCGAGTTATTGCTATGTCGCGAGTGGGTACATTTCTGTTGATTTGGGGAATAAAGCTAGCATTCAACGAGAATATTAAATGAAGTTTCCAGGTCAACGAAAATCAAAGCATTACTTCCCGGTGCAGTATCGTGATCCACTGTTAGCAGAAATAACTCAGCAGCCAGAGCGATTCTCAACATATGTTACAGGTATTGATCAAACACTGGTTGATATTGAAGCGAAAGTCGGTCATGAATTGTTAAGTCGGTATCAATTACCGATAGGTAATTCAACGTTAATCGATGATGAAACTGCGCATGCTTTGTATGCAGAGTTAAGAAACAAGCAGTTGATCAGTGATGAGTTTGCTGGTGGTACGATCGGTAATACCGTGCATAATTACTCTATTTTGGCCGATGATAGATCGGTATTGTTTGGTGTGATGAGCAATAATATCGAAGTGGGCAGTTATGCTTACCGCTACCTTTGTAATACCTCATCTAAAGTGGATCTCAATTATTTACAACCGGTAGAAGGGCCAATAGGACGCTGTTTTACGCTGATATCTGAATGTGGCGAGCGCACCTTTGCTATCAGCAAAGGATCAATGGATAAATTAAGCCCAGAGTTTATTAATAAAGAGCTTGTTCAAGGAGCTTCTGCGCTAGTGTTGACAGCTTATTTGATGAGAGCATGTGGCGGAGATCAAATCACTGCAGCTGCATTAACAGCGATTGAGTATGCTAAAGCTGCAGATGTTCCAGTGGTATTAACGCTAGGCACTCGGTTTTTAATTGAAAGCGATCCGCAGTGGTGGAAACAGTTTATTAAAGATAATGTCGCTATTGTTGCAATGAATGAGGATGAAGGTGAAGCATTAACAGGCTTTAAAGACCCTCTTCAGGCTAGTGAAGCGGCGCTTGAGTTATGTGATTTAGTTCTGACCACTGCGGGTCCTTTAGGTTTGTATATGGCAGGCTACGCAGAAGACGCTGAAAAACGAACAACTAGCCACACTTTATTGTCTGGTGTGATCCCTGAGTTTAATCGTTATGAGTTCTCTCGACCTAAACTAAAATTAGCATGTGATACACCGCTTAAAGTTTACGCGCATATTCCTCCTTACATGGGAGGACCAGAGAAAATACGTAATACTAATGGTGCTGGCGATGGCGCTTTGGCTGCATTATTGCACGATCTTGCGTCAAACACCTTTCATAAGGTCAATGTACCTGAGTCAAGTAAACATAAGCGGGATGGGTTATGTTACTCTTCATTTTCTCAAATATGCAAATATGCAAATCGAGTTGCTTATGAGGTCTTAGTTCAGCATAGTCCGCGTTTATCCAGAGGGCTGCCAGAACGTGAAGACAGTTTAGAAGAGGCGTACTGGGAAAGGTGATTTTCTATATTGACCTAGAGTGATATAAAAAGCGTCCTAAAATAGGACGCTTTTTATTTGTCAAAATGAAGCCTGTTTCAGTGGTTTATTTCGCGTGTAACTGCTCGTTAAAACTACCCGCTGTTTTTCCTGCTTGAGTATTGTTATACACGGTTTCATTAAATTCATTTTCTGATTTAGCAATAATGACTGTTGCGACGGTATCGCCTGTGACATTGACCGCTGTTCTTACCATGTCTAATAATCTATCGACACCAATGATCAGTGCGATACCCTCAACAGGTAAACCGACCTGATTCAGCACCATGGCGAGCATAATAAGACCGACACCAGGCACTCCAGCTGTGCCTATCGAGGCTAATGTCGCTGTTACCACGACCATAGCATAATCGGTAATGGTCAGATCAACACCGTAAACTTGGGCAATGAATACCGTGGCAACGCCTTGCATGATCGCGGTGCCATCCATATTAATTGTCGCACCCAGAGGCAATGTGAATGAAGCCACTTTATTGTCTACGCCTAGTCTATGCTCAGCCGCTTCAATTGTGACTGGTAGCGTGGCATTTGAACTTGCTGTACTGAATGCGAACAGTTGCACATCTCTCATCTTGCGGATAAAGATAAAGGGATTAAGCCCGGTGAACATTTTGAGTAGAGAGGGGTAGACAACAAAGCCATGGATCAACAATACACCTAAGACGACGAGGAAATATTTGACGACACTGCCGAAGGTTTCCATGCCCAGGGTGAGCGCTAATTTTGCCATTAGTGCAAATACACCGTAAGGAGCTAACTGCATAATGAGTGTCACTACGCGCATAATCACTTCATTAAGGTCGCTAAACAGCGCAGCAACACGTTTTCCTCGCTCACCAATATGTGAGATAGCAAAACCAAAAATGACAGCAAACAAGATGATTTGAAGCATGTTACCTTCGCTCATCGCGTGCATAGGGTTGGTTGGCACGATATTAATTAATACTTCAGATAAACTGGGGGCTTCTTTAGCATTAAAAATTAACCCTTCGCTGACTAACGAGGCATTACCTGGATGAACCATAATTGCCACAGCGATAGCGACTGTGATAGCAATAGCGGTAGTAAAGAGGTAAAAAGCGATCGTTTTTCCTCCTAATCTGCCTAATTTTGCAGGATCACTGAGTGAACAAGTTCCGCACACGAGAGAGATAAATACTAAGGGGACCACGAGCATCTTTAGGCCTGAGACGAAAATCGTCCCAAGAACGTGTAAAACACCTCCGGTGATGTATTCGTTTATAAAGTGACTATCTGGAAATGAATTTCTTAAAATTAACCCTAATATTACCCCAGTACCCATACCAATGAGTATTTTACTCGTGAGACCGAGCTTTCTTGATTGCGTTAGTGCCATGGTGATTCCTGTATAATTATTATCTTTTCAATTTGCCTATTAAGACTAGCACGCAAACTTCAGTGAGGATACGGGATGAAAGTTAAACTTCCAGGGTATTCTTTTTTGATTAGTTCTAATAGTTTTTATCGTGTTGCAGGAAAGTTAATCAATACTGTCCTATAAGTAATAAGTGTATTAATTAAAACTACATTTTAAGTAACTGGGAGTCTGGCATGCAGACCGTTTATCATGTTTTTATCGGCTTCATTTTGTCTTTTTTTATGGTTGGTTGCAGTGGAGGAGGATCAATTACTGATCCTACGGATCCAAATCCTGATGGTGGAACAGTCTCTATTTCAATGACGATCTCTAATTCAGATATCAACGCAGCCACTCCGGCAATGGTCACTGCAACCGTTGTTAATTCAAAAACGGGAATGATGGTTGATACGCTAGTCACATTTACGTTAAGTAATGGCACATTAGGCTCTTTTAATCCTGGGACGGGTACATCATTAACCAATGCGGAGGGGCAAGCGCAAATAGAACTTGTTACCTCTAATGTACCTGGCGCTGGGAGTGTGACGGCAGAAGTTGATGGTTTTACTGGGACGGTAGAAACGGTCGGGTTTAATATGGCGGGTGATGGCGGCGAAGTTGGAGAAGCCCAAGTTGTGTTAAGCCTGACGGATGCGGATGGGATTGTCATTGATTCTATTTCAACGACCAGTTCAGGTAAATTAGTGGCGACGGTTAGCGGGTTGAATAAGCCTTCAATCGTGACATTTACCTCTGCAAAGGGGGAGATCCCCGTCGATGCTGCTGTGACGGTCAATGGAGTGGCCATTGTTGATATTTATGCAGGAACCGACTTAGGTGCAGGTAAGGCGGTGGCGACCTTAGATTCTGGAGAGATAGGTGAAGCGATTGTGGTGGTTGGGGCCACTAATGTTTTGATGGGCAGTGGTAGCCCTTTTTCTGACGGTGTTGCAACGGTTTCTACGAACCAATTATCTGCAGGCGGTACTGCGATTGTCTCTGTGTTAATTCAAGATGATCAAGGAGTGCCTTTTACTCAGCCTGTTGAAGTGAACTTTGCATCAACTTGTGCCTCATTTACAAGCCCACTTGCTATTTTAAGTACACCAGTAACTGCTGTAAATGGTGAGGCTTCAAGTTCGTATTTAGCACAAGGCTGTAGTGGAGATGACCAAATTAATGTTACTGCCAATGCCGGAGGGTTAAATTTATCGGCGATGACAAGTATTAATATCCTTCCTGCCAATATTGGCAGTATCGTTTTTGAATCTGCAACACCACAAAAAATTGGCATATTAGGGACTGGTTTATCAGAGTCATCTACGGTGATTTTTAAGGTTTTAGATACTAATGGTTTACCAGTGAGTAACCAGTTGGTTGACTTTAGCATCAACACGAATGTGGGGGGAATTAATATTGATCCTGTGTCAGCGGCCACCAATGCTCAAGGTTTTGCCCAAACAGTGGTTGGTTCAGGTACTGTTGCAACTGTGGTACGGGTGACGGGAACGATTAATGGATCAATCCCTGTTATTTCGAGTCAGTCGAGTGAGTTGGTTGTGACGACGGGGATCCCTGATCAAGATAGTTTCTCACTCTCAAGTTCAAACTATAATCCAGAAGGGTGGGGTGTTGAAGGTACACTAGTACAGATAACAGCTAAACTCTCAGATGCGTTTAATAATCGTGTGTCTGATGGTACATCGGTGACTTTCAGGACAGAAGGTGGCGATATTGTCGATTCGTGTGTTACGACCGATGGTGATTGCACCGTTGATTGGCAGAGTAAAGCCCCACGACCAACAGGAGCAACAGTACAGCCGTTAGCTGCCGATGCACAAGGGCGTGTTTACTGGGATGTACGTTCTGCTTATTACCTTGGTCAGCCAATGGGAGGTAGAGTTACAGTGACCGCGACAGCGATAGGGGAAGAGTCTTTTGCCGATAGCAATGGTAATGGTCGCTTTGATGCTGCTGAGCGCACTGCATTTTTAGGAACAAACATAGCAGGTGAAGACTTTGATCTAAATGAGCCATTTGAAGATTTTAATGAAGATAACGTATTTAATCCTCAGCAGGGTGGAGGTGAAACAGGTGGCTTACTTGAAGAGTTAATTGACTTTGACTTTGATGGTAATTTTGATCTTAAAGATACCTTGTATAATGGGGTGTTGTGCTCTGATCCAGCCCATGCTGGATGTGCGTCTTTTACTGCACAGAGTACCAGTACTTATGTTAGGCGCAATCTTGTGTTAATCATGTCCGGCAGTACTGCTTATGCGTCACAGCCCATTGTGACCGACAGCGGAGTGGATAATGGAGATACCATAATAGATTTAGGTGTAAAATCAATTGGCTCTGTTTATCTGTGTATATCAGATCGACATAATCAACAAATGCCATCAGGGAGTGAAATTAGTGCAGTGACTTCGGTTGGCAGTGTGGCAACGACGAACCCGATTATTTGGCCAGATTCCAATTTTAATGGTGCCCGCTGTGAAACCATCTCAATAAAAGGGCCCAATGATCCTGAAGATGGTGTATTGACCATAAACGTCACTACACCAAGTGGTGTGGTTTCAAGGGTGGCAACAATAGATGTTAATATGTAGTAAAAAATACATCTCGCTTGGGTGCATAAAAGCCAATATAGAAGTGGCTTTTATGCGTTAAATTAAGTCGTAATGTATCAAAAATCAATTATTTTTGAAATTGATATATACTGCCAAGTTTCATTATCTGTGTGAGCTCATCCAATGCACAGCGAGACTGAATAAGCATTTGAGGATCAGCTAAATCATCGACACTTAAACGGTCACGGTAATGCTTATCTATCCAGATGTTTAAACGCGTGAATAATCCGTCATTCATCAGAGTATGTTGGTTAACGGCTGCAAGTTCGCTATCATTCATGGCCACACGTAAGCGAAGGCAAGCTGGCCCGCCGCCATTTTGCATGCTTTGTTTAACATCAAAGTAATTAACCTGCTTAATTGGCGTATTTAACTCGACTAATTCATTCAGATAAGAAAAAACAGCGGGATTTTCTTGGCAATGCGTGGGGGCTATGATCGCCATCTCTCCAGAGGGGAGAGTGATTATTTGAGTATTAAACAAATAGCTATTGACTGCGTCTTCGATACTGACTTTCGCAGTCGGGACTTCGATAAAATGAACGTCTGAATGGCCAAACTTACGTTTTATTTCATCGAGCTTATTTTTAGTGTCTAAAAATGCTTGTTGGTGGTAGAAAAGTACATTTTGGTTACCTACAGCGATGACATCATTGTGAAATACACCTTGGTCAATGACATCAGGGTTTTGTGAGATATACACCGTATTTTCTTCACTTAATCCATGTAAGCGGGCGATGGCCTGCGATGCTTCTAGTGTTTGTCTCGCTGGGTATTTTTTGGGCTTAGGGGCATTCGGATTTGTGGCTTCTTGGCCATAAACAAATAATTCAACTCCAGCATTGGCGTAGTTTTCACATAGACGAGTATGGTTCGCTGCGCCTTCATCACCGAAGCTGGCATGTTCTGGTAGATGTTGGTGATGATGAAAATAACGTGGATTATTAAACGTCGCTGCTAAAATGTTACCGGTTGTTGTTGGCTCAATACTGCGATGTAATTTATCGACCAAGTTGGCTGGCGTAAAATGCAGTTTACCATCTTGGGTATCTGCACTAGGAGAAACCGTCGCAGCGTTGGCTGTCCACATGCTTGATGCACTGCAACATGCTCGTAAGAGTGCAGGAGCCTGTTTAGCGGCTTTATTTAATATTTCAGCATCAGTACCCGAAAAACCAATTCGGCGCAGTGTATGAATGTCTGGGCGCTCTTGAGGGGCTAATATACCTTGAGCCATGCCCATGTCAGCTAAGGCTTTGGCTTTTTTTAGTCCTTGTTTCGCGGCGGCCTTGGGATCTGATACCGCTGCAGCATTACTGCAAGAAGCAACATTGCCAAAAGAAAGGCCTGCATAGTTATGGGTGGGTCCAACGAGTCCGTCAAAGTTCGCTTCAAAATGCTTCATTTATTATCCTTGTAGGCAGCAATAGGGGTTTTGTTGAATAAAATTGGCGTTAAAGAACCCATTTTATATAGCGTTAATCTGTTGAGTTGTTTAGCTGATCCTCAACACGCTTAGCATCAGTCTATTATTTAGACGATGTAAAATGTGATTTAACGTGTCATGTTATGATTTTATAACTGATACTTAGCTGGTACAGTCTGCAAGATTTGCTTCATTTGGCGTCAGTATACGTGAGGTTTTGTGGTAAACAAGTTGCAGCTAAATACTGAATTTTTGATTTTTGCATCGAAATTCACAAAAAAACCTTGCTAGATGACTAATAATGAAATAATAGTTTTTAAATAAGCAAAAAAATATTTTACATTTTATCTATGTATGATTAAAAATTGACTTAACGATACAAATAAAAGAGGGATTAACTTGAAACTATCGAGACAACACTCTATATATGGAGCCAATTTCCAATTTTTTGAGACTTTTTGGCGCAAATCATTCTATGGGTAAATCGCTAGTTATTGTCGAATCACCGGCCAAAGCCAAGACTATTAATAAATATCTCGGCAAAGATTACATCGTGAAATCGAGTGTGGGTCATATTCGTGACCTACCAACATCATCCACTGCAGAAGCGAATGTGGCGACAAAAACGCCAGCTGAAGTGAGGAAGATGTCTCCTGAAGACAAAGCAGTTTATAAGAGTAAAAGAGCGAAACAAGCGCTGGTTACTCGAATGGGTGTCGACCCTGATAATGGCTGGAAAGCTAAGTACCAGACACTGCCGGGTAAAGAGAAAGTGGTTAAGGAGCTGCAGACTTTAGCTGAAAGCGCCGATCATATTTTTCTCGCAACCGATTTGGATAGAGAGGGAGAGGCCATTGCTTGGCATCTCCAAGAAGTGATTGGTGGGGATAGATCTCGTTATCAACGAGTTGTTTTTAATGAAATCACTAAATCAGCTATTCAGGATGCATTTAGTCAACCTGCAACGCTAGATACCAATATGGTCAACGCACAGCAAGCGCGCCGTTTTCTTGATCGTGTTGTTGGTTTTATGGTTTCCCCTCTGCTTTGGAAAAAAGTAGCAAGGGGGCTTTCAGCTGGCAGAGTGCAGTCTGTCGCGACCCGTTTAGTGGTCGAAAAAGAAGGTGAGATTAAGGCGTTTGTACCAGAGGAATTTTGGGATATATATGCAAACTTAAATACACTGACTAACGATGTGCTTAAAATGGAAGTGGTTAAATTCCAAGATAAAGCATTTAATCCTGTTAACGAGTTGCAAGCTCAAACTGCTGTGACAGCATTATCGCAGTCAAGTTTTGTGGTTGCTGCTCGTGAAGATAAAGCCACGTCGAGTAAACCTTCAGCGCCTTATATCACCTCTACGTTGCAGCAGGCTGGCAGTACCAGATTGGGCTTTGGTGTTAAGAAAACGATGATGATGGCTCAACGTTTATATGAAGCGGGTCATATTACCTATATGCGTACGGACTCAACTAACTTGAGTCAAGAAGCGGTAGACAATGTTCGTGAGATGATCAGCAAAGAATTTGGTGATAAGTATCTTCCTGATGCACCTATTCGTTATGGCAGTAAAGAGGGAGCTCAAGAGGCTCACGAAGCGATTCGTCCTTCAGATGTTTCTGTCCATGCAGCCAGCATGAAAGACATGGAGCGAGACGCACAGCGTCTGTATGAATTAATTTGGCGTCAGTTTGTTTCTTGCCAAATGACCCCAGCCAAATATGATGCGACCCGTCTTTCAGTGAAAGCGGGTGAATATGAGCTTAAAGCAACGGGTCGGACATTACGTTTTGATGGTTGGACGCGAGTTCAAACTGCAGTTAAAAAGAAAAATGAAGAAGAAAGTACCTTGCCAGTGGTGGCTAAAGGTGATGTGCTTTCTTTAGAAGAGTTGTTGCATAAGCAGCACTTTACCAAGCCACCAGCAAGATACAGTGAAGCCTCTTTAGTTAAAGAGCTTGAAAAGCGGGGGATTGGCCGTCCATCAACTTATGCAACAATTATTTCGACCATTCAAGACCGTGGTTATGTGAAGGTTGAAAACCGTCGTTTTTATGCTGAAAAGATGGGAGAAATCGTCAGTGAAAGTTTAGTTGGTAGTTTTAAAGAATTGATGAGCTATGACTTTACTGCGAGCATGGAGCAAACCCTAGATGATGTTGCTAAAGGTGAGCTTGAGTGGAAAAAAGTACTTGATGGCTTTTATCAAGATCTGACCAAGCAACTTGATCAAGCTGAGTTAGCACCTGAAGAGGGAGGCATGCGGCCTAACGAAATGGTGTTAACCGATATTGAGTGTCCAACGTGTGCAAGGCCGATGGGGATCCGTACTGGAACAACAGGCGTGTTCCTTGGGTGTTCAGGCTATGCGTTACCGCCAAAAGAGCGCTGCAAAACAACAATGAACCTAACCTCAGGCGAAGAAGCGGTTAGTGAGAATAGTGAAGATGCAGAAACAGATGCATTACGTGCTAAACATCGTTGTGGCGTGTGCGGTACAGCAATGGACAGCTACCTAATCGATGAGACACGTAAGCTTCATGTTTGTGGTAACAATCCTATTTGTGATGGATATGAAGTTGAGTTAGGACAGTTTAAGATTAAGGGCTATGAAGGACCCATCATTGAATGTGATCGTTGCAGTCATGATATGGAACTGAAAAATGGTCGATTCGGTAAGTATTTTGGTTGTACTAATTCTGAATGTAAAAATACGCGTAAGCTGTTAAAAAGCGGTGAAGCTGCACCACCAAAAGAAGATCCTATACATCTTCCTGATCTCAAGTGTACTAAATCTGATGGTTACTTTGTACTTAGGGATGGCGCAGCGGGGATCTTTATGGCTGCAAGTACTTTTCCTAAATCACGTGAAACACGTGCCCCTTTAGTTGAAGAGCTTGTCACATATCGAGCGTTACTCTGGCCTAAATATGCTTATTTAGCAGATGCACCAGTTGAAGACAATGACGGTAATAAAGCCACGGTACGTTTTAGTCGAAAAACGAAAGAACAATATGTAGCCACTGATGTTGACGGCAAAGCGAGTGGTTGGACATCCAAGTACATTGATGGCAAGTGGGTGACAGAATCTAAGAAAAAAGTGAAGTCTAAAGCGAAAGATAAAGAGTAAAGTCAGAGGTACGTGTTTGTATGAGTACTAAGCTTGATAATAAAAAAGCTTAGTACTTTTTGATACATTCTACATTATCTTGAGAGACTTTGGGATTAGAGCAAAAAAGCCAGTCGTTTGACTGGCTTTATATTTATTAAGCTTCCATTACCATTTCTTTTTTTGTTGAAATAGAACATCAATATCTTTTTCTTCTTTATCTTGTTGTACAACAGGAGCTGATTCTTTTTGCGCGCCACTGATCTCTTCTAACAATGCTTTTGCTTCATCGACTTTACGGCCAATAAAAGGGTCATTTGGTGTTTGTGCTTTAATGGCCTGAAGCGTTGAAAGGGCTTTGGTTACCATTTGCTTTGCTGTGCCGTATTGTTTAGTTGCGCAGGACATTTTTGCTCTTGAAAGCATTGACTCTACATTGATACGTAATTGGAGACTGTCTATTCTGCCCTCTTCTTCGCTGAAGATACCCATGCTGACTTTGCCTTTATTATGTTCAGATCGTAGTATGGCTTTTAGTTTTTTGAGGACCTGAACTAACGCTAACACCTGTTTGTCATTGTCGGGAAGCCTAAATCCTTCGATAGGAGGCGTATTTTGAGTGCCGTTGCTTATGTTTGTGACTTGACCGCTGATATCATTGAGACGACGTTCATAATCGGCGACTTGAGTCCCTGCCATGCCTTTGGCAATTTTTAGCGCGTCTCTTACGCGCTTATAAAGCACCAAAATAATTTGTGATGAACAAGGGAACATGCTCGATTGAGACAGGATCTCTTCTGTTTCATCGATTATAGCTCGTTGCCTTGCCAACTCCACTCTCCGTTCAGCCTCCGCACGTTCTTTTTGTTGTTGAATGACGTTAATCCCGATAACGAGAAATAAGAGGACACCAATAAGGACCAGAACCAAAGTAAATATCATAGACCTACCATCAAATAAGCGATTCTTTAATGCTACTATAAATCAATAGTCTAGCATACTTATCTTAGTCTAGGATTTTGCTTATGTCGTGTGATTCTCGTGAACTCTATGTTATATTCCATATTGATTTAATTTTTACCGTGAACTATAACTTATTCTTATAGTTAATTAAGCATATAGACCTAATAAAATCAGCGTTGATTTGAGGTCAAATTGAAGGATAAAAGATGAAGCTGCAGCAACTCAGATATATTGCCGAAGTGGTTAATCATAACCTCAATGTGTCGGCTACTGCTGAAAACCTTTATACTTCTCAACCAGGAATAAGTAAACAGGTTCGAATGCTTGAAGATGAGTTAGGTATCCAAATCTTTGGTCGTAGTGGCAAGCATTTAACACATGTCACCCCTGCAGGAAAACAGGTAATAGAGATAGCCAATAATATTTTAGGTAAAGTTGAAAGCATTAAAAAAGTAGCTGAAGAATACACCAAGCCCGATCAAGGTGAGTTAAATATAGCCACGACGGATACGCAGGCAAGATACGCATTACCGAACATTATTCGCAGTTTTATTGATCGTTACCCTAAAGTTAACCTCCATATGCATCAAGGCACTCCTTCGCAAATAAGTGGACTTGCTGCACGTGGTGAGGCGGACTTTGCTATTGCAACTGAAGGTATGCATCTTTATTCAGATCTGATCATGTTGCCCTGTTATCATTGGAACCGTTCAATTGTGGTCACACGAGATCATCCGTTGGCGTCTCGCAGTCATATTAGTATTGAAGATTTAGGCCGTTTTCCATTAGTCACCTATGTATTTGGTTTTGATCGTGAATCTGAGATTGAAAAATCATTTAATCGTGCAGGTCTAGAGCCAAGGGTGGTATTTAGTGCTACCAGTGCCGATGTGTTAAAAACGTATGTCAGATTAGGCCTTGGGGTTGGGGTTATCGCTTCGATGGCAATCGATCCAAATATGGACAGTGATCTTGTTGCCATTGATGCAAGTCATTTGTTTGAACACAGTACGACTAAAATAGGCTTTAGAAAGGGTAATTTTTTAAGAACTTACATGTATGAATTTATTGAACACTTTGCTCCGCACCTGACTAAAGAAGTCGTAGAAAAGGCGGTAGGGCTAAGAGATCCACAATTGATTGAAAATATGTTCACCAATATCAAACTTCCGGTACGTTAAAACGAAATTAGCCAAAAAAACTCGTCATATTGACGAGTTTTTTTATGGATAAGAATGTCAGGCTAGCACTCTACGATATTAACGGCTAAACCACCTTTTGCGGTTTCTTTATACTTGCTACGCATATCTTTACCTGTATCCATCATGGTTTTAATGACTTTATCCAATGATACTTTGTGATTTCCATCGCCATGCAATGACATTCTTGAAGCGTTAATCGCTTTTACTGCACCCATTGCATTACGTTCGATACAGGGAACTTGTACTAACCCACCGACAGGATCACAGGTAAGTCCCAAATTATGTTCCATTCCAATTTCAGCAGCATTTTCAACATGCTCAATCGTTCCACCCATTATTTCTGTTAATGCACCAGCAGCCATTGAGCAAGCAACGCCAACTTCACCCTGGCAACCCACTTCTGCGCCAGAGATAGAGGCATTTTTCTTATAAAGAATGCCAATAGCGGCAGCAGTTAATAGGTAACGGCAACAGACTTCCATATCCACTTCTTGAACAAACATATCGTAATAACTGAGCACTGCGGGAATGATCCCAGCAGCTCCGTTTGTTGGTGCGGTAACCACGCGATCACCGGCAGCATTTTGCTCATTAACGGAGAGTGCAAATAGGTCAACCCAATCCAATGCCGTTAAAGGGTCGACGCTGTTTTTTCCTTCAGCTTTTAAACGACGGTACATGGCGGGAGCACGGCGTCTCAGTTTTAGACCGCCAGGTAATATTCCTTCTTTTTGGTAGCCACGTTCAATGCAGGTTTTCATGGTCTGCCAGATAGCCCATAATTGGTGTTTAATGTCACTTTCAGGTCTTGCACTAAGCTCATTCTCCATCATCAGTGAAGAGATGCTTAAGCCATTTTCAGTACACAGTGCTAATAACTGTGCAGCACTATTAAAATCAAAGGGAGCGGATTCTATCGGGGCAGCTGGCGATGCATCGCGTGCTAGTATTTCATCTTGATCTAAAATAAAGCCGCCACCGACTGAATAATAAGTACGTTCGAATATGCATTCACCTTGGCTATAGGCATAGAGTGTCATGGCATTGGCATGAGCGGGAAGACTCTTTCGTCTATGATAAGTAATACTCGCTTCTCGTGTAAAAATGACTTTTTTACCGCTTGCCATTAGGAGTTGCTGGCTGTGATGTACAGCGTCTAAAATCTCATCGATGGTATCAGTATCT
This sequence comes from Shewanella sp. VB17, assembly GCF_013248905.1. Classification (NCBI taxonomy): domain Bacteria; kingdom Pseudomonadati; phylum Pseudomonadota; class Gammaproteobacteria; order Alteromonadales; family Shewanellaceae; genus Shewanella; species Shewanella sp. VB17. Next base: position 2,286,369 of record NZ_JABRVS010000001.1, read on the forward strand.
ACTGTATCAGGTGATTCACCCATTAGACCTAAGATCACAGCTTTCCCCGTGCCGTGACCTTTGCCTGTTTGGCCTAATGAACCAAATAATTCTGAACGCAATTCATCAGTTGTGCTTAACAGACCTGATTTTTCAAGATCTTGAATAAAAATATTACCGGCTTTCATTGGGCCTACAGTATGTGAACTTGAGGGGCCAATGCCTATTTTGAACATGTCAAATACGCTAATCATGTCTCAAACCTTATTTGTTTTAATTGTTATGTCTGTACTCTCTAATACTAGGTTAATTTTCTTCAAGATTAATCAATAAAAAGGAAAAAACCATGGTATGGTGATCGTGATAGACTGTGGTTTTGTATTGATAATTATCCCACACTTTTTAATATGGCTTATCATGAGTTTTTTTAATTGATATTTTAAGATTAGATAAACTAATGTTATTTCTAATGCTTTTTGTTTTTATATTGTTGTTTATATATATGTTTTTTTGATTAATGAAAGATAAGTCACTTTAGTTCATTATTTTATTTTATAACAGGAGAAAATGTGAGTTATTTAATGCTTGATTTGCTTACAACGCAAGCTTCTGAAGAGGAATTACTTCAATTACAGCATCCTATGGTAGGGGGGGTGATATTATTCAGTCGTAATTTTTCTGATCGTACACAACTAATGTCATTAATTGAGTCTGTTCGTTCGGTACGATCGGAACTTATCATTGCTGTTGATCATGAGGGAGGACGAGTCCAAAGGTTTAGAGATAGTTTTACCAGTATCCCTGCAATGGGAGATATTCTTCCATGTGCTGCTGGTAACATGTGTCTTGCAAAAAACTGGGCTGTTGAGTTGGGGTTTCTCATGGCCATAGAGCTACTTGCATGTGATATAGATTTGAGTTTTGCGCCGGTACTTGATCTCAATCGAGTGAGTGAAGTGATAGGCAAGCGTGCATTTAGTGCTGAGCCTAGTGAAGTGATTGAGCTTGCTGAGAGCTTTATTGACGGTATGCATCAAGCTGGTATGGCATCGGTGGGCAAACATTTTCCGGGGCATGGAAGTGTGGTCGCAGATTCTCATGTAGCCCAGCCTTATGATGAACGCAGTGCTGCAGAGATATTTGATATAGATATGTTGCCATTTCAATATTTGATTGAAAGAGGTCAATTGCAGGGGGTGATGCCAGCACACGTGATTTATTCAAAACTTGACCCGAATCCTGCTGGTTTTTCTTCATTTTGGTTGCAAGATATCCTAAGAGGCAGACTTGATTTTAAAGGGGTTATATTCTCAGATGATTTGGGGATGAAAGGCGCTGGTGGTGTGGGTGATTATAAAGCGAGAGCGCAAGCTGCACTTGATGCTGGCTGCAACATGATTTTAATTTGCAATGATGCCAAAGGGGCAAGTGAAGTGCTTAATGAGCTAACATGGCCTACAGCATTACCTGAATATCCAGCTCAGCGGTTAAAACCTGATGTTGAAAAGGTTGCAGTGGCTCTGCAAAATAGTGATCGGTGGTTACAAGCAAGAGAACTTGCCATGACATTGATTAAACATGAATCTTAATTTATACCCCCAATACTCTATGATCGGAAAATCAGTTCGGCTTGAAGAATATGTCGATATTGCCAATCATTCAAGTATTGTAAAATCCCTAAAACGAATATATTCTCCATTAAAAATACGGCCAAGCCAGTGAAAAATTCGACTGTTTACGCTAACAGCTCTTCTCTTTTATGCGTCTTCTGTGTCTGTTTTTTTTGATCTATCACACGGACTGGTTTATCTTCATAGAAGATGCTAAGCGAGTTGGGGTTAGTATGAAGCGAGTGATAATCAATGTTGAGGGCAAAGTACAGGGAGTTTATTTTAGGCGTTTTACACAATCCAAAGCCATTGAACTCGGTATTACAGGTTATGTGATGAATGATGCCAATGGTTCTGTCAATATCTTAGCTCAAGGGGCATTGTCAGCGGTGGACCATTTTATTGAGTGGTGCCGTATAGGCTCACCACAAGCGCAAGTCGATAAGGTGTATGTTCAAGAAGATGAGGAGGATGAGATCTACCTCGACTTCTCGATTCTACCTTAGAAAGTGATTAATTCAATACATTGACAGTGGTTTTATTCGTCCTATTTATCGGTTGTTCCATCTTTCTTATTTGCAAAATCATGCCCATCTTTGGGTGATCAAAATAATGGATCTCGTCACTTCGGACTCTACGGTTCTGTGCCAATGGAAAAGCATAGAGAAATGGAACGGTTTTACTGTGTTCTTCTATGATTCCATTAATATTATTTTGCGAAATATCAAGGTCTTTTTTTCCTTCTTCTCTTAAGTGTAGAGTGGTTTCAACATACAGAAAATGATTAAGGTAAATGTTGATCATCCCGTCTATTTTCCAGACTGGTTTGTGAGTGTTAGCGGGGTAGCTGGCAGTTAAAAAGTTGAACTCTGGTATCGCTAATTCCGATTGATGGGCTTGTATTGTCTGACCATTCATTTCAAATCGATCGGAGAAATCTTGTCCAGAATAGAGTCTAACAGGCTTAGCTTTATGCCGCGGTAACATCGATTGTTGCCAAGTCATATGAAGTAAACTTTTATTACCCGGCTCTCTACTCAATTTGCGTATAATGTCATTAAATTGATTTTGTTCACTCGACAGTAAAATTGGCGGCCCATTAGGACGACCATATTGCTTTGTTGCAGAGGCTATATTGACTGGGATCTCGACGGAATGGCTGACTTTGGTTGATTCTAATTGCTGATCGCACATGTCAGCATTTATTGCCCAATCATTGGATGAACATCCCTTTAAGCCTAAGCTTGCACCTGTAATATCGGTACTGTAAAGCGGGGATATAAGGTCGACTGCTTTTTTAGTGTTTGGAATCGTGACTTTTTCAGGACTGAGTTCCTGATTATGTCCGTGACCTCGTTCAAATAAGTAGACCTCGACTTCAAACCAGCGCTCATTTTGTGCATAAGCTTGGTTTATCGAGAGTATGCCTATTATTAGGAGGGATAAAATTTTCTGTAACACATTAGTCTCCAAGACGATGTTGTGATAGTTGTCCCAACAGCAATTTAACCAGAGCCAGTCTGTCCGAATGAGATTCTGTGGGAATAATGAATTTTAACTTATTCGGGCCATCCATTCGATAGTTTTGTGGCTGGTTTTGCAGTAAACCAATAATAAAGCCAGGATCGACCTTGTGATCATCATTGAACTCCACACTGCCACCTTTAGCATGCATTTCTAATTTCTTTATCCCTAATGCCGTCGCTTGATGCTTATAGAGGGTCAGTTCCATTAGGTTTTTGGTTGAAGATGGTAACAGCCCGAAACGGTCTATTAACTCTACTTTGAGCTCATTGAGTGCCGTTTCTGTTTCGCAATTGGCGATCCTTTTGTAGAGAGAGAGTCGAATATTGACATCGTGAACAAAATCTTCAGGCAGTAATGCAGGGATACGCAGTTCGATTTCGCATTGATGCCTTAACATCTGACTTAAGGAAGGCTCTTTTCCTTCTTTTAAGCATTTAACGGCATCTTCCAACATTTCCATGTAGAGGGTGAAACCGATTTTTGAAATATGCCCACTTTGTTCATCGCCTAAGAGTTCACCTGCGCCACGGATCTCTAAATCTTGTGTGGCTAACATGAATCCTGCACCGAGATCTTCTAATGCACCAATCGCTTCGAGACGCTTTCTTGCATCTTTAGTCATGCTTTTTGGATGTGGCGTCATTAAATAAGCATAAGCTTGATGATGAGAACGTCCAACACGTCCCCTGAGTTGATGAAGTTGGGCGAGACCAAATTTGTCGGCTCGTTCAATGACGATAGTATTCGCCGTGGGGACATCAATACCCGTTTCTATAATAGTGGTGCAAACTAATACATTGAATTTATGATGATAAAAGTCAGACATAACTTTTTCAAGCTCACGCTCACGCATTTGCCCATGAGCTGTTGTTACACGGGCTTCCGGTAGCAACTCACTTATTTCAGCAGCGCGTTTCTCGATCGTTTCCACGGTATTATGCAGAAAGTATACCTGTCCTCCACGTAAAATTTCACGTAATAGGGCTTCCCTGATAGCTGCAGCGTCATACTCTCTAATAAATGTTTTAACCGATAAACGTTTTGCCGGTGGGGTGGCAATAATCGATAAATCTCGCATGCCTGACATGGCCATATTTAGGGTTCTAGGGATCGGCGTCGCGGTTAATGTGAGAATATCAACATTGGCTCTTAATGCTTTAATTTTTTCTTTTTGGCGAACACCAAATCTATGTTCTTCATCTATCACCAATAAACCAAGATTTTCAAATTTGGCATCCGATTGGAGCAATTTATGGGTACCAATCACAATATCGACTTTACCCGAGGTGAGTTCTTCCATGATCCCTTTTTGTTCTTTGGCTGTTTTAAAGCGGGATATCACCTCAATTTTCACCGGCCAATCGGCAAATCTATCTTTGAAATTTTCAAAATGTTGTTGGGCTAATAGAGTGGTAGGGACTAAGATTGCAACCTGTTTACCATCATTAACTGCAACAAATGCCGCACGCATAGCGACTTCCGTTTTACCAAAGCCTACATCACCGCACACCAATCTGTCCATGGCGATCGGTGAACTCATATCGGTGATAACCGCATTGATTGATGTTTCTTGATCGACGGTTTCTTCGAAGGGGAAACTATGACAAAATTGAGCGTATTCTTCTTGGTCAATATGGCAAGCATCACCTGGTCTAGCTTGTCTTCTGGCATAAACATCAAGTAGCTCAACCGCAACGTCGCATATTTTTTCAATGGCTTTTTTCTTGGCTTTTGCCCAGCTTTCATTGCCTAACTTATTGAGGTTGGCTTCTTCATCTGGCCCAACGCTGTATCGACTGATGAGATGTAATGATGCAACGGGGACATAAAGTTTGTCGCCACCCGCATATTCAAGCTTGAGGTATTCAGCCACTAAGCCGCCCGTGTCTAAGGTTTCTAAGCCTTGATAGCGTGCGATACCATGATCGAGATGAACAATAGGTTGACCTACTTTGAGTTCTGCGAGATCTTTTACTAGTGCATCACTGCTTATCTGTCTTTGTTTATCTCGACGTCGTGTTTGAGATATGCGATGACCGAATAATTCAGTTTCACAAACAAAACTGAAGGTTGTCCCTTGAGCATTTTCAATAATGCAGCCTTTGGACAAGGGGGAAACGATGAGGCCGATTTCGGCTTTAGACTCGACGAAATCATCTAAATGTGTGAATATTTTAGGGGTGAGATCGATCTTACTAAATAGCTCTAATAATGCTTCTCGGCGACCTTCCGATTCAGCACTAAATAGCACTTTTTTACCTTTAATCATATATTCTTGTAACAGGTTTAATGGCTGTTTAAGTTTATGATTGGCGGTTAATTCAGGCAAAGATTCGAGCTTAGCACAGTGATCTTGTTCTTGACTGCGGCCTATTTTTAAGTAGGTTTTGGGCAGGGTCTTAAAAGCTGAAAAAAGCTGCTCGGTGAGTAAATAAAGCGCTTTCGGTGGCAATAAAGGACGCAAAGGATCAACTCGTCTATCTTCATAACGCTGTTCAACTTCTGCTAAATGGGCTTTGGAGGCGCCTTCTAAATCACCAATACTGATCAATTGTGTTTTTTCTGGAAGATAATCAAACAGGTTAGCTGTGTCGTCGAAAAAAAGCGGGAGATAGTTTTCTATGCCAGCGGGGAGAATTTTACGGCTGACCATTTGATAGATAGATTCAGGCTCTTTGACGAGTACGTTGAACTGACGTCTATAGCCTTGCCTAAACTTTTCAATCGCAGCATCATCGGTAGGGAATTCTTTTGCAGGCAATAAACGTATTGACTCAATTGTGCCACTGGACCTTTGAGTCTCAGGATCGAAATGTCTTATCGATTCAACTTCATCATCAAATAACTCAATGCGATATGGCTGATTTGATCCCATAGGGAAAAGGTCAATAATGGACCCGCGAATGGCAAATTCACCATGCTCATAAACTTGTCCAACGAGATTATAACCGGTATCTGACAACTGCTTCCTGACATCTTGAAGGCAATAGCGATCCCCTTTAGAGAGTATCAGTAAGTTTCCAGCTAAAAATGATTTAGGTGGCAGCAACACCATCAAAGTATTAACGGGAACGATCACGACGCCATGTTTGGCATTCGGGAGTTGAGATAAGGTTTCTAGGCGTTGTGAAACGAGATCTTGGTGGGGTGAAAAACTGTCATAAGGCAATGTTTCCCGATCAGGAAATAGCCAAACAGGCAGCGACTTATCTTGTAATAAGTAGCGTAATTCACTCTCTAGCTGTAATGCTGCCGGTGTATCATTGGTGACAGCCAGCGTGAGACCTTCGTGGTTTTTAATCAAGCTTGCTAAAGTGATCGCTTGCGAAGCCCCCCCTAATGTTACTAAGGTTTGTGCTTTAGCGATACTTTTGACAGCAGGTGGCGTTAATATGGAAAATGCTTTCATTGAGAAGAGACAAGAGATCAGCGACAAAGATGCCTGTCATTGTAGTGGGATACAGGCACTTGTGCTAGTGAAAGTTTATGATGATTTTCTGGCAAGTTTTTGTTGTTTTAATTGTTTTTGTTGTACGCTTAGACTGGCTTTGACCAACTGCTCAATATCGATGTCTGAGATCCGATTAAATACGATGTCAGTGACATATTGGGTGTCAGTGCTTATCGGGTTATTTTCTACCATTTGAGTCGTGGTAACATGCCCAAAGCATAAAAGTGAAATCAGTTCTTCTTTAATGTTCAAGGTGATTTTGAATGTATCACCGATCTCAAATAAACTGGATCCGATGATACGGATCCCACTTCCACCAAAGAATACCCCTAGATGTTGCTCACCTTCGTGAGTCTCACGTTCAAGTATATGGAGCAGAACCAGATCAATTTTTTTGGATTGAAGCTTAAGATATTCAATGATGGTTTTAGCTTCATCATCCAAGTGCCTTAGTTGTAATAAACAATTTGCCTCTAATGATTTTACATCACTAATGAGCTGTAGACTGAGCGGCAACATTAGATTCAATTCACTTTCAGATGGAATAGGCTTATCATCTGGCCAAGGGGTCAAATAGGCCTTAAAATCGTGCTTGACACTAAAATAGGGGGTTGAGTCAGTAAGCAAGGGATTTCCTCTTGTTTTTACATGGCTATTACCCCTATTATCGTGCGCATCTTAATGATTTAGCAAGGCTCGATATTTAATGAGTCGTTGGACAACTATGAATTTTGCGTTATCAGCACATATAGGCTTTCGTTATTGGCGTGTAAGAAAGACCAATGGGTTTGCTTCATTTATCACATTTTTTGCGGTCTCAGGAATTTTGCTAGGGGTGGCGGCATTGATTGTTGTCAGCTCAGTAATGAATGGTCTAGAAGGTCAGTTAAAGCAGCGTATTTTAGGTGCGGTGCCTCAATTAACCGTTCATAGTGAACAGGCCTTAACGAACTGGCAAGCCAATGTGTCAGCATTAATCACCTTACCTGGTGTATTAGCGGTGACTCCAAGTATTTCCACTCAAGCGATGGTGCAATCACCTTCGAATATCAGTGCTATCCAAGTGTATGGGGTTTATCCTGAATACGAAAAAGAGTTTAGTGATCAGATGCAAGGTACGCTTAATGCTTATTTTGACCAACTCGAACCTGGTCAGTACCGGGTTATTTTAGGATCTGAACTTGCTAGGCACTTGGCAGTATCGATAGGGGATCAAGTGAGAATTCTTAGCGCTGAAGGTGTCGTGTATTCACCTCTTGGACCTGTGCCCAGTCAGCGGAAGTTTATTGTCGCAGGTACATTCGAGATGGGCTCTCAAGTGGATGCAAGTTTGGCGTATATTCATTATGAAGATGCACAACGTTTAATGAGACAAACACCTGGAGAAATAAAGCACTTGCGCCTATACCTTGCTGATCCGTTTAATGCCAAGCAGCTAAATGCAAAAGTACAATCCGAATTTAAACAAGAGGGGATTGATGTAACAACCTCTGACTGGCGCGAGACTTATGGGCACTTATTTAGTGCCGTAAAAATGGAAAAGAACATGATGTCTTTGATGCTGAGCCTCATTATCGCCGTTGCGGCGTTTAATATTGTCTCTGCTCTGGTCATGATGGTCGTTGATAAAACAACGGACGTTGCCGTGCTCAAAACCCAAGGGTTAACGACATCTAATGTCATGGGGATTTTCATTTTTCAAGGATCGCTTAATGCAGTGATTGGTTTGGTGTTAGGGCTAGTGATAGGCATAGGGTTAACCCTTAATTTAAATTCGATGATGAATTCAGTTGGCGTGTCAATTTTAGGTGCAGGTCAGTCACTGCCAGTGCAAATTGAATGGGGGCAAATGGGATGGATAGTGTTGGGTACGTTAATGATTACTTTCTGCGCAACGATATACCCAGCGTTTAGGGCTGCTAAAGTGCAGCCTGCGACCGCATTAAGATACGAGTAAATTGTCTGGCTGGGAGTGTGAGGATAGTCAGATAATAAAGAGTCGAAGTTGGGCTAACCTTCTCAGTTTGTTCGAGCGAAGAATACAAGAGTGATCATCAATGTCAGAGTTATTGTTAGAAGTAAAAAGTGTGAGTAAGTGTTTTAAAGAAGGAAATGTTGAGACTCAAGTTCTCAAAGATGTCGATCTACAAGTATTTAAAGGAGAGCAGCTTGCCATTGTAGGGACATCTGGCTCAGGCAAGAGTACTTTATTACACATCATGGGGACCTTAGATTGTCCAACAAGTGGTAGTGTTATGATGCTAGGTGAAGATCTTTATCGCTTGTCTGCTCGCCGTCAATCAGAGATAAGAAATCAAGATTTAGGTTTTATTTATCAGTTTCATCACTTGTTACCTGAATTCAGTGCGCTGGAAAATGTGGTTATGCCTGCTTTGATCCAAGGTCGAGATCGAAACATGGCAGAGGCAGAAGCTAAGGCTCTGTTGGAGCGAGTCGGTCTAGGGCACCGACTAACGCATACACCTGCTGAGATGTCAGGAGGAGAGCGGCAACGAACTGCGATTGCACGTGCACTGATTAATAAGCCTAAATTGGTGTTGGCAGATGAACCTACGGGTAACCTTGATGCTAGCAGTGGTGAGGCTGTCTATGAGTTAATTCAGGAATTAGCCAATCAATTGGGCACTGCATTTGTGGTCGTCACCCATGATACAAAATTAGCAGCGAGAATGGACAGGCAATTGCAAATGAAAGATGGTTATTTGCAAGTTGACGATCCTGTAAATGTAACAGGTAAGGCTTCATGAGTCCGCTGTTATCAATATGGATTGGCTGGCGTTTTTATATGGCACGTCAATCAAATAATCTTATTAGCTTTATTTCATTTGCATCTACTGCGGGTATTGCGCTTGGTGTTGCAGTATTGATAGTGGTGCTCTCTGCCATGAATGGTTTTGAGAGTGAACTGGAAAATAGAATGCTAGGGGTTGTCGCTCATGGTGAATTGAGTGGCGTTAATCAGCCCATTGATAACTGGCAGGGGATAGTAAAAGATGCGAATAAGATAGCAGGTATTGTCGCTGCTGCGCCTTATATTCGCTTGCAAGGGTTAGTGCAAAAGTCGGGTGGATTTCAAGGCCTAACCCTATTAGGCGTTGATACTGAATATGAGCAGAAAGTGTCAAATATTTCACAATTTATGTCTGCAGATACTTGGTCTGAACTTGGTGTTAAAGATAAAAACAGCATCGTACTGGGTAAGGGATTGGCCACGAGTTTAGGCTTAACGGTGGGGGATGCGTTAAGTTTATATATGCCTAATGTGAATACGGATCCGAGCACTAAACGTATAGGCTCAACTAAGAGTTATCGTTTTACGGTGATCGGTGTGTTTGAACTTGGAGGTGAATTAGATCTTTCGACAGCTTATGTGCCTATGCAATACGCCGCATCCATTTTAAATATGGGGGAGCAAGTGTCAGGAGTGAGAATTAAAGCAGCTCAAGTATTTGAGGCGCCACGTCTTATCCGTGAATTGGGTTTTAGCCAAAAGCAATATCTTTATATTACTGATTGGACTCGAACTCAGGGGCATCTTTATCAGGATATACAACTGGTCCGCAGTGTGATGTACCTTGTACTTGCACTCGTGATTGCGGTGGCGTGTTTTAATATTGTATCAACTCTAGTGATGGCTGTGCGTGATAAACAATCTGAAATAGCCATTTTACTGACAATGGGAATGAAACGTAGTGCGATCATGGTGGTCTTTATTATCCAAGGGGCTTTAAATGGTGTGCTGGGTTGTTTACTCGGTGGTGCCTTTGGCGTACTTATTGCGAAAAATTTGAGTTTCATTGCGCAGGGGATTGAGAATCTCTTTGGGATACAGCTTCTTTCTGCCGATATCTATTTTATTGATTTTTTGCCATCACAATTGCACCTATCAGATGTTGGTTTTGTGTTATTGTTAGCGTTTGTTATGAGCTTAATTTCAACCTTATATCCTGCTTGGAAAGCGAGTCAAATAGCGCCTGCTAGTGCTTTGGCTGGACGTTAAATTGTTGTCATGTGCATCCAATTAATCATGAGGGGACAATAGTGGACGGTGCCATAGTGATATTGGGTGCGCCAAATGATGATCAAGGTACTTTATCACAGATAGCTATTTCTCGTTGCGATATAGCGTTAACTGAATGGAATAAGCATTCTGCACTTAAGCTTATCTGTACCGGAGGTATAGGTGAGCATTTCAATACCACCTCTACTGCGCATGCCTACTATCTGAAGCAGTATCTAATGAACAAAGGGGTACCGGAAACGAGCTTTCTTGCTCTTGTTGAGAGTCGATTTACCTTTGAGGATGCGCTTTTGTCTAAAAGTGTTATTGACGATAATGGGATAACATCGGTCATTCTAGTGACCTCGGAGTTTCATCTCCCAAGAGCTAAATTAGTTTTTTGTGGTGTGTTTCCCCACATAAAATTTCGTTATTTAGCAGCCATTACACCGCTTCCATATGAGAAGGTCCTTGAGCTTGAAAAACATGAGCTTCAGGTTATGCAAAGAGAGAAACATAATCTTTTTACTTTGCGTCATTCTATCAAGTCAGGCGATATACCCAAATCACTTCAAGATACAGAGTTCTATATGTCGAGAAGTGATTGAGTTAATTTTGCCTACATTAAAATTTAGTCTTTTCGCTTGTTCCACTTCAATAGTATTGAGTATTTCCACAAGGTCTTTATTAAGAAAAAACCGATAATGGAGAAACTCACTCCCATAACGAAGCAGCCGAGTAAAAAGGGAGGACCGATAGTCGTAAGAGAAGACTCTATCCAAGCCCACGTTGCTTCAAATGCAAAGTTCTGTGGTGGATGGTGAAGTATTTTTGCGCCTAATATGTATGCAGCATAAAACATAAAGGGCATAGTGACAGGGTTGGTTATCCATACTAACGCGACGGATACTGGTAGATTGCAGTTAAAGACAATGGCCAGGGCGGCAGCTAAAACCATTTGAAATGGCATGGGGATCCAAGCGACAAAAAGACCGACAGCAAACGCCATGGGCGCAGAGCGTCTGTTGAGTGACCACAAGTTAGGCTTATGCAATAACTTACCAAACATGCGAAGATGTTTGTGGTTTTGCAATGTTTCAGATTTAGGCATAAATCTTTCAATTATTTTTTTTGGCATAAGTGGCTATTGCTGTCTTAACTTATTCAGTATGAATCGATTTATGTTTGGCTTTAGTGCCACGATTATTTTAACTATGTTGTGGCCTTCGTTGCCATCAATGTTTCTAGCCCTTATCTTAGTTGCGATAGGGTGCTTATTATTAATCCGATCCCCGTTATTGTCAGGGGCTGTATTAGGCGTAGCGTGGATATCAATTTACGCTCAACTCATGCTGAGTTGGGAACGTGAAAATATCGATCGAGAGCATTCCATCACTGGCGAAATCATATCACTAGTAAATCAAAACAGCGACTGGGTTAGTATGGATTTTAGGCTGTTGAACCACCATTCTACAAGATTATTACCAAAAATATTGCGATTGAGTTGGAAAACTCCCCCTTCACTACAAATCGGTGAGATCTGGGAGCTTAGGGTCATACCTAAACCTATCACCAATGTACTGAATCAAGGTGGCTATAATCAGCAAAAAGGGTTAATTAGCCGTCATATTGTGAGTAAAGGAAAGGTGGTTTTTGGTCAACGGATTGAAACGAGTTATTCATTTCGTCATGCTATCTTATTAGCACTCAAACCTGCTTTGGATACATTCGATAATGGGGATTTGATTTTAGCGTTACTGTTAGGTGACAGGAGCTTAATAGGTACTGAGCGTTGGCATTCACTTAGGGTTACTGGTGCTGGGCATCTGGTGGCTATTTCAGGTTTGCACCTCTCGGTTGTTGCAGCTTGGGTGTTTATCAGTAGTTTTACATTTCTTGGTCGTGTGTCGGTGCCATTAGGTCGGCGAAATTTACTATTAGCTGCTATTTTATCTGCAATGGCGTGTAGTGTGTATGCATACCTCGCGGGTTTTTCACTGCCAACACAACGTGCGTTAGTGATGTTATTACTCCTAATGTTATTGACTATGTTGAATAGGTATTCCTCATCTTGGGAGCGTTTGTTATTTGCACTGTTCTTTTTGTTAATGATAGATCCTTTAAGCTGTTTAAGTGCTGGGTTCTGGCTGTCATTTACCGCGTTATCGATTATTTTATTGACATTACAATGCCGCTCTCCCAAGGATAATCCAGCATGCAGGCAATCCCATTTGAGAGTCTTCATGCAGAGATTGGGGCTGTTTTGGGCAATACAATGGCGATTGAGTCTAGTGTTAGGTTTGCTGCAGTCGATTTTTTTTGGTGGGTTAACTTTTTATGGCGTATTGTTTAATTTCTTTTTTGTTCCTTGGTTTAGCTTGGTTGTGATCCCTGCTGCGATGTTAACGTTTATCGTCTGGCTATTATGTTGGTCAGTGGGATTTGATGTGTCCCCTTTGTTTTACTTGGTGGATGTTACTTTGTGGCCGATGGATAAATTGTTAACTTTTTTTGTGACGTTACCCGGTGCATGGTTTCCTATCTCTGAGGTTATGATACTCGCTATGTCATTTTTTATGTTGGGATTAAGCCTGATAATGACAGCGAAAAAGTTGGAGTGGCGATTAATGATGTCAATATTACTCCTTCCCTCGATGATCACGTTATGTTTTCAGTATTTTTCGGTGTCACAGGGAACATGGCAAGTGCACTTGTTGGATGTTGGTCAGGGCTTGTCTGTGGTGGTTGAAAAAGGTCAGCATGGTTTTGTTTATGATACTGGAGCTAAATATGGCGAAAACTTTAGTTATGCCGATCGAGTTGTGGTGCCATTTCTTCATGCCAGAGGAATTAAACAACTTGACTATTTAGTGCTTAGTCACAGTGATAATGATCATGCTGGTGGTGCGTCTGAACTTATTAATGCGTTTCCAAAAGTGAAAGTGGTCAGTGATATCTCACAGTATTCAGATCTAAGTTGTCGGCCTAAAGTATTAATATGGAAAGGGTTGGAGGTGGAAGTGTTAGCGCCTGAGATGGCTGAAAAAGGCAATGATGGTTCTTGTGTGATTAAAATTAGTGATAAGTTTCATCAAGTGCTGCTCACGGGAGATATTGAGAAATTAGCAGAACAACGGTTATTAGATTTAGGAGATAAGCTTAAGAGCGACGTGTTAATTGCTCCTCATCATGGTAGCCGTACCTCTTCAACACCAAACTTTATCAAACAGGTCTCTGCTGATCTGGTCCTGTTTCCTGCTGGGTTTAATAATCGTTATGGCTTTCCTAAATCAGATGTTGTGCACCGCTACGTAAAGCATGGAAGTGATTATTTGATTGCAGGTCGTGAGGGACAAATTAGTGTTATTTTTAATCGAGAGAAGCGATTTGTTCGCACATACCGTACCGATTTAGCCCCTTTTTGGTACAACCGATTGTTTGAATTTGGTAAGAACGGCAATCCAGAGTAGAATGCATTTTTTGAATTAAGAATAGATCCGGTTCATGACAATATCTTCAAATCAAGAAGTGTGGACAGTGTTTACGCGTTTAATGCTGTATATTAAACCGCTTAAAGGTGTGTTTTTCTTAGCTGTTATCGGCTTAATACTTTATGGCTTGGTGGATATGACATTTATCGCCATGATTAAGCCATTTATCGATGGTGGTTTTGGGGGGCAAGCAAGTCAGCTCCCCTCTGCAGCTAATGGCATAGATTTAGGCACCAGTGCAGGTTTTAACGCGTCTAGTGATGTGCTTATGATGGCGCCTTTTGTTGTTATCATATTATTTACTTTTCGTGGATTAGCGAATTTTTTGTCTAGTTACTGTGTTTCATACATGAGCGCAAGACTCATCATGGATATGCGTCAACAAGTGTTCGAACACTATTTGACTTTACCTGTGAGTTATATGGACAGAGAAAACTCAGGCAGTTTGATCTCACGTGTTACCTATGACACTGAACAGATTGCACGTGCGACAGGAAGTGCATTGATCACCATGGTACGAGATAGTATTACCGTTGTTGGTATGTTGGTGGTGATGTTCTATTACTCGTGGAAATTATCTCTTTGTATTTTGATTATTGGCCCCATTATTGGTGTCATTATGACGGTCGTGAGTCGACGTTTTCGCAAAGTATCTAAACGTATTCAAACTGCGATGGGTGGGGTGACGGCAGCAACAGAGCAGATGATCACGGGTCATAAAAATGTGCTCTCTTTTGGTGGTCAAAAAGTAGAATCAGAGCGTTTTGCTCGTGTTAACGAACAGAACCGTTACCAGAACATGAAGTTAGCCATGGCTCAGTCTGTTAGTCAGCCTTTAGTGATGATCATAGGTTCGTTTGCTTTGGCGTTTGTTCTGTATGCTGCTAGTTTTGAGGGGCTACAATCTGAGCTGACATCGGGGACATTTGCTACTATTCTTGGTGCTATGCTAGCGATGTTGAATCCAATTAAAAGTTTAACCCGTGTTAATGCTGAATTTCAACGGGGTATTGCGGCTTGTACTACGGTATTTGAATTGCTTGATACAGAATCTGAAAGAGACAATGGTCGCTATACCCTCGATAGAGCAAAGGGAGATTTAAGCTTTAATCATGTGAATTTCAGTTACCCGCAGCAAGAGGGACTCGCCTTAGATAATATCGATTTTTCCGTTAAACGAGGCCAGACTATTGCGCTTGTTGGGCGTTCTGGCTCAGGTAAGTCTACCATTGCTAATTTAATCACACGCTTTTATACCGGTTTAAGCCAAGGTGATATAGAACTTGATGGCGTGAATATTAATGATTACAGCCTTGCGTGTTTGCGTGGTCAGGTGGCATTAGTCTCTCAACAGGTCACTCTGTTTAATGATTCAATAGCGAATAATATCGCTTATGCTTATTCAGGAGACGTGACGTCAGAACAGATAGTCGCAGCGGCGCGTTTGGCCCATGCGCTTGAGTTCATTGAAAAGCTGCCTGATGGGATGGATACACAGATTGGTGAAAATGGCGTCATGTTATCTGGCGGTCAAAGACAGCGTATTGCCATAGCCAGAGCTATTTTACGTAATGCTCCCGTGCTCATTTTGGATGAAGCAACATCGGCATTAGATACTGAATCTGAAAAGGCCATTCAACAAGGACTGGATAATTTGCGACTCAATAGAACGTCGATCGTTATTGCACATCGTTTATCGACCATTGAGTCGGCTGATCAAATCTTGGTGATTGATCAAGGTCGGATTATCGAGCGTGGTGATCATGCGAGTTTACTGGAAAAAAATGGCATGTATTCTAGTCTTTATCAGATGCAATTTGGCAGTTAATTGATGCAGGATTTTGTCAACAAACTTTGGTATCCAAAAGCGGACACTCATCTTGGATTTAAAGTAGTAAAGTGGCTGCTGAGCCCATTGAGTTTATTATTTTGGTTGATCACTTATATTCGAAGTGTACTGTTTACGTGCGGGTTAAAGAAAGTGGTTTCTTTGCCTGTACCTGTGATTATCGTTGGTAACATTACGGTGGGGGGAAGCGGTAAGACGCCGACAGTCATCTATCTTATCGAATTGTTAAGACGGCAAGGATTTAAACCTGGTGTTGTCAGCCGAGGTTATGGGGTTAAGTTTGAGGGTGTGAAACGGGTCGAGCCTTTGATGGGAGCCGATCTGGTGGGAGATGAACCTGCCATGATAGTCGCCAGAACTCAAGTCCCCATGGTGATAGGCAGTGATCGTGTTAGCGCAGCTCAAGCCTTAATTCAAGCTTATGATGTTGATATTATTATCAGCGACGATGGCTTACAACATTATAGGCTTGCTCGCGATATCGAATTACTTATTCTGGATGGAGAGCGCCGTTTTGGCAATGAATTATTACTGCCAGCGGGACCGCTTAGAGAATCAACAGATAGACAACAGCATGTTGATTTTATTATCGTCAATGGTGAAGCTCATGACGGTGAGTTTCCGATGATACTGGAACCGACGCGATTTGTGCCTGTATCCGCGTCATCTCAGCAGGTTTTTGATCCATATAAGCCTGCTGTCGCGATTGCTGGGATCGCTAACCCTGAACGTTTTTTTACCACTTTACGTGATGCTAATGTGCCGTTGATAAAAACCAAAGCATTTGAAGATCATCAAATATTTAGTTTGAAAGCATTAATGGAAGTCACTAAAATGGCGCCTTTATTGATGACTGAAAAAGATGCCGTAAAATGTCGCGACTTTGCCAAAGAAAATTGGTGGTATTTAGCCGTTGATGCCAAGTTAACAGACAATTTTGATCAACTTTTGATGAATAAAATTCATCAAGTGATGGCCGTTAAACAAGGAAATTGAGATGTCGTTTGATAAAAAACTATTAGAGATTGTTGCTTGCCCAGTGTGTAAAGGTAAATTATTTTATGATAAAGCTAACCAACAATTGATTTGTAAAGGTGAGCGTTTAGCGTACCCAATCAATGAAGGGATCCCGGTTTTATTGGAAAACAAAGCGGTGAGCTGGCAAGAAGCTTAACGTTTACCCTTGACGATTAAAGCGCTTTTTTGAGCGCTTTTTTTTGTTTTTCCGATTGTATATTCTAATCGTGTTTTCTTATTATTGCTGCTGTGGATGTTTGTTTAGGTGGTAGGCATAACATTGAACATTTCGGTTTGCTTTACGTCGGTCAAATACGGATAATCACCCCTCATTTTTTTGGGAGTAAATTGCGTGCCTAATCAAGCCTTCAGATGTTTCGTTGATAACGTATTGAATGACAATATAGGGAAAAGGGTGGTGCGATTTGAATATTCGGGGCAGGTTTATTGGTTAAAACAGGCTGAAAAACTAACCGGTGCGATGCGTTTTTTAAAACCCAACTCCAAAAAATCGATTCAAATTGAGATTGATACGTTAAAAAAATTAGCACTCAAGGGGGCGCCAGTTCCCACATTAATGTACTGTGGTGATCATTTTTTGGTGATTGCTGACGTTGGTAAGACCTTAAATGAATGGATGGCTAATGCGAATATTGAGTCAAATACGCAGCAGCAGATATTGGTAGACAGTGGTGTTGCCTTAGCCAAACTTCATACTTTAGGCCTGGCTCATGGACGACCCGCACTTCGGGATATTAGTTGGCAAGATGGACAGGTGAGTTTTATTGATTTTGAAGCGAGTCAAAACAATAAGAGTATTATCTATCAACAAAGACGCGATATTCTTGTTTATATTCATAGTCTATACCGTTATTTAGGTCCTAAGCATGAGTCTATAAAGCCTGTGATTATGGCGTATCGTCATGCTGGAGGTGATAACATTTGGCAAGAGGCTAAAAAGTGGATAACACCTTGGCAATGTCTCTATTTTGTTTTGTATTGTTTAAAAGACGTGGGTGGTAAAGATCTTCGTCCTATTTATTGGTTGTTATGGCATTTTAGACAAACAAAGTAATGGCATCATTTTTAGTTGGGCGTGATGGTGTTTATTGTTATGGTCAATATTAAGCTAACTTATGACAGTGTCGTAAAGGTTGGCGCGTGTCGCGGATTGTATGTTGTACTCTGGCCTTTCTACCGTTAAACTTTGCTTTTAAAAAATCATTGATCGGATCAGAGTCAATGGGATCTGGGACGATGCGAATTTTAGTGGGTAAATGGCAATACAGTGTCAGCCTACTTAACCCTTTCGATTTTGAAATGAAAGAATAACTGCTCGCAGGTAATAACATGATTAACCACTTTAGTGTGCTTGGCGTTAAGCCGAGCGCAAACGAAGACGATATAAAAAAAGCTTACAAACGCTTATCGAATAAGTACCACCCTGATAAATTACTCGGCGTGTCTGAAGATGATAAAGTCGAGGCCGAAGTTCGACTACAGAGAGTAAAAAAAGCTTATGAAGTGCTTTCAAATCCTAAGCTTAAAAGTGCATTTGTGAGAGATTTCAATAATGTTATTGTGACCGACCCCGCTGCCGCAATGCGCGAGCTATGGGACCAATTTTATTCTATAAGTTAATTTCTGAGTACTCATGACAACATCACTAAATCTCGCACGCATTGATGAGTTAAAAGAAAATGCATATAGCAATATCGAATCTTATAATGATCCCGATACCCCAAATGCGCTGGAACAATTTACCAGTCAAATCAAAACGATTTTGTTGGCCGATCCTAAGTTACTCAATTCTGTCCCTGAGTACTTACCCATTGCTCTGTATGATAAAGTTAAATTTCCACCTGCAGCAAAACTCAAATGGTCTGGCTGGATAGAGCAAGGGATCTTACCCCCGTGGAATGATTTTAAAACGACCGTGGCCTTTAATAATGCTGATTTACCGCTGGTGTTAGCGGTTCGGGAATATTGTGAAACCTTACTCATAGAGAGCTGTGCAGTTTTATACTTATTGGAAAATGAGAATAAAGTGCCGTCAGGAAATAAAGAAAAGGATCAAGATGATAATGATGACTACGTTGAAGATAATGATGATGGTTATTACGATCAGTATGATGAGGAGCACTGATGAATAACTTAGTTGAAATTGCTGCAGCCGAAATAAAACAATTGGCAGATATAGAGCCTAAGCAAGCGAGTAAAAAGTTTGAATTGATGGCTAACACCATGACTGATGAGGTGTTGGTTGAAGTGATTGAGCAGATGGATATCGTGACCTTAACTCAAATCAACAGTCATCATGATATCTCCTGTCCGTCCATTATGTCGGAACTGATGAGTCCTGAGCAGATCAGAGACATTGTTTGCCAACAGCCTCTTTATTGGGAAGAGAAAATTAAGAGTAATGCAGATGAATTGATCCAGCATACTTTTGACTTTCTGACATACCTTATTCGTATTCAAGACTGTGAAGCTAAACAGACGGCTATTTTGGAGTGTATTGCTGAAGATCCTGCAGGTTTATTTTATCTGTCGATCCCTTTTATTGAATTTATATTAGGGCCATCAACAAGCACTGAATATCACATCAATGATAGCTACGATGATGAAGATGATGGTGAAACGATTGGTTTTAGTGATAGAAACACAGAAGAGGAAGCTCATGGTCTTAGTATGGATGATCCTCGTAGTTTGTTAGCCTTGATTAGTCAACTTGCCCCTGATGTCGAGAAATCGATTAAAAACCTACTACGTAGCGAAAATTCAAGTTGGATAAATATTATTAACAAATTTGTCAGTGAATTAGTACTTCAAGCAAAAGAAAAGAATGAAGTGACTGATGAGTACGCTGAAGTTGATGATATGTTTAGTTTTCTTGATTAAGGAACTCACTAATGCAAGTCGTGTTAAGAGATAGTGACCAAGGGCCTTTTTTAAGTAGAGTATTAGCCTACGGCCAAACAGAAGCGTTATTAGATGACACACAATTGGCGAATATTAAAGCGAAAGCAGTGTTGATGAGTCTTAAATTGGCTGATAAGTTTTATAATAAATACAAGATGCATTTATTAGAACATGCCGCTTTTGATGTTATTGGCGTGGCAAGTTTAGGTCTGATGGCGTTAAGTGATCGAGATAAGTATCAAGGACTCAATTTACTTTTAACGTCAGATGGGATAGTTAAATCCTTTCAGAAAGGCTGGAGTATGCTGAGTACGGTCAGTAAGTATAAGCTGAGCAATAAGTCAGTGTATGGTGATATTGATAAAGTCTTACTCGATAAAGTGTCTAGTCCAAGCGATAGCGATGAATGGATAGGTTGGCAAGCTTATCAAGAAGCATTATTAGATTTTAACCGTCAGGAATCAGTGGTGTGCTTGCTAAAGCAATGTTATGCCCAAGTTAGCTACGATCCTTTAGATTGTTTGAGTCTGGAA
Source organism: Shewanella sp. VB17 (assembly GCF_013248905.1). Classification (NCBI taxonomy): domain Bacteria; kingdom Pseudomonadati; phylum Pseudomonadota; class Gammaproteobacteria; order Alteromonadales; family Shewanellaceae; genus Shewanella; species Shewanella sp. VB17. The sequence continues at coordinate 2,306,769 of NZ_JABRVS010000001.1, forward strand.
AGTGTGTTTGCTGAAGTGGTACTGTATCGACTATTTTTGGGCTCAGTTAACGTAAGACAAGATCTCAAGCAACGGATCGCACATATCGAATTTCAAGATATTTGGTTCTCAGCTGAACACATAGAACAACTCATAGAAAAAACGTTGTCTGAGCTGCCTTTGGCCCTTGCAGAGACAATAAAAGTGGACTTAGGTAAGCATTTTACAGCGGGTTTGCTGCGCACGTTAACGTTTGCTAAAAGTTATCGTGAGTTACTGTTAAAAAATGTCAGTCCAGAGCGGTTAGAGCGATTGGAATACAAAGAAGGTCTAACAGGTTTGTTGGGGTGGCCTGTTTATATTGTGATGTAAAATCATTAGGGTTAATTAGAGTGAAAAAAAAGCGCGAATATCAAGCTGAATATTCGCGCTTTTTATTGACCTAATTTAAATTATTATCAAGAATTACGTTTGTTTTTTGGAATAAAGCTACGTTCAGTATCGCCAGTATACAATTGTCGAGGACGACTGATTTTATGGCCGGGTTGATCTAACATCTCTTTCCAGTGAGCAATCCAACCGACGGTACGCGCAAGGGCAAATAGTACGGTGAACATGCTGGTTGGAATACCAATAGCTTTCATAATAATTCCCGAATAGAAGTCAACGTTCGGGTAAAGTTTCTTAGAGACAAAGTATTCATCTTCTAATGCAATACGTTCAAGTTCCATGGCCACATCAAGCAGAGGGTCATTCACTTTGAGCTCACTCAGTACTTCATGACATGTTTCACGCATGACTTTAGCACGTGGGTCAAAGTTTTTGTAAACACGATGTCCAAAGCCCATTAGACGGAAAGGATCGTCTTTATCCTTTGCACGTGCAATGAATTCTGGAATGCGATCAACAGTGCCAATTTCTTCGAGCATATTTAGACAGGCTTCATTGGCCCCGCCATGTGCAGGTCCCCACAGTGATGCGATCCCCGCAGCGATACATGCAAATGGGTTTGCACCAGAAGAACCCGCTAGACGTACTGTAGAAGTTGATGCGTTTTGCTCATGATCTGCATGTAAAATGAAGATACGGTCCATAGCGCGTTCTACAATCGGGTTCACTCGATACTCTTCGCACGGCACAGCAAACATCATACTAAGGAAGTTACCTGCGTAGCTAAGATCATTACGTGGGTATACAAATGGCTGACCAATTGAATACTTATAACACATGGCGGCAATAGTGGGCATTTTAGACACGAGTCGGTATGCTGCAATTTCACGATGACGACTATCATTGACATCTAAAGAATCTTGATAAAATGCAGATAAAGCACCCGTCACGCCACATAGCATTGCCATCGGGTGAGCATCACGACGGAAGCCTCTAAAGAAAGATGCCAACTGTTCATTCACCATTGTGTGGTTTTTTACAGTAAGAACAAATTCTTTATATTGGCTTTTAGATGGAAGCTCTCCGTACAAAAGTAGATAACATAGATCTAAATAATCAGAGTCTACCGCTAATTCGCTTATCGGATAACCACGGTGGAGCAGTATGCCCAAATCGCCATCAATATAGGTGATCGCTGATTCACAGGAGGCTGTAGCGAGAAATCCTGGGTCGAATGTAAAGTGCGCTTTACTGCCTAACTTACTGATGTCAATGACATCGAATCCTGCAGTTCCTTTTTTGATCGGCAAATCGATCGATTCATTCCCTGGTAGTTGTAACTTGGCTATTTTGTCAGCCATACCCTTCTCCTTACTTCATTCATATGTGAGTGCGGCTTATCAATCGCAATACTCTACAGTGAATCTAGATCACATTTCAATTTAAATAAGTGTTTAAATTTGTTAGACCGCGGTCTTATTTTAATCAACAGCATAGCATAACTGGGACTTGGCAGTTTTTTTTACCAAAAAAACTTAATATGCATAATGTGACGTTTGTATTTGACATTTGCCCCGCGTATACTTGCTTCGGCTCCGATGAGCTACTAACATTACCAGTTAGTTAACACTTGTTTACATGCGTTTACATCAGTAAATAGTGTTTTTTATTTGGTTAATTGTTTGTTTACACTTTTCTTTTACGATAATTAAAATTGTGATTTAGATCACGGTCTATAATTTGAGTAAAAGCGGTTCGTATAACAAAAATATAGCTCAATAGAGCAGAGTGAGCAGAACGTGAAAAAGCAAAGACCTGTCCATTTAGATCTGCAGACCATTCGCTTCCCTGCAACAGCGATTGCGTCCATTCTTCACCGTGTATCCGGTGTCATCATGCTATTTGCTGTTGGTATTCTTATTTGGTTGTTAAATCAATCTTTAGCATCACCTGAGAGTTTCGCAGCGACACAATCTCTTTTTGATAATTTGTTGGTTAAATTTGTCATTTGGGGAATTCTTACCGCTCTTGGTTATCATCTCATTGTTGGTTTACGCCATTTAGTGATGGATACTGGGCGCTGGGAAGAGTTAGCTTCTGGCATTGTTTCAGCAAAAATTGCGTTTGCTTTGTCAGCCGCGTTTTCTATCATTGTGGGGATTTGGGTATGGTAACTAACGCAGCAAGTCTTGGTCGCAGTGGTGTCCATGACTTTATTCTGATACGCGCCAGTGCAATCGTTTTGGCTATCTATACCATTTTCTTGGTTGGATTTGTTGCATGTAGCGCTCCACTTACCTACGACGTATGGCATGGCTTATTTAGTGCATTGCCGATGAAGGTATTTACATTGTTAGCGCTTGTTGCTTTGCTTATCCATGCATGGATTGGTGTTTGGCAAGTACTGACAGACTATGTAAAACCGATCGCTTTACGTGGTGTACTTCAGTTCGTTGTTGTCGTGGTAGCCTTTTCTTATATGGCTGCAGGCATTTTGATAGTGTGGGGTGTTTAAGTGAGTATTCCAGTTCGCGAATTTGATGCGATTGTGATCGGTGCCGGTGGCGCAGGTATGCGAGCCGCATTACAAATCTCTAAAGAAGGTAAAAGCTGTGCGCTTTTATCTAAAGTATTTCCTACACGTTCTCATACCGTATCTGCGCAAGGGGGCATTACCGTTGCGCTAGGTAATGCCCATGAAGATCATTGGGAACAACACATGTACGACACGGTTAAAGGTTCCGATTTTATCGGAGATCAAGAAGCCATCGAGTTTATGTGTAAAACCGGTCCTGAATCGGTTATCGAATTAGAGCAAATGGGACTGCCATTTTCTCGTTTCGAGAACGGCACTATCTATCAACGCCCGTTTGGTGGCCAATCAAGAAATTTTGGTGGCGAACAAGCAGCACGTACAGCAGCCGCTGCGGATCGAACCGGTCATGCGCTTTTACATTGCCTTTATCAGCAAAATGTAAAGCATAAAACAGAAGTGTTTTCTGAGTGGTATGCACTGGATTTAGTGAAAAATGCAGACGACGTGATTGTCGGTTGTACTGCCATTGATATTGAAAGTGGTGAGATTGTTTATTTCAAAGCTAAAGCGACAGTGTTAGCGACCGGTGGTGCTGGGCGTATTTTTGCTTCAACCACTAACGCACATATTAATACCGGTGACGGTGTTGGTATGGCGATGCGTGCTGGTGTTCAGATGCAAGATATGGAAATGTGGCAGTTTCATCCTACTGGGATTGCTGGCGCGGGTGTTCTCGTGACGGAAGGATGCCGTGGTGAAGGTGGATATTTGCTGAACAAAGACGGTGAACGCTTCATGGAGCGTTATGCACCTAATGCCAAAGATTTAGCATCTCGTGATGTCGTTGCGCGTTCGATGATGACTGAGATTCGTGAAGGTCGTGGATTAGATGGTCCACTTGGCCCGCATTGTCTGCTTAAGCTTGATCATTTAGGTAAAGAAACATTAGAAGCTCGTTTACCTGGTGTTTGCGAATTATCACGTACATTTGCTCACATTGATCCTGCTGATGGTCCTATCCCTGTGTTACCTACTTGTCACTATATGATGGGAGGGCTGCCCGCGAAAGTGAGTGGTCAGGTCATTCGAAAGCATACCGATGGTACGGAAACTGATGTTATTGGTCTTTTTGCTGTGGGTGAAATTGCGTGTGTATCAGTACATGGTGCTAACCGTTTAGGCGGCAACTCACTGCTCGATTTAGTGGTATTTGGTCGTGCAGCCGGGCAACACTTAGGTAAAGCATTGGATGAAACCGCTACCCCAATTGACGCCACTGAGGCAGATATAGCGGCATCACTTGAACGTTTGAACCGTTGGGAAAGCAATAAAGACGGTGAAGATCCGGTACAAATACGTAAAGACTTGCAGCTTTGTATGCAACTTAATTTCTCTGTATTTCGAAGTGGTGATGCAATGGCTGAAGGTTTGAAAGAACTTAAAGCAATACGCGCACGTTTAGCTAATGCTAAGTTATCTGATAATTCAAGCGAGTTCAATACGCAGCGTATTGAGTGCCTAGAGTTGGATAACTTGATGGCCACAGCGATTGCAACAGCTTATGCTGCAAATTACCGCACAGAAAGTCGTGGTGCACATTCACGTGAAGATTATCTTGAACGCGATGATGAGAACTGGCTGTGCCATAGTTTGTTTAACCCAGATACAGAAGAGATGGATCGACGGCCTGTGAACATGGAGCCTAAGCTTCGTGCTGCATTCCCACCGATCAAGCGTACTTACTAAGGAATTTGAGATGAATTTGAATATTGCAGTTTATCGCTATAATCCTGATGTAGACGCTAAGCCTTACATGAAGGATTACACATTAGAAGTAGCAGAAGGTACCGACATGATGGTCCTTGATGCGCTGATATTGTTAAAAGAGCAAGACCCAACATTAGCGTTTCGTCGCTCATGCCGTGAAGGTGTTTGTGGCAGTGATGGCGTTAATATGAACGGTAAAAATGGGTTGGCTTGTATTACGCCAGTTTCTACCTTTCAAGGTAAAAAAATACAGATCAGACCGCTGCCAGGTATGCCAGTGGTACGTGATGTTATTGTGGACTTAAGTCAGTTCTACAAGCAATATGAAAAAATCAAGCCTTACTTGATTAACGATGAAAAAACGCCTGCGCGTGAACATCTGCAATCGCCTGAGGAACGTGAACATTTAGATGGATTGTACGAATGCATTATGTGTGCGTGCTGTTCGACTGCTTGCCCATCTTTTTGGTGGAATCCTGATAAATTTATTGGTCCAAGTGGACTACTACATGCTTATCGTTTTCTCATTGATAGTCGCGATACTGCAACTGAAGAGCGTTTATCTGAACTCGATGATGCTTACAGTGTATTTCGCTGTCATGGGATTATGAACTGTGTGGATGTGTGTCCTAAAGGACTCAATCCAACAAAAGCAATTGGGCATATTAAGTCCATGTTGTTAAAAAGAGCAGTGTAAATGCAATATCAAGAGCTTAAATCAATAATAACATAGCTCGAATAGAGTCACTTTTCTTTTTTTGAGAAGTGACTCTTTTGTATAATGAAACTACAATTTGTCGTGAAGTCTAGATAATTTAGATTTTGGATGACAACGATTGTGCATTTCTTGTTTTATCATAAAGAATGCATACTTAAGACTTGGCTAAGTTCGTGTATAAGTTTGAAAGGAATAGAAATGCACCAAGGCATCATGAAAGCCTGGCTCGAATCATCACACTTAAGTGGTGCAAACTCGACCTATGTAGAAGAGATGTATGAAGCCTATCAAGAAGACCCTCAGTCTGTTGCTTCAGACTGGCAAGCGGTGTTTGATAACCTCCCTTATGCGAACGGCACATCGAAAGATGTACCGGAAGCTGCTCATTCAAAAGTACGTGATTATTTTCGTAGTTTAGCATTAGAAGGAAGTCATAAGGGCGTCGCCCGCGTAACCGATCCTGAAGTCGATGCTAAGCAAGTTAAAGTCCTGCAGATGATTAATGCTCATCGATTCCGTGGCCACCAGAATGCAAATTTAGACCCTCTGGCGCTTTGGAAACGTGAGCCAGTCTCTGAGTTGGACCCTGCCTTCCATGGATTAACTCGCGAAGATATGCAGCGTGAATTCAATACCGGTTCCTTTGCTCATCGTGGTGACACTATGAAGCTTGGTGATCTTGTTAACGCCTTGAAAGCCACTTACTGTGGTTCAATTGGCTCTGAATACATGCATATCACTGATACCGATGAGAAACGCTGGATACAGCAAAGGTTAGAGCCTTCTTTAGGTAGCGCTAATTACGATAAATCGGTTAAAAAACGTATCCTCGAAGGCTTAAATGCCGCAGAAGGTATGGAAAAATATCTCGGTGCCAAATTTCCTGGCGCAAAACGTTTCTCATTGGAAGGTGGCGATGCGTTAGTGCCTATGATGCGAGAGATCTTGTATCGTGCAGGCGAAGCGGGCACTAGAGAAGTGGTTGTGGGCATGGCTCACCGTGGTCGCCTGAATCTGCTGGTGAATATCTTAGGTAAAAAGCCTTCAGAACTGTTTGATGAATTTGCCGGAAAGCACAGCGATGACGTCAATGGTTCTGGTGACGTTAAATACCACCAAGGTTTTTCTTCTGACTTCCAGACACCTGGTGGTAATATTCACCTAGCATTGGCTTTTAATCCTTCTCATCTTGAGATTGTTAATCCTGTGGTGATGGGCTCAGTACGTGCACGTCTTGATCGTCGGGGTTGTGATTCTGGCTTGTTAGTTTTGCCTATTACCATACATGGTGATTCAGCCATCACAGGCCAAGGTATTGTGCAAGAGACATTTAACATGTCTCAGACTCGCGGTTTCACAGTGGGTGGTAGCATCCGAATCGTGATTAATAATCAAGTTGGTTTCACTACTTCTGCAACTGAAGATGTACGTTCAACTGAATATTGTACCGATATTGCTAAGATGGTGCAGGCACCCATTTTTCATGTGAATGCGGATGATCCTGAAGCCGTTGCGTTTGTTTCTCAATTAGCGGTTGATTATCGCAATGAGTTTAAACGAGATGTGGTGATAGATCTTGTTTGTTATCGTCGTCACGGTCATAACGAAGCCGATGAGCCAAGTGCAACTCAGCCTTTGATGTATGCCAAGATAAAAAAACATCCCACACCACGTAAAATTTATGCAGATCGATTGATTGCAGAAAAGACCTTCGCTGCTGATGATGTGACTTCGATGGTTAATCATTATCGAGATGCGCTTGATCATGGCGATTGTGTCGTGTCTGAATGGCGTCCAATGACGTTACATTCGGGCGATTGGTCTCCTTACATCAACAAAGAGTGGGATGAAGATTACCCCGCTCAAATGTCGATGGAGCGTATCAAGAATTTAGCTGAAAAAATCAGTCATGTGCCTGCAAGCCACAAACTTCAATCGCGTGTGGCTAAAATTTACAAAGATCGTGCTTTAATGGCCAGTGGTGAGAAGTTGCTTGATTGGGGGTTTGCAGAAACCTTAGCTTACGCCTCTATTGTTGAAGATAAGAAACGTATCCGTATAACAGGTCAAGATTCTGGTCGTGGTACTTTCTTTCATCGACACGCTGTATTGCATAATCAAAACGATGCTACAGCCTATTTGCCACTGCGTAACATTGCTGATGAGCAAGGTCCTATTGACATTACAGATTCTGTTTTGTCAGAAGCCTCTGTACTTGCATTTGAATATGGTTATGCGACGGCAGAACCAAGTGGATTAACCCTTTGGGAAGCACAGTTTGGTGATTTTGCTAACTGTGCTCAAGTTGTTATTGACCAATTTTTATCATCGGGTGAGCAGAAGTGGGGACGCCTATGTGGTTTGACTCTTCTATTACCTCATGGTTATGAAGGTCAAGGACCTGAACACTCGAGTGCACGACTTGAGCGTTTCCTACAACTGTGTGCCAACCACAATATGCAGGTTTGTGTGCCGTCAACACCGGCGCAGGTTTACCATATGTTACGACGACAGGTTGTAAGACCGATGCGTCGGCCATTGGTCGTGATGTCTCCTAAATCTTTATTGCGTCATCCATTAGCGGTATCTTCGATGGAGGAACTTGCTCAGGGAACATTCCAAAATGTTATTCCTGAAATTGATGGTCTAGACAGCAGTAAAGTTGACCGAGTCGTATTCTGTAGCGGTAAGGTGTACTTTGAGTTGTTAGAAAAACGTCGCAAGGAAAATGTGACCAATGTAGCCTTGATTCGTTTGGAACAATTATACCCGTTCCCACACGAAGATATGGATACAATATTATCTGAATATCAACATGTTAAAGATTTTGTTTGGTGTCAGGAAGAGCCTCAAAACCAAGGTGCTTGGTATTGCAGTCAGCACCATTTCTGGACGTCGGTTCCAGCAGGTGCAAAGTTAATCTACGCGGGACGAGAAGCATCTGCTGCACCCGCGTGTGGTTATCCTGCACTGCACGCCAAAGAGCAAGAATCTTTGATTAAAAGCGCATTAAAACTGTAGTAATAGACAAATTAAAAGGATAGCTCCTCATGAGTATCGAAATTAAGGTACCCGTACTACCAGAATCTGTTGCTGATGCAACTATTGCTACTTGGCATGTTCAGCCTGGAGAACACGTTTCACGAGATCAAAATCTTGTTGATATTGAAACTGATAAGGTTGTGCTTGAAGTCGTTGCACCTGAAGATGGTTCAATTGCTGAGTTTCTAGCACATGAAGGTGATACCGTTCTCGGTGAAGCCGTGATTGCTAGATTTACCGCAGGTGCTGTAGCGGGTCAAGAAGTGACTAACACTGAATCGAATACTGCAGAAGTTGCAGATGATTCTACTGATGCATTAAGTCCGTCTGTTCGCCGCCTATTAGGCGAACATGGTATTGAAGCAAACAAGGTTAAAGGTACAGGCACTGGCGGACGTATTACTAAAGAAGACGTCGAAGCTTTTGTTAAAAATAAGTCAGCAACGCCTGCTGCAGTAAGTGCCCCCGTTGTTGTTGTGCCACAGGGTGAGCGCAGTCAGAAACGTGTGCCAATGTCACGTCTGCGTAAAACGATCGCTAATCGTTTGCTTGAAGCTAAAAATTCGACAGCCATGTTGACGACGTTTAACGAAGTCAACATGAAACCGATTATGGATATCCGTAAGCAGTATCAAGAAGTGTTCGAGAAGCGCCATGGTATTCGTTTAGGTTTCATGTCTTTTTACATTAAGGCCGTTACCGAAGCACTGAAACGTTTCCCTGAAGTGAACGCATCGATTGATGGTGATGATATTGTTTATCACAATTATTTTGATATCAGTATTGCAGTCTCGACTCCACGTGGCTTGGTTACACCAGTGCTTCGTAACACCGATACCATGAGCCTTGCCGATATTGAACGTAATGTTCGTGAGCTTGCGCTTAAAGGCCGTGATGGTAAATTGACTGTTGAAGATATGACAGGAGGTAACTTCACCGTGACCAATGGCGGTGTGTTTGGCTCACTCATGTCGACGCCTATTCTTAATTTACCGCAGAGTGCGATCTTAGGCATGCATGCCATTAAGGATCGCCCTATGGCCGTGAATGGGCAAGTTGAAATTTTGCCTATGATGTACCTAGCATTATCTTACGATCACCGTATTGTCGATGGTCGTGAGTCAGTTGGCTACTTGGTTGCCATTAAGGACTTCCTCGAAGATCCAACTCGTCTACTGCTTGATTTATAGTTAGCAGTGACAACTGACCAGTCGTCTCACATGGAGCGATTGGTGTACCCTCGTGACTGGCCATTAAGGCCAGTTGGATTTGATAAGAAGTATACGGATAGATCATCATGAATTTGCATGAGTATCAGGCGAAATCTTTATTTGCCGAATATGGTTTACCAGTGTCAGAAGGCTTTGCATGTGATACTGCTCAAGAAGCAGTTGAAGCAGCAGGTCATATTGGCGGTGATATGTGGGTTGTTAAGTGTCAAGTACACGCAGGCGGCCGTGGTAAAGCAGGTGGCGTAAAAGTTACTGGCGATAAAAACGAAATTAGAGCATTTGCTGAACATTGGTTAGGTAAAAATCTTGTCACTTATCAAACTGATGAGAAAGGTCAGCCAGTCGCTAAAATTTTAGTAGAAAGCTGTACTGACATAGCTAACGAATTGTACCTCGGTGCCGTTGTTGACCGTGCTTCACGTCGCGTTGTATTTATGGCGTCTACTGAAGGTGGTGTTGAGATTGAGACTGTGGCTGAAGAAACGCCAGAGCTTATCCACAAAGCTATTATCGATCCACTAGCGGGTCCTCAACCTTACCAAGCTCGTGATCTTGGCTTTAAACTGGGCCTTAACCCGACTCAGCTGAAGCAATTTACAAAAGTCTTTATGGGCTTAGCGAAAATGTTTGAAGATCATGATTTCGCACTACTTGAAATCAACCCGCTTGTGATCACGACAGAGGGCAATATTCACTGTTTAGATGGTAAGATTGGCATCGATGGTAATGCACTTTACCGTCAACCAAAAATTCGTGAAATGCACGATCCATCACAAGATGATGCTCGTGAAGCTCATGCTGCTAAGTTTGAACTTAACTATGTTGCACTTGATGGAAATGTAGGTTGCATGGTTAACGGTGCAGGCCTTGCTATGGGAACGATGGATATTGTCAATCTACACGGTGGCAAGCCAGCTAACTTCCTAGATGTTGGGGGCGGAGCGACCAAAGAACGTGTTGCTGAAGCATTTAAAATCATTTTATCTGATGACAATGTTAAAGCGGTTCTGGTTAACATCTTCGGTGGCATCGTTCGTTGTGACATGATTGCTGAAGGTATCATCGGTGCAGTTAAAGAGGTCGGTGTAACCGTACCTGTTGTTGTTCGTCTTGAAGGAACTAATGCTGATCTTGGTCGTGAAGTGTTAGCGAATTCAGGTCTTGATATTATCGCAGCTACAAGTCTAACTGACGCAGCTGAGCAAGTTGTTAAAGCTGCGGGAGGCAAATAATGTCTGTCTTAATCAATAAAGAGACTAAAGTGATCTGTCAGGGTTTTACTGGCGGACAAGGTACTTTTCACTCTGAGCAAGCTATCGATTACGGTACGCTAATGGTCGGCGGTGTTTCACCAGGAAAAGGGGGGCAGGTTCACTTAGGCCTGCCTGTGTTTAATACTGTTAAGGATGCGGTAGCTCAAACGGGTGCAACAGCATCAGTTATCTATGTGCCGGCTCCTTTTTGTAAAGATGCAATCTTTGAAGCGATTGACGGTGGCATTGAGCTCATCGTTTGTATCACTGAAGGGATCCCAACATTAGATATGCTTCAAGTTAAAGTTAAGCTTGAAGAAACTGGTGTTCGTATGATTGGTCCTAACTGCCCAGGTGTTATTACACCTGGTGAGTGTAAGATTGGTATCATGCCAGGACACATTCATTTACCTGGAAAAGTCGGTATTGTTTCTCGCTCTGGTACGTTGACGTACGAAGCGGTTAAGCAAACGACTGATGAAGGTTTTGGTCAGTCTACTTGTGTTGGTATTGGTGGTGACCCAATTCCTGGTACTAACTTCATCGATGTTTTGGAAATGTTCCAAAACGATCCACAAACAGAAGCCATTGTCATGATTGGTGAAATTGGTGGTACAGCTGAAGAAGAAGCGGCTGATTACATCAAAGCTAACGTGACTAAGCCTGTTGTTTCATACATTGCTGGTGTTACTGCACCTGAAGGTAAGCGTATGGGACATGCCGGTGCTATCATTGCTGGTGGTAAAGGTACTGCTGAAGATAAGTTTGCTGCGCTTGAAGCAGCAGGCGTGACAACTGTGCGTTCACTTGCTGATATCGGTAAGGCATTGCGTACACGCACTGGTTGGTAATGTCATACTAGACCTGGTTTAAAAAAGGCGCCTATGGCGCCTTTTTATTTTTCGCTGACAACGCATTATATATTCTGCCCTGTTTTTTCATTCGTTAGTTCAATGTTCAGTCTATTGATAGTTGTGTTTATTTACTTGTTGATACAATGAATGAATTTTCCTCAGTAAGGATGACTTTATTCTATTCTCATAGACAACAGTAAAGTTCGCTGCAGCCATATTATTTACCCATTTACCCATTTACCCATTTACCCATTTACTCAGGTTGATTGTTTTTACATTAGGCGATGATGTGCCAGTCAATATCTGCTTAAACATTTCATATATTGACTCCATGAGTCGGGCTGATGGCATTTGCTGACGAAGTTATAGCGGAGAGAGAACTCATGCAGAGTCTCTCTTATTTTGAAGATAATTTATTGACGCTAACTCACGGGGTGAAATTTTTCAATCAGTGTAAAGCTATTACGCTAATATTTATTATGTGTTCTCTTCTTCTATTAATAGACATTCACGATATTCAACTATTGCTGTTTGAAGCTGGCTAATGAGTAGAAAAACACCTTCTAACATACCTCTAATACGTAAGAAAGGGATCTGTATGTCTACAAATGCTCAAATTGAATTCAGTAAGGAAATAGGACCTAATTGGTTTGCTTCTGTGATGGGGACAGGGATCATTGCTAATGCTGCGGTAGGTTTGCCTTGGTTTGGTGAGCATTTAAGCAGCCTAGGTTTGGCTATATGGTTACTTGCATCAATAATGTTATTTTTTATGCTACTGATAAAAATAGTTCAGACGGTTATGAATCCTCATATTATCAAGAGGCAATTTAATGATCCGGTTATGGCGCAGTTTTTTGGAGCGCCACCAATGGCAATACTGACTGTGGCTGGAGGAACTGTCTTATTCGGACCACAAATTATGCCTAGTGATGTAGCGATAATAATAGCATGGATACTTTGGATTTTAGGTACTGTTGGCGGATTAATTGCTGCTGTTATCATTCCTTATCGTCTTTTTACTCATCATAAAATCCGACATGACGCTGCTTTTGGTGGCTGGCTTATGCCTGTTGTTCCTCCGATGGTTTCAGCAGCGATGGGGGCAATGTTAATCCCTTATGCACAAAATATTGTTTTACAACAAACCCTTCTATATTTCTGTTATGCCATGTTTGGGATAAGTTTGATCAGTTCACTCATTATCATTACCATGATTTGGAGTCGCTTGGTTCATTCAGGGACATCTGGTGGTGCTCGAGCTCCTACTCTTTGGATTGTTTTAGGGCCTCTGGGACAATCAATTACTGCGGCGGGAGCCCTTGGAACTGTCGCGCTACTCGTTGTCGATGAACCCATGTCTACAAGCATAAATAATATGGCTATTATTTATGGTGTTCCTATCTGGGGCTTTGCTTTTTTCTGGTCGATATTAGCGGGTTTATTAACGATACGAGCACTGCGTAGAAAAATGCCTTTTTCATTGACTTGGTGGGCATTAACGTTCCCTGTAGGCACTTGTGTTACTGGAACCACACAATTGGCATTACATACTGGGTTATGGGTGTTTGAATGTGCTGCGGTTATTTTATTTGCTGGCTTAATCTGTACTTGGCTTATTGCTGCTATTGGTACAATTAACGGAGTGAAAAATCGAAGCATCATTCATAACCCAACGACACCTATACATATCGTTTCTAATAAAGACTACCTTGAATAGACATTATTCTAATGAGATCGACTAGCTGAAGTTTGGAATATTAGCTTTGAGACCAAGCATGGTCAATTCTAGCCTATAGCAGATTATAACAACAGGTGCATCTTTACCTAATACTTTCATATTTGTTATAACCGCTATAACTTTATTGTGAGTGACGTTAATGGTTATACTTAAGATTAAAAGGATGACTGGCGATTGTGAATTTAGTGAGCTTGATAACATGTTTATCAACACAACATTATTTAGCAATTTTTTTGTCAGTTAAGGTATGTCTCTATTCGTCATTTATGTAGACACTTCAATTTTATGTATGTTGAATATATGTATAATTAGTCTAGATTTACCTATGTGAGCTGTGTAATTTCAAACAGTTATAGTGCTTATAAAATAAAGCATACTCGAGCAATAATATGGTTCACTCTTTCAACGATGGTAATGGATATATCTCCAGATCCTTTGGTTAATCATTTGATATTTGGATTATATAATGAGAAATAACACGACTTATTTAGTCATTCCTTTTACACTTTTAAGCTGCATGGTACCAAGTACGGTTTTAGCAGGTGGTTTAGGTCTATCACAAATAGGTACAGCAGAGAGTGTAGGAACAGCTGGCGCTGCTAATGTCACCAATAGTAAAGATTCATCAGCAGTGGTGACTAACCCCGCTGGTTTGTCAGCGATAAAAGAGAGCAGTGCTGTCATTGGCATTCAATATTTAGATGTAAAGTCTGATTTTGAACGTGGCTCATCTGAGACAGGAACAACGGGGAGTGCAGGGCAGTTCATGCCCCATTTATCCTATGCCAAACGTATAAATGATGACTGGGTCGCGGGTATTGCTGTGCATTCACCTGGTGGCTTAGGCATGGCTTATGACAATGGTGTTGCAGGAGGCCCAGCTAAAATAATTAATGAAAATAATATTGCTATTATCAATATTACCACCTCAGCTTCTTATCAGGTGAATGAGAGATTATCACTAGGTGGCTCTTTAATTGCACAGTATGCAGACTTAAAAGTTGATTTGTTTCAGGGGACGGAGCAAGCTAATACCATAGAAGGTGATAATTGGGCTCCCTCATTTGCACTGGGTGCACTTTATCAGTTATCGGATAAGACCACATTTGGATTAACCTATAATTATGGGGGTAAACATGAGCTTGATTTAGCGACGCGTTTACCTGAGCCGCAAACTATTGACGTTAATTGGCCACAAAGTATGGAACTTGGGATTGAACAACAACTCACAGATCAGCTTGCACTAATGGTAAGTGCCAATTGGCAGCAGTGGAGCAGGTACAATGACAAGTATTCAGATACATGGGGTGGTGGTATTGCGTTAAGTTACCAATTAAGTGATTGGACCTTACAATCAGGTTTTAGTTTTGATACTAGCCCACTGAATTCGGCTGAGAGAGATGTCATATTGCCACTGGATCAACAATGGCGATTTGGTTTCGGTGCAATGAAAACTCTGGACACAGGTTCAGTGCTTGGTATTGCTTACCAGTATCAATCTCTGGGAGATGGTGAAATCGATGGAAATACATTGAACCCGATCCAGCCTCAGGGGTATTACAGTGAAAATCGGATACATTTCATCACGGTTTCTTTAAGTTTTTAGGCGATAATGATTTAAGTATAAGGGTGATATTATCACCTTCTTTTTATCCTCTAAGCAGAAGGGATCGCCTTTTTCAGGGCAACAATTTACTGATACCAAATGCATTAAGTCATTGTTCATTCCGCGTGAATCCAAAGCCCTGAAATCAAGGGCTGTAATTGCTCCATCAATACAGACATTCGCCACATCCATGTGGCTAGCGGATGATTGAAGTTAATCGTTATTCTATATCTAAATTATTCAACATGGCATGCAGGGCTTTGAACCCTTTTTAATTTATTGGACTCAGAATACAGGATTGCCGTTATAATCCATTTTTTGTTTGAATTATGCTCAGCGATTAAACTCAGCGGGTTTAAGGAAGTACAAGTCTTCTACGTAAAATTGATCTGCATTGCATGATGCCCACCAAGCTGACCAAGCATCATCACATTTGTTTTCAAGTAAAGCACCATTAGCCAGAGGTGTAATTAAACTGCCCCAAGATATCAATAAACCATAAGGCGAGCGGCGTTTTATCATTTGTGGAGTAAGTTTAGCAGGATCTGATAACCCCATACTGCCAACGAGTTCAAAAAAACTCTTTAAGGTATTATTGTGAAAGTTCTTAACTCTTAAGCTCTTATCATGGACGTTTAATGCGTTTGAACGAGCAGGATCTTGTGTTGCAATGCCTGTCGGACAATGATTCGTATTACAATGACGTGATTGAATACAGCCCAGTGCCATCATCATGGTCCGCGCTGCGTTAACGGTATCAGCGCCTAAGGCTATTTTAGACAGCAGATCGAAACTCGATGCTGTTTTTCCTGATGCTATGATGCGTATTTTGTCCCTTAAACCGACACCGACCAATGCGTTGTGGGTAAAATACACGCCTTCGAGGCATACCATGCCTAAGCGGTTAGTGAATTCTACAGGCGCTGCGCCAGTGCCACCTTCTGCGCCATCGACGGTAATAAAGTCGGGAGTGATCCCTGTGATTAACATTGCTTTACAGATGGCTAAAAATTCAGCTGGGTTACCGATACAAAGCTTAAAACCAACCGGTTTTCCACCACTAAGATCCCTTAATTTTTTGACAAAATTAAGTAAGGCTATCGGAGTCGTACATTCTGGATTCACCGCTGGGGAAATACAATCCTTATCCATTGATATTTGCCTGATAGCGGCTATTTCTTTGGTTATCTTTGCTTTAGGGAGTACACCGCCATGTCCAGGTTTAGCACCTTGACTAAGCTTTATTTCGATCATTTTTATTTGCGGGCGAGTGGCCATATCTTGAAATGAGTCAGGATTAAAGTGACCGTTATTATCTCGGCAACCAAATAACCCTGAGCCTATTTGCCACACAATATCACCTCCATGTTTAAGATGGTAGGGACTGACTCCTCCTTCACCAGTATTATGAGAGCAGCCCGCTAATTTTGCTCCTAAGTTCATGGCTTCGATGGCATTGGCGCTTAATGAGCCGAAACTCATGGCTGAAATATTGAGGTAAGAGGCATCATAGGGTTGAGTACAGTCTGGTCCTCCAAAACGAATCAGTTCAACGCCATTAGCAATGGTTTGTGGGGAAAGAGAGTGCCATAGGCTTAAGTAGTTTTCTTCGACTAAATCCCGTTGAGTACCAAAAGCGATGGTATCACGAACATTTTTGGATCTTTGATAGACTAGGGAGCGTTGTTCCCGATTAAATGGTTTTTCTTCGGTATCGTTGGCAATAAAGTATTGCTGGATTTCTGTTCGGTAAGACTCTAGGAAATATCGTAAATAAGCGACAACGGGATATAGGCGGTTTAAGGTGTGTGGGCTGTACTTTAAATCGAAAAAACCGATAGCGGTGTAACTTAACGTTAATACCAACAAGAGACTTGAGAGCTCATTCATCTCAATGGTTAATATATATAGTGCTAATAGATTGCCTAAGGTGGCAATCAGCCAGTATACAGTTTGCATTATTGTCATGCTGCATCCTCAATCGTTGTTCGTTTAGTGTATGCCTATCAGCGTGTGACGGTATAAAAAAACCAGCAGTTAGCTGGTTTTATGTAAAACTATTTTGCTGGTAATTCCCAGGACTATACTTTGCCGTGATCACATTTATCGGTCGTCGAAACACCATAAAGATATAAACTATGGTTAGTGAGTTTGATATTGTGCTTCATTGCAATTTCATCTTGACGGGCTTCGATCATATCATCTGAGAATTCGATAACTTTTCCACAAGATAAGCAAACAAGATGATCATGGTGGTGTTGAGATGATAATTCAAAAACGGCTTTACCGCTTTCGAAATGGTGACGAGTCACAATACCTGCATCATCAAATTGATTTAACACTCGATAGACAGTGGCGAGACCTATCTCTTCACCTAAATCAAGTAATCTCTTATAGAGATCTTCAGCACTGATATGCTGATTTTCAGGCACTTGCATCAGTTCTAGGATCTTGACTCGTGGTAAGGTAATTTTCAAACCTGCTTTTTTTAGCGCTTGATTTCCATCTGTCATTACTAATCTCTTGATTGAGGAACCTAAGCAAATATGGGTTCAATTGTGTATATGAAAATTCATTATATGTGTACTAATGGAAAACATAAACCTTTCATCTTGGATTATAGTGCGATAAGCAATTTTTTTACAAAATATGGACATTAATAACGATATTTGGTGCGCTTTAAGCATACTTTTTGTATTGTTATTCAACTTTATACTTAACACGCTTAGCCGTTTTTTGGATTTATGGTTGGGTCTTTGTGTGAACTTTTTTAATAAGAAAGGAAAGGACTGAAGATGTATCAGCAGATCGTAATATTAACTGGCGCGGGTATTTCAGCTGAATCGGGTATAAACACGTTTCGAGATCAAGATGGTCTTTGGGAGGAACATAAGATTGAAGATGTTGCTACTCCCGAAGGTTATGCCAGAAACCCAGTGATGGTTGAGGCGTTTTATAACGCGCGTATTGCTCAATTACACGATGGGAAGGTAACGCCTAATAAGGGTCATCATGCGTTAGTCAAACTTGAACAGGAATTTAATGGTGAGCTATTAATTGTAACGCAAAACATTGATGATTTACATGAGCGTGCAGGGTCTCGTCGCCTGTTACATATGCATGGTGAGTTGTTTAAATCTCGTTGCCCACAGTCACAACAAACATTTATGTTACAAGACACATTTGGGCCTGAACACACTTGTACTTGTTGCATACCGGCCCAACGACTGCGTCCTCATGTGGTGTGGTTTGGTGAAATACCTATCGGACTTGATAGAATCCAAGATGCACTTGATAGCTGTGATCTTTTTATTGCCATTGGAACGTCTGGAACTGTTTATCCTGCAGCAGGGTTTGTCGATACGGCTAATTATCATGGGGCACAAACCATTGAAGTTAATTTAGCTGAAGCTGATCGCCATAGTAAATTCCAATATCACGTACAAGGTAAGGCAAGTCAACGATTGCCTGATTTGGTCAATCATATTCTTCAGGGGAGAAAGGTGAGTGATTTAAGTTGCGCAGTGACGGATAACTTGATCGGAAAAGGCGATATTTGATGATAAAAAACAATAGTGAGAATGCATCAGAGTTGAAGGTTGAGGACGCGAACATCGCTCACCATGTGGCCATTATTATGCGTGGCTTGCCTGGAAGTGGGAAGTCACATTGGGTGAATGAATTCATTGCTCGTCAGCCGATTCATCTCAGGGCGCGGCTCCTTAATCATGGTTGCTTTTCAACCGATACTTTTTTTTATCGCGATGGCCAGTATCAGTTTGATCCTCGATGTTTGCCTGAGTATCACCAGCGGAATTTAACGGGGTTTATTTATGCCATTTCACAAGGTGAGCCGATAGTTATCTGCGATAACACTAATTTGGCTAAATGGGAGTCTATGGCGTACGAAGCTGCCGCAAAATCACTCAATTATCAGGTGCGTTATGTTTTAGTTGGCGTACCCAATGATAGTCATCATCAAGCATTGTGTGCTAAGCGTAATCGTCATGGTATTTCATTAACACAAATAGTGAAAATGGCAAAACAGTTCGAGGAATTTTAACCGTTTTAGGGCGTGTTTACTGACTAGGTTTTATGGCGCATTCTGGTGACGAATTCCTATTTAGAAACGAATTTGATCGTCTCAAAACAGTTCGTTCTCTAACTATTTTACGATTACTTTTCATGCTGATTTATTGGCTGTGTTATTTCTATTTTAACGAATTGAATATGTTGATTTAGGCTATTGATATCTATATTAATTTTGTCAATTATCTGGCGTGTATATTACAGTGTGAATTTTGTTTTATAATCTCTAAAAAAGGATGCGATTAAGTTAATTTAAAGTGGGTCAACTTGTATGGAAATGGTTATTTGTGTAATGTAATGGCTATATTCTCATCGCTTCGAGCAGGGAGCTCTATGAAAAAATTCATTTTAATCGTTGGTTTACTAAGCACTTCTATAGCACAACAGGCATTGGCAAATGAGCAATGCGGCAAGGTGACTATCGCTGATATGAACTGGAGTTCTGCTTCACTGATTGCCAATGTCGACCGTTTTATTCTTCAACATGGTTTGGGCTGCGAAGCTGAGTTACTTCCAGGTGACACCATGCCCACTAGCACCTCAATGATTGAAAAAGGCCAACCTGATATTGCACCTGAAATATGGAGCAACGGGGTAAAAAAACTGATTGAAAAAGGGGTAAGTGATAAACGATTAGTCATTGCGGGAGAATCTCTTTCTGATGGCGGAGAAGAGGGTTTTTGGGTGCCTCAATATATGGTCGATAACGATCCCAGCTTGAAAACAATTGAAGGGGTAATCGCCAAAGTTACTGACTTTGATCATCCAGAAGATCCTGATAGAGGAGCCTTTTATGGATGTCCTGCCGGGTGGGGGTGCCAGCTTTCGGCTGAAAATCTTTACCGAGCTCTGAAGTTGAATGAAGCGGGCTTTGATCTTATCGATCCCGGTTCAGGGGCTGGACTATCAGGCTCTATTGCACGTGCTTATGAACGTAAAAAGCCTTGGTTTGGTTATTACTGGTCGCCGACTGCCGTGCTAGGTAAGTACAAAATGGTGAAGGTGGATTTTGGTACTGGTGTTGATTTAGCCCATTTCAGTGCTTGTCTTTCTTTAGCTCAATGCGCTGATCCTAAGGTGAGCATGTATCCTAAGGCATTAGTGCAAACCATTACCACGCCAGATTTTGCTAAAAAATCGACTCAAGGTTTTGACTATCTTAGTCGACGTGCATTTACCAATGCCCAGATGAATAGCCTACTTGCTTGGATGGAAGATAATCAGGCTGATGGTGATATTGCAGCAGAGTATTTCTTAACTCATTATGAGGACGTATGGATAAAATGGCTTCCTGCTGATGCTGCAGCAAAAGTGAAACTAGCACTTAAAGCCCGTTAAATAGATTATGGCGAGGTTTTTGGACCTCGTCACTTCCCCCCTTTCTACGCGTAAATAATGTAAACATAAATTAGAGGTATTAATGGCCGATTCTTCTTGGCTTAACACATTTCCTAAAATGGATCGTGTCGATTTGTTAGCGATCCGTAAATATTTAGACAGTGCATTTCGTGATTTCTCTCGAGAGTATGGTGATAATATCGAGTTTTTTTTTAGTCCAATGCTCGATTTCCTTATTTGGTTTGAAAAGTTGCTGGTGCAATCCCCCTGGTGGGCAGTCCTTTCGGTTATTACCGGTTTAGTTTACCTTTCTAGTCGTTCATGGAAATTATCTTTTAGCGTAATAGTGTCGTTTTTACTTATTGGTTATTTCGGTATGTGGGAAGACACGATGCGGACGTTAAGCATTATTACAGTGTGTACCATGTTAGCCATCATTTTAGGCGTACCCATAGGTATTTTTATGGCGCGCAGTGATCGGACTCAATCGGTAGTCACCCCTATCTTAGATGTAATGCAGACCATGCCGGCATTTGTTTATTTGATCCCAGTGGTCATGTTACTTGGCATAGGTAAAGTGCCCGGTGTGATTGCGGTTGTGATCTACGCCATACCGCCCGTTATTCGCCTTACCAACTTGGGGATCCGCTTGGTAGATAAAGAAGTTCTTGAAGCTGCTACAGCTTATGGAGCCAATAAAATGCAACGCTTAATGGGTGTGCAATTGCCACTCGCTTCCCCAACCATCATGGCGGGGATTAATCAAACGATTATGATGGCACTGGGGATGGTGGTGATAGCATCAATGATTGGGGTTAAAGGTTTAGGTCAGCCGGTACTCAAGTCAATTACAAACCAGTATTTTACTCTGGGTCTTTTTAATGGCTTAGCCATCGTTGCGTTAGCTATCATTTTTGACAGGGCCACACAGGCTTATGCTAAGCGCTCTCAGAAACACCTGCTGGATGGACATAATGCCTAGTAAAGCGAAAAAACAGCCTTTAATTCAGATAAGAGATCTTTATAAGGTTTTTGGCAAAAAACCAGCCAGTGTCATGCCTATGGTACATGAAGGTTTATCGAAAGAGAGTATTTTGGCCCAAACCAGTCATACCCTAGGCCTTAAAGCGATTAATCTTGATATTCACAAGGGCGAAATTTTTGTCATTATGGGCTTATCTGGCTCAGGAAAATCCACATTAATTCGACACTTCAATCGGCTTATCGATCCCACAGAAGGGCAAATTTTGGTGGAAGGTATTGACGTAATGAAACTCAATACCAAGGAGCTAGAAGCATTTCGTCGTAAAAAAATGGCCATGGTGTTTCAACGTTTTGGGCTTATGCCTCATCGTAATGTGCGCGATAATGTTGCTTACGGACTCAAGGTGCAGGGACTTGATAAAGTGAGTCGAAGTGCCAAAGCGGATCAATGGCTAGAAATTGTCGGTCTCAATGGGTATGGAAACCAATACCCATCACAGCTTTCTGGTGGTCAGCAGCAACGTGTTGGTTTAGCTAGAGCACTTTGTACAGATGCTGAAATCTTACTCATGGATGAGGCATTTTCTGCACTCGATCCATTGATCCGAAGTGAGATGCAAGATCAATTGGTTGAACTGCAAAAAGATCTGAATAAAACCATTATTTTTATCACCCATGATCTTGATGAAGCATTGAGAATTGGAGATAGAATTGCCATTTTAAAAGATGGTGAATTAGTCCAGATTGGCAAGCCTGTCGATATTTTACTGAACCCAGCTGATGATTATGTTGAAGCTTTTGTCAAAGATGTGAATCGCCCCCGTGCCTTAACGGTTGATACCGTGATGAAGCCTCCTGCATATCGTTTGACTGCAGATACCATCGGAGAGGCGCTTAAAGAGATGAGGCGGATACCGGCTAATTATGCTTATTACATGACTGAAGACGGCTTTCAGGGGGTGGTGTGTGAGAAAGCGTTGGAAGATGCTGCCAAATCAGATAAAGAAGCCCCAATGGATGAGTTTAAGGTAGAAGATATGAACACCATATCGCCAGATTCGCTGCTGGAAAGCATTATTCCAGCGACCATGAAATCAAAATTTCCTCTTCCAGTGGTCGATGATGATGGGGATCTACAAGGTGTACTTTCGAGGGAACATCTTGCAGAGGTATTATCGGGTTTCAACAATGATGAAGTAGACGAAATAGATGAAAAGGTGCGTGAAGATAGAGTAAACCATAATGATAAACAAAAGGGATAAATGATGATCCGTAAGACACTATTAGCTTCTTGTATTGCAGTGATGTTAAGCGCTAACGCAAATTCTACCTCGGTGGACGAAGAAATAGCAGCTCTAAAGACCCGTATTGGTCAATTGGAATCAGAAAAGGGGGCAACAGCAGTCGATAGTAAGGAAAAAAAGGAGAATGCTATCAAGTTTGGTGGCGCTGCTCGTTTCCAATATTCCTATGAAGATTACGATGAAGATAATAAAGATCGGGGTGGTGACCTTGACTTTGATGTCTTTCGTATCGAGGTTGACGGAAATCTCGACGATATTATTTTTTCTGCTCAGTATCGCTGGTTTCAGTATATGCACGTGGTGCATCATGCCTGGGTCGGTTACAATTTTGATGAGCATCAACAAGGAAAAATTGGGGTGACTCAAGTGCCTTTTGGTATTTTACCATTTGCATCAAATAGTTTCTTTTTCAGTTCTAATTTTTATTTGGGGCTTGAAGATGATTATGATATGGGCCTGAATTATACCTACAAAAACGAGGCCAACCAACTGGATCTGGCTTTTTACAAAAATGATGAGTTAGGTGGATTGGATGGGTATGTTTCTGATCGCACTGAGCGCTACTCCTATGATGTGGTGGGTGTTCGCGGCGATGGAGATGACCCAGATACAGGTAAGCCGAAAATCGAAGCTGCAGAAACCAATACTGTTAATGTGCGTTATGCCCATAACTTAGTGTTTGATGATCTTGCCATTGAGCTTGGCGTATCGGCTCAGGTTGGTCAATTGGATCTAACAAGTAAGCAAGATGGCGATCATCTCTCCGCGGCGTTGCACGGTGTAGTAAATTATGATCGCTGGAATGCCAAGTTACAGATGACAGGTTATGAGTATGATATCGATGGCATGGATGTTGAGCAAATGGCGGTTGGTGCTTATGGTTTTTATGACTCTATTCCAGCTGAGGCAACCAGTTATATGGCGAACCTAGCGTACAGTTTACCTGTGAGCATAGGGCCAATATCAAATCTGACCTTTTATAATGATTACTCGCTTGTGACTGATAAATCCACTGATTTGGAAGATACTTTTATGAATGTCACCGGTGTTGCTATTACCGCGGGTGGTCTCTATACCTATGTCGATTTTGTTATCGCTGAGAATCAACCGTTTATTGGTGGCTCAATGGTCGGAGATGGTGAGGTTAACCATCGTCTTAATATTAACGTCGGTTATTATTTTTAATATAAATATTTAGGTGCGATATTACTTATTTATGTGGTGATAAAAAACAAGGTAAGTCTGGTTAGGTTTATCTTGTTTTTTTATATCGTTAACAGTGCTTTATATCCCAGTGATGACGGTGAAAAATATTTAGGTTAACGCTAAACGCCAGTTAAATAATGTATCTGTCTCATCTGTTTTGGTAAATTGATTACGCTCTAAAATAGTATAGGAGGCCACATTGCTTTTATCCGTTGAAGCAATGATGGTGTTGACGTTAGCTTGTTGTTTTGCCCAGCCTATTAATCCTGCGAGGGCTTCAATCATAAAGCGTTTACCTCTGAACTCTTCGTAAGTCCCATAACCTACTTCAATTTCCCCCTTTTCATTAGGCTCACCAAAAAAGCACAGATCTCCGACCATGGTGTTTTGTTGTTTATCGATAACAGACCAAAGAGTTGAATATAAGTAATTTTTATCGGGATCAGCCACATTTGGTAAAATCATGTTATCCAGTGCCTCTTTAAGCTCACTGGAAATGGTCATTGTTGTTTTATTAACCTTCAATTCCACTTCTAAAGAGTGGTCGGCTATTGCATATTTACTGAGTTGGTCGTAGGTGAGAGGCTGTAATCTAAGTCTTGGTGTTTCAATCATATTTATTTTTTTTGTGAGATTAATTGTGAGATTGATTGTAACATTCTTTACTCTTTGTGGCGCTGTGCGTGGTTATTGTTTTAATTGTGTTTATTTTAGTGTTTTTGGTGCTTTTCGGCTTGTGGCATAAACGAGAATAAATCAGGCTAAATTGATGACACAGATTTGGTGTGTAAATGCTGTAATATCTCGAGGTTTAATTTTTTGATAACAATCACTGTGTCGGGGAGCGTGGTGTTTAATGCAACCCAGCCATCAGTGCCCATGATATCAAGCGTTAATATCAGCAGCTCTGCTTGTGTCATGGTGACACTGGTTGGCTGCCACATTCCCGTGACTCTGATGATACCTAGACTGGTATTGAGCCGGCTGATAGCAAATGTTGTTGTTTCGCTGGTGGTGTTGGTCATTGTTAACTTGCAGAAGTCAGTTTTGTTGACATGGAAACTGACGCCAATATAAAACCTGCTGGGTGTTGCCAGCGGGTTTCTTCCAAAGCAGTAAACCCAATAGTTTGATAAAACGTCACTGCATTGAGACTTGATGAAAGTTTTAGTTCACTTAATCCTGACTTTTGTGCACTTGAGATTAATGTTTTAGCTATTCGTTTACCAATACCTTTACCAGCAGCATTGGGGTCAACAAAAAGGGATTCAAATCGACTTTGCTCGATATCGATAAATCCAAAACCGAGTATGGTTGTCTTTGCATGTATGTCAGTACTTTCGGCAACGATGGTATTTAAATCGACTAATATCTTGTCAAAGTCATCCGGCATTGGGGAGTGTGCCCATGCGGTGACGATTTCTTTAGGATAATGGGATAAACAAGCCTTTAGAATCGCGTTAGTTCTTATCGCCCAAATGCGTTGCACATCTTTAGCTGTGGCAGTTCTGATTGTGATCAAAAGTGATCTCCTTATCGTAATCAATCATTGAGTGCTGTATGTCTGCTACTCTACTGTATTATTATCTCTATAATTAATATACATAAAATTGATATCTCGTTGCAAATTTTTTGGGTGTGAATACTAACGACGAAAAGTCACGTTTTCAGTGTCGGCTAAATGAATTTTTGTGGTCGCTATTTGGGTTTCAGCGATGCATTTACCGTGACGTATTGAATAACGGACAGGGACTTGGCGGCGCAGAGCATCGAAACCATTATCGGCTGGAAGCACAAGTAAGCTACCTGGCTTGCCTATTTCAATGCCGTATTTGTCTTGAATATTGAGAGTACGTGCTGATTGATGACAGATAAGTGCCAGCGAGTCGTTGATCTCATCATATCCCATTATCTGACACACATGCAGTCCCATATGGAGTACTTGTAACATATTCGCAGTGCCCAGTGGATACCAAGGATCGAAGATATCGTCATGGCCAAAACAGACATTAATATTGGCAGCGAGCATCTCTTTGACCCGAGTGATCCCACGACGTTTAGGGTGATCATCGAAACGTCCTTGCAGGTGAATATTCACTAAAGGATTGGCGACAAAGTGAATGCCAGACATCTTAAGTAAACGAAACAGGCGCGAGGTATAAGCTCCATTATATGAGTGCATGGCTGTAGTATGGCTAGCGGTGACGCGTGAGCCCATATTAAATTGATAAGCCAGCGCTGCGACAGTTTCGACAAAACGTGATTGCTCATCATCAATCTCATCACAGTGAACATCGATCATGCGGTCGTATTTACGCGCAAGGTCAAATACAAAATGCAGTGAGTCGATACCGTATTCACGCGTGAATTCAAAGTGGGGGATAGCACCAATGACATCTGCGCCTAACTTGACAGCTTCTTCAAGCAAGTCCTTGCCATTGGGATAGGATAAAATGCCTTCTTGTGGGAAGGCGACGATTTGAATGTCTACCCATTCTTTCATCTCCTGTTTCACCTCAAGCATGGCTTTGAGTGCAAGAAGAGATGGATCGGAAACATCAACATGGGTACGAACGTGTTGAATACCATTGGCGATTTGCCACTTTAGTGTCTGCTTGGCTCGGTTTTTCACATCGTCAATAGAAAGCATAGACTTACGCTCTGACCAACGTTCAATGCCCTCAAATAATGTACCAGAGATATTCCAGCTTGGCTCACCGGCAGTTTGTGTGGTGTCTAAATGGATGTGGGGTTCGCAAAACGGGGAAATGGCCATACCACCTTCACCGTCAATTATCTTCCCTGAGACATTTGAAGAGCTAAAATGTAGATTGTCGGTCATTGAGGCTATTGCTTGAAATGCTCCATTTTCAATTAAAATTTGCTGTAGACCTTGTTTGCCTTCAATCGTGACATTTTGGAGCAGCAAGTTGGCAGTTGGCATGGTATTTCCTTATGTGTTGGCTCATTCGATACTGCTTACTGCTAGGGAATAGTGTATTTCTTTATTGACCTTTTAACCAAACGACTTGGATTAAATTTCTTGCGTTAGGATTTGCTAGCTTGTTGACTATAATACATCAAAATGCTCAGTAGCTGCCTTTTATGGTTAGGTGTGATCCAATCAAGTTCATAAAGGTGAGCCACAGATGCGGCTAACGTAATTTGATGTAAATTGTCATAAGAATCCCTTTTCATTCTTAGTATCATTAACAATCTATCGATTAATTAATACTCATTTTTAGCACTATACTGAAGTCCCCTTAAGATGCCAACCTGCTCGTTAGCATTTTAAGGGCATAACATTAATTTGTTTGCGTTTCACTGGCTTTAGAGGTGTGGAAGCTCCCGTCTACACGCCAAAGTCGGTATCTCAGTTCGCTGCCTTTGGGTAGGTAAAAAACCTTAGCTAAATGGCTATCATAGTTGAGTTTAAGTTCATCTTGAATAGGAACGAAGCTTTCTTTCTCGCTTTCTTTACGAATACAAGCCATACGTGTACTGGCCCCTTCATTAATGCTATCGACCTGATAGTAATGATACCCCCAGCCTTTTACTGAATGTTCCATGAGTTCGCCTGAGAGCACTTGTTGATTACAATCTACCATTTTTGTTTGGCCGATTTGGATCTCTAGTAGGTAATTAGATTCATCATCTAAAGTCGGTAATGTTAAAATATGCTGTTCTAAACCGTTTGTCGGAGCAGGGAACATCTTAGTTGTTTCTTGTCTTTGGTAATTAGATGCCGTGAAAGTTTGAGTTGTGATGTTGTTTTCACTGTGATCATTTGGCTGAGTTGAATGATTAGCTAAGACATTGAAAGAGAAGAGTGAGATGGCTAAGGCTGTCGTCGTTAATGCATGTTTAGCAATATTAAGGGGCGATGAATTCATATAATCTCCAAAAATAAAATGATGTACTTTAAGTTACCGACTTTTATAAACGATACCAAAAACAAAAAGGGTTAAATTAATTTATTACTTTCTTAATTGAATGATTTTCACTCGATAGATGAGATGAAATCATGTATGTTTGAATATACCTATGCTTTATAACCTGTTATCTAGCATTGAGTAGACGACAATATGCTTAATTAGGTCTATTTTTAGTAGATGAGATAAATAGCAAAGGAAAATTGATGAATATTGAGTTAATCGGAAATTTTGTAGGATTAACGCTGGCTCATACCGCTTTTATTGGTAGCGGGCAAGATGGTGAGTTAATGGTGCCATACATTATTTTACAGTCTGGAGCGAAAAGGGAGGTACAAAACTTTGAAGCTGAGACCCAGCAAAAAGCGATAGAACTTGCTCATAAGGCGATTGACAAGCAGCAAGCTTCGGTGGATGCTTGGGCGTATGCCCAAGAAGGTGTGATTGAGTTAGCAGATGGCACTAAACAAGATGTGTACCTAATTAAGGCGTGGTCGAATGATTTAGCTGAGCCTATTGAACTTTATCAAAGGACGCAATCCGTCCCCTTTAAACTGATTGGTAGTATACAAATGCTCAACTTTGAGAAGGCTGGTTTTACTATGGATCAAGCTGAAACGTTCATGAATGCACTCAATACTGGTATTTTGTCCCATAAAAGTGCCAATGAAAATTGGAAAAACTGGTTCGAGTGATCATGAGTGTAGTGCTTTTTTGCGATTAACGTGATCGAACATTGATGGTGTTTAGCTTAGTTGCCATGAATAATCGATATGGATTGTCTTTTGAGTCTCCTTAATGACATCTGCAAACAGATGTATGTAGCATCTTGAGGTCGTGTGGGAATACACCAAAGGACAATAAAGCAAAAGCTTGAGAGAAATGATGGTTATCCATGACTAATAAATGCTGCTGATTGATTTGAATAAAGGGTATTTTTTGCCACTTTCTTCATTGCGTTTGTTAACTGGCTCAGTTGTTTTTTTGATATAATATAAGGTGGCATAATATAGATAAGGTTTGAAAAAGGTCTTATCCAGACACCCAAATCGACAAATTCTTGTTGTAATTGAGCAGTATTGACTGTCGAATTCATCTCTATAACCCCAATAGCCCCTAACACCCGTACATCTTTGACTTCAGGATAATGAATGACTTCTTCCAGTTCAGCCTTTAATTGAATTTCTATATCAATAACTTGCTGCTGCCATTCATTGTTTGCCAATAGTGCTAAGCTCGCACAGGCAGCAGAACAAGCTAGCGGATTGCCCATAAAGGTAGGACCATGCATAAACACGCCTGCAGGAGAGTCACTGATCCCTTGGGCGACCTCATCACTGCACATGGTGACAGCCAGGGAAATATATCCACCTGTAAGCGCTTTACCTAGGCAGAGAATATCCGCTTCAACGACTGCCCCATTGCTAGTGGCATGCTCATAAGCGAATAGCTTACCTGTACGGCCAAAGCCTGTGGCAATTTCATCAAGGATGAGTAACACATTAAATGCATCACACAATTTACGCAGGCCGATTAAATATTCAGGGCTGTAAAAGCGCATACCGCCTGCACCTTGCAGAATAGGCTCGATAATAACGGCAGCGATAGTGTCATGCTTAGAGTCGAGTGTTGCGTGCATTTCATCAAGATCGCTTGGATCAAAAATTTGACCAAATTTTGTTTGCGGCGCGCTAACAAACTCGTGTTGAGTGACGGAATCACCAAACATAGTATGCATACCGCCTTCGGGATCACAGACGCTCATGGCTGCAAAAGTATCGCCATGATAACCGGACTTTACCGTTAGGATCCGTTGTTTTTGTGGCTGCTCTCGGCCTTGCCAATATTGCAATGCCATTTTTAGTGCTACTTCAACGGCAATGGATCCTGAGTCAGCCAAAAAAACTTTAGTCAGCTTAGGGCTAGTGATCTTCACCAGTTTTTTCGATAACTCAATCGCTGGCTGGTGAGTGATCCCGCCAAACATGACATGACTCAAGGTATTAAGTTGATGTTGCATCGTTTGAATGATTGTCGGGTGGCTATAACCATGAACACAGGCCCACCAAGAACTGGTGCCATCAACAAGCTTGCGCCCATCGTGGAGTGTGAGCTCACAGCCTGTAGCTGAGGCGACTCCGAATGCTGGCAGAGCATTATTCATCGACGTGTACGGATGCCAGATATGTTGTTTATCAAAATTGAAGTCAATTGAATGGTTATTAACAGAGACATTGCAATGAGTATTGCTGGCCATAAATTATCCTATAGTAAACCTTGTGTTCGGTTTGTCGTTGACAGATTACTGTCTACAGGTATCCTAGGCAAGATAAAAACAAATAATATTGAGCTGAAAGGGTAAGGTTAATGTCGGATATGCAGATACGCCATGATTGGCAACGTGATGAGATAGAAGCACTGTTTGCTTTACCTATGAATGATCTATTGTTTAAGGCTCACTCGATCCATCGTCAGGTTTATGATCCGAACGAGATCCAGATCAGCCGTTTACTGTCGATTAAAACCGGTGCTTGTCCGGAAGATTGCAAATATTGCCCTCAAAGTGCACGTTATGATACCGGTCTTGAGAAAGAGCGATTAATCGAGATTGGAAAAGTGTTGACTGAAGCCCGTAGCGCTAAAGCGGCGGGAGCATCACGTTTTTGCATGGGAGCTGCGTGGCGCAACCCCCATGCTCGTGATATGCCGTATCTAAAAGATATGGTGCGTGAAGTTAAGTCTATGGGCATGGAGACATGCATGACATTAGGCATGATATCGCCAGATCAGGCGGGAGAATTAGCCGAAGCAGGTTTAGATTATTACAACCATAATCTGGACACCTCGCCAGAATATTATGGCGACATCATTACCACCCGCACTTATCAAGATAGACTCGATACCTTGTCCAATGTACGCGCGGCGGGCATGAAAGTCTGCTCCGGTGGTATTGTGGGTATGGGGGAGCAAGCCAGTGATCGTGCCGGATTATTGCAGCAGCTTGCTAATATGGAGGAACATCCAGATTCAGTGCCGATTAATATGTTAGTGAAAGTGGCGGGGACACCGTTTGAAAACCTCGATGATCTCGACCCTTTAGTATTTGTCAGAACCATCGCAGTCGCTCGCATCTTGATGCCATATTCTCGAGTACGCCTTTCTGCTGGCCGTGAAAGCATGAGCGATGAAATGCAGGCAATGTGCTTTTTTGCTGGTGCGAACTCTATTTTTTATGGGTGTAAGTTATTGACCACCAATAACCCTGAAGAAAATGATGATATGGCTTTGTTTAGACGTCTTGGTTTGCACCCAGAACAAGGCAAGTATGCCACGATTGAAGAGGATAAAGCAGTATTTGAAAAAGCAACCGCTAAAGCGAATGCCATTAAAGATAAGCAAAGTGCTGCTTTTTATGATGCCGCAGCCTTATGAACAGTCAGTATTTTTACCATGAATGAGTGTGCCCATTTCCCAGAGATAGTGTCCATGTCATTGTCTGAAAAAATGCACATGAAACAGACTCAGCTTAAGCAAGCTGGGTTGTTGAGGGTGAGACAAAAAATAGATCCTGCTTCGGTGAATCAAATATATCCTTCGATGGTATTGTCCGTTGATGGGGTGGAACACATCAACTTCAGCAGTAATGATTATCTGGGTTTATCTCAAGCGCCAGAGATGCTAGATGCGCTTTGTTTAAGTGCAAAGCAATATGGCGTAGGAAGTGGATCTTCACCCTTAGTCACTGGTTACGGTCATGCACACCAGTTACTTGAGGAGCAGCTTTGCCAAGTGACAGGCCATGAAGCAGGTTTGCTTTTTTGTTCAGGTTTTAGTGCCAATACGGCTCTGATGAAAACCTTGTTCAATACTGGGGATACCGTGGTGGCCGATAAACGGGTACATGCCTCTATTGTCGATGGTTTAGTGGACAGTAAGGCGACTTTAAAACGTTTTTTGCATAACGATCTTGCCAGTGCTGAACGACTCATGTCGAAATATGCCCCACAAGCATTGGTGACAGAAAGTATTTTCAGCATGGATGGCGACGTAGCACCACTGGCAGATTTATCGCGTCTATGCCGTGAAAATAACACGTGTTTTATTGTCGATGATGCTCACGGGTTTGGGATTCAGCCAGCCCTTCCGGCGACGATGAAACCAGTGAATGCATCCATTGCCGATATTCAGGTTGTGACCTTTGGTAAAGCGCTAGGGTGTCAAGGAGCCGCCATTCTTGGGAGTCAGCTCCTTATCGACTTTTTGGTCTCGAACGCCCGGGAATATATTTATTCGACGGCGCTGTCAC
Source organism: Shewanella sp. VB17 (assembly GCF_013248905.1). Lineage (NCBI taxonomy): Bacteria > Pseudomonadati > Pseudomonadota > Gammaproteobacteria > Alteromonadales > Shewanellaceae > Shewanella > Shewanella sp. VB17. The sequence continues at coordinate 2,339,046 of NZ_JABRVS010000001.1, forward strand.
CCATTAATGCCAGCCTTGCGTTGACAGCGGTAAAGTTGACACAAACTTCTGAGTTAAGGGCAGTTAAATTGGCAGAAAATATTGCTTACTTTAAGCAATCTTGCCTTTCAGCCAAGATATGGTTGAGTGAGTCTATGACGCCGATCCAACCTTTGATCATCGGTGATGTGGATAACACATTAGCCATTGCAGAGAAGTTGAAAAGCTTAGGCGTGTGGGTAGGGGCTATTCGTCCTCCTACAGTGCTTAAGGGCAGTGCACGACTGAGGATAACGATCACAGCGTTACATACCCATGGTGACATTGACACATTAGTCAACTCGTTAACCTTGGCCCTTGGTTAATCGTCATGAATGTGAACATTCAGACAGCTAGTGATTAGATGAGTGTATAGAGATGAGATCAGAGCAAGTCATTGATAGGATTAACGAGCGAAGTAACACAGATGTCATTGCCGAGTGTTTTTCTGCGGCGGCGAACACCTATCACCACCATAACAGCTTACAGAAAATCTCAGCACAGAAGCTGCTTAACGAGATGAGCCCAAGTGGTGTGTTACTGGATATTGGCTGCGGACCCGGAACTGATTTTAGCTATTTTATTCATTTAAAGCATGTTATTGCACTTGATATTGCGCAAGGAATGCTTGATCAGGTGGAGCGTCATTTCCCCACATATCAAACAATATGCAGTGATGCTAAAGCCATCCCTTTAGCGCAAAACAGCGTCGATACTGTGTATTCAAATCTGGCATTACAGTGGTGTGATGATATCAAGCAATCTTTTGACAGTACCGCTTTAGCACTTAAATCTGGCGGTAATTATCACTTAGCTATCGTGGCTCAAGACAGTTTACCTGAGTTAACAGAGTTAGGGTTTAGGGCTAATTCATTCAGAAGTCTACCTAATATCGCATCCCAGTTTGATCCAGAGGTGTGGCGAATTAAGTCAGCAGCGGTAGAAACCATTACCGTTTACTTTACTAGTTTAAAAGCCTTACTTTATTCGATTAAAGGGGTCGGGGCTTCGATACATACTGGTGCATCACCGTCTAATTCGACTTCATCAGTATTAAGCCATGGCATACGTGGTCGTGGTGATTGGCAAAAACAGTTAGTGAAAGCTGAAAGGATGCGGCAAGAGGCAGGTTTACCTTTGACGTATCACATTGCACGACTACATATCGAAAAAAGGTAATAGATGATTTATTTTGTGACGGGGACTGATACAGATTGCGGTAAAACCTTTATCGCTTCGGCGTTGTTATGTCAGGCTAAGAACGCAGATAAATCCACTTTAGGGCTTAAACCCATTGCCTCAGATTGTGAGGCAACACCACTAGGGTTGAGAAATGCTGACGCACTGAGTTTAATGGCTCAATCGAGTATTGAGTTAGCTTACTCACAGGTGAATCCGATTTCATTTAAGCCCGCCATCGCCCCGCATATTGCAGCAGAGAAAATGGGAGTCGATATCTCTCCTAGTAGAGTCTGTGACAGTTTGACTCCTGTACTCTCATTACTTAGTCAAGAGGATTTCTGTCTGATAGAAGGGGCGGGAGGTTGGCGTTTGCCACTGGGGGAAGGTCAGTTTCTTTCACAAGTGGTTAAGCAACTGTCTTTACCGGTTATTCTTGTGGTGGGTGTGAAGTTAGGGTGCTTAAATCATGCTGTGTTGACCCAGGAGGCGATGTTAGCTGATGGCATCAAGATAGCCGGTTGGGTGGGTAACATCCTTGATCCTAATATAGCCTACCTTGAAGAAAATTTGACTTCTTTACATCAACTGATGACATCTGCTTGTGTCGGTGTCGTCCCCCATTTACAAGATTGTTGTGTTGAGCGCGCAGCACTTGAGCTCAATATCGATATATTGACATGATTGGGGCATGACAGTGGGGTTACTTTCATTTTAATCGACCAAATCCCCCCAAGTGCCGATGGTGTTTGGGGGGATTAAATGGTGATAATATGGGGGATCTCGTTAGTCGTTCAATCCTCTGCGCAGAAGGAGGGCATCGGTGTTCGGTTTTTCTCCTCTAAAACGGATATAACTTTCCATTAGATCTTGACTATTACCTTTTGAAAGAATGGTCTCTCTATATTTATTGCCATTTTCTAGTGTTAAACCGCCGGTTGTTGCCATATAGGAAAAAGCATCGGCCGCTAATACTTCAGTCCATAAATAAGCGTAATACCCTGCTGAGTATCCACCGCCAAAACTGTGATTAAAATAGCTGGTTTTATATCGAGGAGGAACAGGTGCGTAATCTATGCCGTGTTTGGCAAGCATGTTATGTTCGAATGTCTCCACATTATCTATTTGAGTATTAGGCGTGATTGAATGCCATTCCATATCGATAATCGCAGCTGCTAAATACTCAGTGGTGTCGTGACCTTGATTAAACTTGTGAGACGCGAGTATCTTATTTAATAATGCGCTCGGGATCGGTTCACCTGTTTGGTAATGCTTAGCATAGTGAGAAATCACTTCAGGGTTGATGTCCCAATCTTCATTAAACTGAGAGGGGAACTCGACGAAATCACGTGCAGTGGCTGTCCCAGCGATACTAGGGTATTTCACCTTGGAAAATAATCCGTGAACAGCATGACCAAATTCATGGAACATAGTAGTGACCTCATCGAAGGTCATTAAGGTTGGATTTCCTGCTGCTGGCTTAGGAATATTGAGTGCATTGTAGACAACGGGATGAGTACCTAAAAGATCCGATTGTGTGACAAATTCATCCATCCAAGCACCACCATTTTTACCCGGTCTTGCGTAGGGATCGAGGTAGAAAATACCAATAGAGCTTGCATCCTTGTTAAACACTTCGAATGCCATGACATCTTTGTGCCATACAGGCAGATCTGTACGGGGTTTTATGTCGATACCATAGAGTCTGTTCATGGCATAAAATAACCCATCTTCTAATACACGATTAAATTCGAAATATGGTTTAATTAAACTTTCATCTAAGCTGTATTTTTGTTTGCGGACTTTTTCTGCATAAAATGCCCAATCCCATGGCTGTAGCTCAAACGTTGCGCCCTCTTTGTTCATTATGTCTCGAATGTCTTGCGATTCAGTTTTGGTTTTGGCGACGGCTTTAGGCACGAGATCATCGAGGATGGCAAATACTGCGTCGGGTGTTTTAGCCATCTGATCGGCAACAGTATAGGCTGCCCACGTTGGGTAACCCAGTAGCACTGCTTTATCAGCACGCAGTTGTGCCATTTTGATGGCTAAGGGACCATTATTGCTTTTTGCTCGCTGTGATGACGTTTGCCATATTTTTTGACGTAGCTCTCGATTGGTTAAACTTGCCAGTATGGGCTGTCTAGTGGTGTTGACTAGCGTGATCATATAGCCTTTTTCACCCGCTGAATCAGCGGCTGTTGCGAGGGAAGCAATTTCATTGTCCGATAAGCCATCAAGTAGGGCTTTATCGTTAACCACAATGACATCATGTTTAAATGATGCTAACACATTTTGTGAAAAATCAGCACTTGCTTTTGCCAGTAACGTATTGATACTGCGTATTTTAACCTGATCCTGCAATGACAATTTGGCGCCCGCACGAAGAAAGTCATTGTAATAAATTTCAGTCAGGTATTTTTGTTCGCCTTTCAGTAAATTTCTATTTTGGTAAATACTCTCTACTCGCGAAAAAAGTGCTTGATTAAGGTAGATATTATCTTCGTGGTGGGTAAGTTCTGGGAGGATATTATTTTCTATTTTCAACATGCTATCATCAGACATTAGCGCTGATAAATTAAAAAAAGCACGGGAGACCCGGTTTAGTTGCTCACCTGATGTTTCCATTGCAGAGATAGTATTGTCAAACGTGGCTGAAGCGGTGTTATTAACGATAGCCGCAATTTCTGTATTGTGTTGCTTCATTCCGAGTCGAAATGCAGGTAAGTAATCGCTTGAAACGATTTGATCGAATTGAGGGGCTTGGTCTTGTAATGGACTTGGATAAAATAATACGTTGTCTATTGTCTGTGTGCTCATATTGACCTTTATGTGGGGTTGAGCGGGATCAATCACTTGAGTAGAGCATCCATTTAAAACAAATACTATGCCAATTGTTATTAGATTCTTGCGCATATGAAATCTCTTCTTCTTTATTTGTTGGTGAACCTTTTTATTCGTTAACTTGTGTTGTTAACTTTTATCTGAACACCCTAGCAAGGTTTAAGCCTACTGCATAATGTTAAATCTGGATCATTGTGGATCTTTTCCTGCCATGTATGATTTACGCAGTCGTTATAGTGTGTGTTTTATTTTTGATTTCTCCCTTGAATTTTCATTTTTAGGACATATTATGTCTTTAACGATGTAGGATCTGGTACTCAAGTACCTAATTAGGAGCTTAGTTAATGCGTATTTTATTATTGATAGCAACCAATATGGCAATTTTACTTGTCGCATCAATTGTGATGTCACTGCTGGGTGTTAATACCTCGACGATGGGAGGTCTCTTGGTGTTTGCCGCGCTCTTTGGTTTCGGTGGTGCTTTTATTAGCTTGGCTATTTCTAAATGGATGGCAAAGAAAACCATGGGGTGTGAAGTGATCACCAATCCACGTGATAACACTGAACGCTGGTTAGTTGACACGGTGGCTCGTCAAGCTAAGCAAGCTGGGATTAAGATGCCTGAAGTGGCTATTTATCAGTCAGAAGAACTTAATGCTTTTGCGACTGGGCCAAGTAAAGATAATGCATTAGTGGCAGTCAGTAGTGGGTTGCTTTATGGCATGAGTCAAGATGAAATAGAAGGCGTATTAGCACACGAAGTGAGTCATGTGGCCAATGGCGACATGGTGACATTAACGTTAATCCAAGGTGTGGTAAATACTTTTGTCATCTTTGCTGCTCGCGTGGTCGCGGGAATGATTAATAATGTTGTGTCAAGTAATGACGAAGAGGGTGAAGGTTTAGGGATGTTCGCTTATATGGCGGTGGTTTTTGTCTTGGATATGTTGTTTGGTATTTTAGCTTCGATGATTGTGGCTTATTTTTCACGCATTCGAGAGTTTAAGGCCGATGAGGGTGCAGCTAAACTTGCCGGTAAAGAAAAGATGATTGCGGCTCTTGAGCGTTTACGCCAAGGTCCAGCTACGGGAGCGATGCCTGCTCAAATGTCTGCACTGGGTATCAATGGTAAGAAGTCCATGTCAGAATTGATGATGAGCCACCCTCCTTTGGAAAAACGCATTGCTGCACTTCGCAATCGTTGATTTTATTAAGTATATTGACAATTCATCTTAAGGTGAATTGTCAATCATATAGAGAAGTGACCGAGTTCAGGGGCGTTAATTGCGCCTGAATCCATTCAGTGTAATTCAATATTTCATAACGAAAACATAGGTTGCTTCTCCTCATGCTCTGCAGGAGTTCCGATAAAATACCTGCATCAACAAGGGAATAACCATTGCCTCAATCACTGCCTTATTCTGCCATCCTATTGTGACTCTAAAACGGCTTCTTGAAGTGGCTTGAGTATCTCTCTTTGTCGCCCCGACAGATAGTCAGCTTGCTGGCTTGGATAATATTATTTATATGCTGGTTTTCTATACTGAAAGTAAAAATTTCATCTCTATGTCTACAGTAATTAGCTTTAGTCATGTTAGCTTTTAGAGAGTTAACAAAAAATTAATGTTTTTTTACTTAATAGAGCTTTGAAATACACTCAAATTGCTACATAATAGCAACAATTAAATGTGGACCAGATTTTGTTTAAATATAATCCATAAGAGTTTGATATAGCTTTATAAAGTGTTAGTAGTTAAGTATTAGGTCGAAGGTGAGAATAGCCGTTCGGCACAATAACCTTAATACTTTATGTTGACGATGTTAACAGCTATCCCTTACATACTATGCATTAGCGGTTGTTAGTGCCGTTCGTTCTTTTTCTAATACGTACCTACAGAAAAAGGATCACCACTTTAACACAAGCGGCCTTTAAACAGAATAGTGAAGTGTGCTTGTTATTATGCCCCCAGAGCCGATGAATAATACAAGGCTTGAGGGCGGAACTCTTTACTATTTTGTTGATAACCTAAGTAAGTAATAGGTTACAGGCTTTATTTGGTATCACTCATATTTTGTTGCCTCTAGGGGTTGTCAATATGGTTAATTTTGTCGACATGGAGTCGCAGTATGTTTAAAGTCATAAACTGGGTCGTCATTTCTCGATCTAATCTTCTCACTGATTTACTTGATACTCGTTGGCCTCAAGAGTTTTTAGTCAAGTTACTTAAAATACCTCCAGAGAATGTCGAGCTTGAGGTTACAAATGGAGATTTCTCACTGATTATCATCGATCTAGCGACGGTTGATATTCAAAAGGCATATCAAATTCAGCGTTTCGTTGAAAAAAAATTATCTGCACGGGTTGTTTTTTTACACTTCCCTAGGCAAATAGATGCGCGTTTTCTTATTCATTCAACAGTGACAGCAGGAGTCTTTTTTTGTAATACGACTTTGGAAACAATCGGTCATAGTTTGGGAAATATTTTAAGAGGTCAGTCTGTTATACCAGCAGAGCTGCTACAGCGAAATCAAGATAATGTATCTCAAGTTGATGGCACTGATAGCCTCACAATGCGTGAAAGAGAGGTTTTGCAAGCACTGCTAAGAGGCAGTACAAATGTGGATATAGCCAATCAACTTTTTGTGAGTGAAAGTACGATTAAAACTCACCTTTATCGCGCTTTTAGAAAGATTGGTGTGTCGAGTCGAGGTCAAGCTATTGCATGGGCACAAACTCATTTGCATGAGGTACGTCATTAGATAATAGTATATTAATTAAGACTTAATTGAGTGTTTACTGAGCGTTTTATAGTGAATTAAAATGCTCAGTAAATAAAATTTAAGTCGTTGAAGATAGTTAATTAACGAAGCCCTGCCTTTAATCTATATTGGAGGGTTTATCGATTCATTTCTCCTTGCTGTTTCAATGTTTATGTTGTTCCTTTCATTTTTAGTTTCTTGTTAATAATACCTAGGCCACTTCCATATAAACAATAAATATAGCTATTAATTTCAAAGTTATGTGTCTTTAAATTGGTATGACAAATACAGTGGTGCACTCCCAATTTCGATAATTACAGGTATACTCCTAACATTGAGTTTATAAAGAGGAATAATAAGTGGCAGAAGAAACTATTTTTAGTAAAATTATACGTAGAGAAATCCCCGCAGATATCTTATTTCAAGATGATTTGGTAACCGCGTTTCGTGATATCAATCCTCTGGCTCCAAGCCATATCTTGATTATTCCTAATCATCTTATTGCTACTGTCAATGATGTTAAAGCTTCAGATGAGAGAGCATTAGGTCGTATGATGACCGTTGCTGCCAAAATTGCTGAAGAGGAGGGGATAGCTAACGATGGATACCGGTTAATTATGAACTGTAATAAACATGGTGGTCAGGAGGTTTATCATATTCATATGCATTTAGTCGGTGGTAGACCTTTAGGGCGGATATTAGCAACGTAAAGATAACCATCGCGTAGAGAACACCATTTTATGGGGCATTCATGGCTCCGTTAACGTTAAGATCCGTCTGAGAATACACAATGATAAAATTTATTTTAGTGATTACTTTTGCCTTATTTATGAGTGCATGCGCACCACATTCCGCTGGATTAATGGCCAGTTCAACCGGTGAGGTGAGAGTCGATAATCGATCATTTGCGAGTGAAATTAGCGTTGAACAGCTTAAATCTCGTCAGCAAGAAGGTTTTTTACAAGGATCAGGCTTGATCATAAGTAAAGTTGCTACTTCTCTTCGTCTCCAATATAAGTTTACGTGGTATGACATTAATGGCTATTCACTTGACGATGAAGGTGTGGCGTGGAAATCATTAAAAATTCATGGAAAACAGCAAATTCAAGTGTCTGGTGTTTCACCTAGTGCTAATGCCGTTAGGTATGAATTGTATGTGAGGATGGCTTTTTCTAACTAACTTATTTTTGCATCGACATGAGTGCCAACATGTAAGTTGGCATTTTTTATGTGCAAATGACCACACAAGTATGTCAATCATTTGTATTAATCATGTATAATCGCTAGCGCCAAGGGGTGATATCGTATTATATACGGTATCTGAGATGTCATGTGACAAACCCTTTGAACCTGATCCGGCTTATACCGGCGTAGGAATGGGCCAATTTTTGATTTTTCAATCATGATCAAATTCAATATCCTTTCTCGCTTTTCAATTGCCGGATCTCAAAATAATCATTTGGGGTCCTCATGTCTGTTTCAAAACGGTTTACGATAAAAAAAATGTCACCAGCAGCGCTGGTAGTTTCGAGTGTGCTGACTAGTTTCTATGCGCTATCTGCTGAACAGAACCAAGATTCTGAACTAGAGGATGAAATGGAAGTGGTGGTGGTTGCATCAGACTTTCGTGGCACGGCGATTGAAAAGATGCCGTCTAGTGTCACGATTATCGATCAACAACAGATTGAAGATGAAGGTGCGCAGCACTTTGAAGATATATTAAATTCCATCGCGAATTTGAATTGGTCAGGAGGAAGCTCAAGACCTAAATATTTTCAAATCAGAGGTGTGGGTGAGCAAGAGGAATATCAAGGTGCACCTAATTCTTCGGTCGGTTACATTATTGATGATATCGATATGTCAGGGTTAGGCATGATATCGAGTATGTACGACTTACAGCAAGTTGAAGTGCTTCGTGGACCTCAAGGCACCCGTTATGGCGCCAATGCGCTTGCTGGGCTTATTTATCTTAAAAGTAATGACCCTACCGATGTGTTTGAGCATGGTGCGGAAGTCTCTGTCGGTGACGATGCATTGACAACTTTTAGTGGTTTTAGTTCAGGACCATTAACCGATTCCGGCAAGTTATTGTATCGCGTCTCATTACAACAACATAATCAAAATGGTTACCAAGATAATCTCTATCTAGGCCGTGATGACACCAATGCTCGTGATGAATTTACTGGCCGAGCAAAATTGCGCTGGTATGCCACGGACGATTTAGAGGTGGACTTAACCTTGTTGCATGCCAATTATGATAATGGCTATGATGTGTGGACTTTGGACAATAATGGTGAAAATACGCTGACCGATGCCCCTGGTGTTGATAAGCAGCGCACCACAGGCAGTTCACTTAAGTTTACTTATACGGGGGCCGACAAATTTGAGCTGGTTTCTTTGACGTCTTATGCCAATTCACAAACAGATTATAATTACGATGGTGATTGGGCTAACCCTGATTATTGGGCTGGTTTGGATTGTGGCGTGTCTATAGGCACTAAACCTTGTGTTTATAACGCGACTTGGGATAAAGAGGGAGAGAGAACGACTTTATCTCAAGAATTAAGGTTATCTTCTAATGATGCCGGCAGAATATTTTTAAATTCTACTAATTGGTTAATTGGTGTTTATTATTCCCGCTTAGATGAGGAGAACCTAACGACTGATTATTCTAAATACAATTCAGGAAAACTAGCTCCGTTATATAATGAGAGAACTAAATATTTAGATGCGAGTTATAATGCGAATACTTACGCTGTTTTTGGTCAAATAGATACCGACTATTCTAATGGTTATTTATTGTCTATAGGACTTCGCCTAGAGGGCCGCCAGAGTGACTATGAAGATAGCGGCCGTAAAGAGGATAAAGATGGCCATGTTATTGATGTCAATGGTCAGGAATTTGATCCAAGTGAAACAATGTGGGGTGGTCATGTCGCCCTTAGTAAAACCCTGAACCATGATCATGAGGCGTATATGCGAGTCGCTCGAGGTTACAAAGCGGGCGGTTTTAACATGTCACTTCCTGTGGAGCTGTCTGATAAGAAAGAGTATGACACCGAGACCTTGTATAATTATGAAATAGGTTTGAAGTCCATTTGGCTCGATGGGGCTGCCAATACTAACTTCTCATTGTTTTATATGGACAGGCGAGATCAACAAGTTGCTGCATCGCAACAGAATCCAGATGATATCTCTGAGTTTATTCTCTATACCGAAAATGCCGGTAGTTCGCATAACTATGGCGCAGAACTAGATGGTACTTGGTATGCGACCAATAATCTTAAGCTATATACCAGTCTTGGGTGGTTAGAAACGGCCTATGGAGATTATGCATACCAGGATGGAGGTGGGAATACCGTGGATTTAAGCGGGCGTGAGCTGGCGCATTCTCCTCAATTCACTTACAGTGCTGGTGCGACTTATCGTACCGACTCTGGCTGGTTTGCGAATGTAACAGGTAGTGGTAAAAGTGATTTTTATTACTCAGACAGCAACGAGTCAAAATCACAAGCTTATACCATTTTTAATGCCCGTGTGGGTTATGAAGCTGAGTACTGGTCAGCCTATTTATGGGGACGTAACTTGTTTGATGAGCAATACGGCACCCGAGGGTTTTATTTTGGTAATGAGCCGGATCAAGATTGGGCTGACAAGCAATACATCCGCTATGGCGATCCTCGTCAATTAGGGTTAACTGTTAGTGTTAAGTTCCTTTAGTAAAGGTGACTCGGTTTACATGCCCGATCATCTTTATTGATATGTGTATCAATATTTATTATTTGGCCGCACTAGAAGGCGGCCTAAGGTCATAAAATGAAATTAACTGCAGAAATTAGTTGTTACCCTTTACAAGATAACTATTTAGATCCCATTCTATGGTTTATTGCTCGAGTCGATAGCTATGTAAATATAGAGCGAAAAACCAATGCCATGGCAACTCAAGTGTGTGGTGAGTATAAAGAGGTGATGGATATGTTGGCCACTGAAATGGAAGCAGCCCACGAGAAATGGGGTAAAGCTGTGTTTGTGTGTAAGTTTATCGGCGGTGAACTAAACCTATCTCATACTCAATAGTGCAGTAATAATGAATCGTAATCACCTTAAATATTACTAATATCAGGCTCCGCTCTCACTTTTTAGAGATGCATTGTTTAGACTAATTAAATCAGAATGGATGATTCAATGACAGACTTTTGGTCAGCATTATTAAGCACATTAACAGGTGCTTTCTCTCAAGCCAATGCATTGACCGCCTGGGAAGCACTAGCGGTGGTGTTAGCTGCAGCCTATTTGGTACTGGCGATGAAAGGCAGTATCTGGTGTTGGTTTGCCGCTTTTACGAGTACGGCCATTTATACTGCCCTGTTTTGGAAGGTATCATTGTTAATGGAGTCAGTACTGAATATCTACTATATGGCGATGGCGATATATGGTTTTCAGCAATGGTCTAAAGATAGGCAAGGTAACCATAGCGGTGTTATTTCATGGAGCCTTGTTCGACATCTGCAGATGATATTGATCACTGCGTTGATCTCGATATCTATTGGGTTTGTTATGACAAATTATACTCAAGCATCATACCCTTATCTCGATGCTGCTACGACTTGTTATGCTGTTATGACAACGTATTTAGTGGCTAAAAAAGTGTTAGAAAATTGGTTATATTGGGTCGTTATCGACTTATTTTCAATCTATCTTTACCTACAAAAGGGCTTAATGTTAACCTCTTTGTTGTTTATTGTGTATGTGGGCATGGCTATTGGTGGTTACTTTTTGTGGCGTTCAAGCATGCGGAATGAAAACTTAACCGTGATCAGTTAAGTTGCATGCTTCAGTTTACGGTGGCGTTTTCCTCAATGACCTTGTTTAAGTTGATCTATTTATGAATCAAGCTGAGAAGCTACTGGCGATATTACCCCATTTTGTGGTCGATGATCTTACTCTATTTGGATTAAAGTTATCTTATTCATCCAAGGTAATAAGGCTTACCCATGGATTAAGTAACGTCAATTACCTGATCACTGATGGTGAACGTCAATGGGTGTTACGCAGCAACTCATCGGCGAGTGACAAACTTTGTGATCGTCAAGCAGAAGTGAAAAATTGGCGCTTGGCAGCGGATGCCGGATTAGCACCTTGTTTGTATTATGTCAGCCCTGATCATACTTATTTTCTCAGTGAATACATTAAGGAAGATCCTGACAATCAATGGTCTGATTTACTTTGTACTCATGCCCCTCTAATTGATGATCCGTTAAATAAACCCAATGCTCATCGACAATTGTTAGCCCTTTTACTTGGACTGGCTAAATTAGCTGTGCCGGATAATGTGATTGAGGTGTCTACTCAGTGGCGGATATATCGGGATCAATTGCTTGCTATGCAGGGTCAAAGTTTACGGGTAAAAAACAGTGAGATAATCAAGCAATGGCAAGTACACTTGCAGCAACTGTTGGACGTGGAGGAAAAAATAGACCAATGGCTTGCAGAGTTAGATGAATGTCACTTAGCCAGTCAATATAGCCATAGAGACCTCAACCCTCATAATCTATTGTTTAAAAATGGGAAAGTTTTTTGTATTGATTTTGAATATGCCTGTGGATCACATCCTTTGTTTGATCTTGCCGTCGTATTGTCGACTCATCGGCTGTCGACTCTGCAGCGAGAAGCATTAATTGAGTCTTATTTACTCGGCCATCCTAAACTCACCATAGCGGCTAAATCGGCATTACCTGCAGCTGTTAATGTTTATTGGATATTTGCGGCCTGTTGGTCATTGTTAATGGCATCTGATAATGTATTTTATGGCGAAAAGCGGGTTAATAGTATTGAACATAATCACAATCCACATGGCGCACAAGTCTACCTTGATTATTTTGAACAATTTTTACTTTTGATAGACTAAGCTATGTACTAGTCGCTTCAACACACTGATTTTTGTGGAATACTGAGAGTTAAAATTAAGTTGATAGAAATAAGAACTGTTTGAAATAAAATTCTCCTGTTGGAGGTCTATTTAAGCAATAATAGAAAAAGGAATGATCATGTTAATTATTAATTTATATCAAAGATTTGTCGACTTACTCAGTTATTTCGAGGGGATAGCGCCTCTTGCGCTTAGGCTTTACCTTGCACCAGTGCTTATGCAAGCAGGTTATAATAAATTATCTCACTTTAGCGACTCAGCTGCTTGGTTCGGCAATCCTGATTGGGGATTAGGGTTACCTTTTCCTGAAGTGATGGTGTCTCTGGCTGCTGGCACTGAGTTGATTGGAGGTGGCTTGCTTATTTTTGGATTGGCGACTCGTCTCATTGCTATCCCACTTATGGTCACTATGTTGGTGGCTGCGTTTGCTGTCCATTGGGATAACGGTTGGTTGGCTATTGCTGATGTTAATTCTTGGCTGGCCAATGATCAGGTACTTGCAGCGGGAGATAAATTGAGTGCAGCGAAGGCATTGTTACAGGAAAATGGCAATTACGAATGGTTAACAAGTTCAGGTAACTTTGTGGTGCTGAATAACGGTATTGAATTTGCTATCACTTATTTATTTATGTTGCTAGCGCTGTTATTTATGGGAGGAGGTCGTTATACCAGCATGGATTATTATATTACTAAGTCACTTAATAAATAGAGTCAATAATTTACTGCTTCTAGAAGTCAGATTAAACCAACATCAAATCCCACCATTTCGGTGGGATTTTTGTATGAGAAACAGGGATTTTTTGCTATTATTCTTGTTTGTTATAGACAGTATTTATCGGTATTAAGCTGTGATAGATCTGAGTCGAACACAGGTTTATTCCGATTGACATATAGGAGCCTCCATTGGACGCTATTGAATTATTGCTAACAAGACAGTCATGTCCTCGTCTTGCTGAGCCAGGTCCTGATAAAGAACAATTGAACATGATACTCGATGCGGGTGCTAGAGTCCCAGATCACGGAGGTCTAGCACCTTGGGAATTTGTGATTGCCCAAGGTGATGGTCTCGCGCGTTTAGGGCAAGTATTTGTCGATGCAGCGATTAGCAATCAGGCTAGTGAGGTGGCGCAAAAAAGAGCATTGTCTATGCCACTTCGCGCTCCTATGGTGATAGTGGTGGTCGCTAAACCAGTTGAACATGATAAAATTCCTCAACTTGAGCAGGTTATTGCTGCAAGTTGCGCTACGATGGCGATGCAGCAAGCTGCATTTGCATCCGGTTTAGGGGCTATTTGGCGAACAGGCAGTGTCGCCTTTGATCCTAAAGTGAATGCAGGTTTAGGGTTAACGGAACATGATCAGATTGTGGGCTTTTTGTATATCGGTACCCCAGTAGTTAACGCTCCTATTAAGGCGAGTAAGCAAGGAAGTGACTTCGCACGATACTTCTAAATATCACGATGACTTGTGCATCCAAACGTCAGATTACATTTTTGATGGAGTAAGGCTCATGCTGGGTAATTCATGAGCCTTTGAAGGTAATTATGTGAGTTACTTATTGAATTTTCATGTTAGTTTGATGCATGTGTGATGGCTTGACCGACTTCGAGTTTTTCAAACCAATCGAGGAACTGTCCGACTTGTTTGCCGGTAAAAATCCTTCCATGTTGAGGACACATATATTCAATGTCTAGCTTTCGGACTCTTGCTATCCAGTCATTCTTAGCGGCATTTGACGGCATCCATCTTTGATGAAAAAAAGTCATTTTTTTCGCATGGCTTTCAAAATCGTCAACAAAAATACTGGCATTGGGATCTTCTAGTGCAGCACCCACATCACCGCTCATTAAGACTCTGGTTGCTGGATCATAAACATGAAAGTTACCCGATGAATGTAGATAGTGCGCAGGAATAAATTGCACTTCAGTTTGATCCAATATTAATCGGCTGCCTTCATCTGGAAGTGCTTCATATTGAATGTTATTCATACCAAAATGACGAATAAATCCTTCCCAAATCCAAGGTGAATACAGTTTGGCTTCGGGTAACGTTTGATCCCAAAGTCCAAGTGAAGAGATGATATCCGGATCTTGGTGTGATGCGAAAAGATGGGTGAGTTGTTCAAGAGGAATATGTTTGACAATACTGGCCAACATGGGCGCAAAAAGTTCAATACCACCAGGATCCATTAAAAGGGCTTTGTGTTCAGTCACTATCATATACTGGTTAGTATCGATAATTTTTTCAGGCTTTTCAGGATCTCGTCCAAAATAAATCCATTTGTGGGTGGGGGTTTCAACGAGTACTTGACTCTTCATTAGTGTGGTATCCCTGATAAACTTGCATAATAGACATAAATTAGGCAGCTTTTTTGGTTACTGATGTATCAAAAAGTGAAATAGCGTTATCCACCCTCTGACGAATTTTATTAGCAACAAAATCAACGCGATTAGCGACATCATTAAATGTGGCTTGATTTGCCACATCAACACGACAGGCCTCAATTCGACAAATCGAGGCCAGAATATTGGCGGTTCTTAGGTTACGTTTAAGTTCATGGAGTTGTGTCTCCATTTGGTTCATAATTTTTTTAAAAGAATCTTGAAGTTGAGAGTAACGATGAGAAATATGCTGATATGCGGGTAAAATAGTATTGCCATATGGTGCATTGTGCGAATCATGTTTTGCTTTTTCAAAATGCTTTAGTGCAGTGGCAGCTCTTGCTGTTTCTGTCGCCATTTTACTGGCTTTATTGGCGAGTAAGTTAATGTCGGTTGCTGCTTTCATCGTGTAATTAGAGAGGTCATCAATAAAGCCAGTTAATGCTTTAAATCCCAATGCAGCATTGCCGACCCTCGATGAGGCAGCTTGCGCATTGCTGGCAGTAAGATTAATTTGCTTGCAGTAAGTTAATGTATGATTGAGCTCTGCGGCAACCACAGCAGCGATCACATAATACTGGCTGAATTCAGCTCGTGTCCTTGACATAGTGACGGCTTCCTCTGCAAAATTAAACAAAGTATAGTCTAAAAATCAGCGAGTAAAGATGCTAATGAATATTTGGTTTGTGAGTGAAAAACAGCCAGATTTAACGACGCTTAATGATCCAGAAAGGATGATTTTCTAGGGCTTTGTATTTATACCCAAGCCACATCAATGTGCTCGTTTCAGAGTCTACATAGGATGGTTTAATCCTGCATTTTGAGGTCATTTGGGGATAATGTGGTGTTGTTAGAAAATCGACAATCGTGATGCAAGTGGTGCCAAAATGTAACGCCTAACGGTGGAACACATAAAACGGATTTTGTTTTCTATTCACTTGATATTCAGTGATAACTAAAGTAGAACTGACCAGCATAAAGTCATTTCATTATCTTATGATTGGAAGCATCATGTTGAGTTCTATTTTTATTAAGTTTACTGCAGGTGTTAACCTGAGAAAACCATCCCTGATTATTATTCCTGTTGGTCTTTTGTTGAGTGCTTCTGCTATGGCAGTGGTGAGTCCAAGCGAAGCGGAACTCGCTTTTAATCATGAGGTTCTGGAGTGTGCTTCTTATTATCAGATAAGTTCCAATGCGATTGCCAGTATGAACGTGCCTCAAATGAAAGCGGTCGGTGATCGCTTGCTCGTTTCTGCTGAGCAGGCTGTTGGACTGGCGGAGCAATATCAGAACAAGAACCAGGTGTCGAGCACGCTGGCTGCTATCAAGGACAAGCAGTTATCGAGCCTACCGAGTGACAAAAGTTTAGCTTCTTTAATGGGGAAATATAAAGTCACTTGCCAGTCACTGTTAGCTGAGCCACAAAAGCGACTCGATTACTGGATTATGGCCACCATGTAATTTTTATCAAAAGCCGCATTATAAAGGTTTCGCAATCATTAATGTGAATTGCTGAAAGCATTTAGTGTCATAACCTGTCTATGTTTCTATGACATACACATTCAAATATAAATGAAATAATGGATATAAAATCATGAACATTTTTTTTATTGCGGCGGCTATTCTTGGGTTATTAACGTGTTTGGGTCATTTTACCTATGGCAGTAAGCAATATTTACAGCCAATGTTGGCCTCGAACTTGACTCCATTAGTGAAAACAGTATTGCATTGTGTTTTTCACTTTGTGTCAGTGTTTCTTGTTCTTTCCAGCATGGTACTAGGAGCCTGTGGTATGGATGTTATTTCTAATATGCAAGGATTTGGATTGGTGTTGTTTGTGGCCCTGAACTTTGGAGTATTTGCTATTTGGCAACTCTTTATTGCGTTTGATAGTGATATAAAGTGGTCACTCCGGAATGTCTGCCTATGGGCCCCTTTTGCCTGTATCGCTATTTTGAGCTTGTTAGGGATATACAGTTAATTCACGGTCCCTCATTGATGCTTTGCTCTTAGTTATTGAATACATTTATTCATGTTTTCAGGTGAAAAAGTGATGATACATCTGTTAATCTTTTGAACTTTATGTATCAATGCCACTCTTATGTTGGGCTTGTTCGTTTTGGATTGTTCCAATAGCAATAGGGGGCGGTATGATAAGTTTAATGGTACAGACTGAAGTTGTTAGATCAATGTAATGCAGTTGTTCAATCACTGATGTGAGACGTTATACCAAAGCCACTTTAAGATGCTCGTTTCAGAATCCCCATAGGATGGTTGAATTCTGCATCTTTAGGCCGTTTAAGTATATATCGATATGTGCGAGTGAGATAGTCATGATAAAAGTCAGTGGGTTAAGTAAAGAATATCAGATGGGTGATAGCTTCATATTTGCACTTAAAGAGGTTGAGTTTAGCATTAATAAAAATGAGTTTGTTGCTATTATGGGGCCTTCAGGCTCTGGAAAGTCAACATTAATGAATATCATAGGGTGTTTAGATAAACCCAGCTCAGGCAGTTACCAGCTTAATGAGCAAGAGGTTGCACGTTTAGATGACGATGCATTATCTGTTGTGCGGAATAAAGAGATAGGCTTTGTGTTCCAAAGCTTTCATCTACTGCCTCGCATGAGCGCCGTTCAAAATGTGTTATTGCCTTTACGTTTTTCCTCCCCTCCTAATGATGATATCGATTATGCGAGTGAGTTATTAACACGAGTAGGATTAGGTACACGACAAAAACACCGTCCTAATCAGTTGTCAGGCGGTCAAAGGCAGCGAGTTGCTATCGCTCGCGCATTAATTAATCGCCCAGCAATTTTACTTGCTGATGAACCGACAGGCGCGCTAGACAGTCAAACTGCTAGCGAAATTATGGAGCTTTTTACTGAGCTACACAAAGCTGGACAGACCATTATTCTCGTGACCCATGAAGAAGACGTGGCAGCGTATGCACAACGTATTATTCGTATGCGTGATGGCAAAATTATTGGAATTGAACAGCGGGGTGAGTATGTGGCTTAATACTAACGGTAAGCTATGTTCGATGAGAGTATTATTGATGATGTTACCGATGACTCTTGGCTATATGCTTGCTGTCAATGCCGAAGAGTTAGACGCTAATCATACCATAGAAGCTGAACATTTATTATTAACGGGGAAAATTTCGTCTATTCAATCACAGTTATTGATGGTACCTAAAGCCGGTGATGCTTGGCGCTATCAAATACAATGGATGTTGCCAGAAGGCTCGATAGCAAGTCCTGGTGACACAGTGATGATTTTCGATAAGAGCCAAATTGATAATCAGATTGAACAGCTAGAAGCGAGTTTACTGAGAGTGACCGCTGAAGAACAAAGCCAGTCTATCGATTTAAAGGCGAGCGTGTTACAGGCTCAATTCGATGTAAAAGAAAAGCGATCTGAGCGAGATAAAAGTAAACTCGATGCGAATGTGCCTGCAGAGTATATTGCAGCAAAAGATTATGCAGATAACCAATTTAAGCTTATGCAGGCGAACAGCGAGCTGAGCAAAGCTGAGCAAACGTTAAGAGAGGAACTCGATAAACAAAGCAGCAAGCTGGCACAACTTGCCATCGATAGACGTCGAGCCCAACTTGAACTCACGCAAGCTTTGGATGGAATAGCGAAGCTGACACTGAAAGCTGAGATAAAAGGGCCGATACTCTACAGTAGCGATCCTTGGTCGCAAAAGAAATATGCGATTGGTGACACAGTACAGGTGGGTCGTGAAGTCGCCAGTTTACCGGCGATGGAAGAGTTAGAAGTACTTGCTTGGGTGAATGAGGTTGATGTCGACAAAATAAAGGTTGGCAGTCAAGTCAACCTAAGAGTTGATGCACAGTCCGACATGACGTTTACTGGGCACATTAATACCATAGACAAACAAGCATTGAAGCAGCCAGGCTGGGGGAATAGTAACTGGTTTAGCCTCCAGATTGATTTTATATCCGATGCAAAAATCAATATCATTCCAGGCATGAGTGTATTAGTTAATGCGAAGGTGAGACCATGAAGTTTAGCGTTAATGCGATTGTAGTCGTTCGTTGTCCACCGATAATGGCTCTTGTTGTTTCGCTGTTAATGTTAACAGCATGCAATCACTCTATGGTGACGTCAGTTGAAAAAGGCATTTTAAGTCAAAGCCTTGAAGTGACAGGAGAGCTTGTGTCCGCTGACACGGCAGTTGTTAACCCCCCAGTGATACGTCGAGCATGGCAATATCAAATTAAACAGCTAGCGCCAGAGGGGTCTGAGGTTAAAAAAGGTGACATGCTTGCTCAGCTTGATACCTCAGAGTTATCGCAACGCCTGACGGTTAAAACCGCTGATTTTGAAGCAACTCGTCAAGATATCAAGACATCTAAATTAAGAAATGCACAAAAAATTGAAGAGCTAAGGTTATCTCTGGCCGAAGCGAAGATGAATGTAGAGAAAGCTGAACGTAAGTATGCACTTTCGGATATGACGACAGCGACGATCGATAAAATTAAGTATGAAAAAGATGCGGTGATTGCCAGAGATAAAGTCATCCTAATAGATCAGAAGCTGGCGCTTGAAGCACAAAGTGCCAAGCAAAGAGAAGCCATGTTGATGGGGGATAAACAAAAGCTGTCCATTGAGGTCGATCAACTGCAGCGAGGCATAGACTCGCTCACTATCTTGGCTCCGCGTAACGGCATGCTGGTATACGGTAATGATCCTAGTGGCAATAAAATTAAAGAGGGTCAATCTGTGTATGTAGGCGATACATTATTGAGTATTCCGGATCTAACACATATGCAGGTCAACATGACCATTCCCGAGGTCGAAGCCAGACGAGTTAAAGTCGGTCAAGTATTAAAAATTAAGCTTGATGCCAATCCCGATAAGGTTTTTATGGGGAAAATTATTGAACTAGGTGCGGTGTTTAGACATAAAAATCAAGACATACCTTTAGTGATTTTTGATGCTGTAGCCAGTATTGATGAGCCAGATAAAGATCTGATGAGACCTGGAATGACGGCGAAAATATCGATTGATATTACCGATGATAAACAGGTGTTATTGTTGTCTATCGATGCCGTACATTATGATGCTGGGCAGGCATTTGTGTTACTTCCGGGTGTATTTAGTGACAGTAAGCAGAATGTGAGCATCGGAAAAATGGGTAAAGAACGAGTGTCTATTACCTCAGGGTTAGTGTTAAATCAAGAGGTTTTATTGCCATGAAATATGTACTTTTGGAGTGCATTAGGCTGACAGGAAAAGGACTTTATTTAAGTAAAATATTGTGTGTCGTTATTGTCGTGGGGTGTTTAAGCCTCTCAGCCTGTGATCAACATGTTGAAGATGGTGTGCTTACCATGAATATCACGCGGGAAAATTTTAAGGTTGATATTCCAGCGACAGGTGAGTTAGAGGCCAGCCAGTCAACCGCTGTGACCGTACCGACAGGGCTACGAGGTCCTCAATCTTTGGTGTGGTTATTAGATAACTTTACTCAAGTTAAAGCCGGTGATGTGGTCGCAAGAATGGATCCGGAACGTGAAAGTTATCGCTTAATTATGGAAGGGTTCGATCACAAACAGTTAGGTTTTGATAGTCAAATTCAAGCAGAAAAAGATCACACCGTCAACCAAATGTTGCAGCAAGGAATTGAGATAACTCGTCAGGAAAAAGATTTGGCTGAGCGTTATTTTAGTGATGATGAGCGGGTTTATACCAAGATTGAAATCATTGATCAGATGCGAAATCAGGATTACTTAACAGCTAAAGTACATTACTTTGATTGGAGTTTAGCACAACATGCTTCTCAGGCTGAGGCTGAGCAGAAATTGATTAAGCTTAAGCAAAAAGGACATGCTGCCAAAATTAATCGATTCAAAAACAATCTGAAACATATGGAGATCATTGCCCCTCACGATGGTCTATTTGTGTACCAAAAGGGATGGGATGGATCATTTCCGGTTGTGGGTGACATGATATGGTCAGGTTTTGCCATTGGTTTATTACCTGATACTTCTGTGATGCAGGCAAAACTCTATGTACAAGAATCTGAAGCATCGGGTTTAGCCATAGGCCAAACTGCAACTGTGTATCTCGATGCTTATCCAGATCGACCTTTTCAAGGGAAAGTGATCCAGTTAGATGCACTCGCTAAACCTAAAGATAAAGATAGCCCGGTTAATTACTTTCAATTTACCGTTAGCTTAGATAAAACATTCGTGGAGATTATGCAACCTGGCAGACAAGTCCATGCGAGTGTGCATTTGTTGAGTGCAGACGATGTGTTGACAGTGCCTAATCAATCTATCTTTCAAAAAGAGGGCCAATATTGGGTTTATGTGAAGACGGTTAACGGTTTTATGAAGCGAGCTGTGATCCTTGGAAGCCGCAGTTTGAATCGCACGGTGATCATCGATGGTTTAACCATCGGCGATGTTATTGCACTGACAACTCCGCCTAAAAGGAGTCGAATATGAAGTTTCTAATGGTTCAAAGTAGAGCGTATGTCGAAGGTATAAAGCAAGCATTTGATGAAATGCGTCACCATAAGCTTCGTACAGCGTTGACTTTATTGGGAATGATATTTGGTGTTGGTGCTGTCATTGCGATGTTAAGTGTTGGAGAAGGTGCCGAACGTGAAGCACTCAAAATGATCGAATCCATGGGGGTAAGAAACGTAGTCGTTAACGCTAGAACGACTGATGGGGAAGCGTTAAAGTCAATACGTGAGCATAGTTTAGGGTTAAATTTAAGGGATGTCGAAAGTGCCAAAGAGACGTTACCTTTTGTGGAGGAGTGGAGCGCCGAGAAACAAGTGAAGGTGTTTAGTTTATTTAGCTTGGAGGGTCGCAGTGATGCACACGTTAAAGGTGTGACAACTAGCTACTTTTCTTTAACGTCTTTGGCGTTAAGTGATGGTCAAATATTCACTGCTAGTGATGAGCTTTATTTTAGGCAAGTGGCAGTATTAGGCCCAGAAGCGGCGCGAAGCTTATTTCCACAAGGGAATGCTATTGGCAGTGTGATAAAGATTAATCATCAATGGTTTACTGTCATTGGTACATTAACAGATGCCAATGTGGGCCAATCTAAAATTCAAGGTGTCAAATTAGGTGGTGAACGAAATCAGGTATTTATTCCTTTGTCGACCGCATTGAAGAAGTTAAATTTCACCCCCCTTGAAGATGAACTTGATGCGTTTAAAATGTCAATAGCCATCGGTGTAGAGCCCTCATTGGCGGCGAAAAGTTTACGACATTTAATGAATCGTCGCCACGGTGGAGAACAAGATTATGACATCGTAGTACCAGCAGATTTATTAGCTCAGCATCAAAAAACCCAACAGATATTTAATATTGTGATGGCCTGTGTTGCAGGAATTTCATTGCTTGTAGGTGGAATTGGGATCATGAATATCATGTTAGCTACGATAATGGAACGCACCAGTGAAATAGGATTATTACGCGCTTTAGGTGCCAAAAGGAAAGATATCGCCCGCCAATTCTTAATTGAGAGTATTGTCATCTCTGCCACAGGAGGCATTATCGGGATCGGTGTCGGTCAGTTACTGGCGATGGTGATCTCAATAGCGGCTGGCTGGCCAATAGCTTGGTCACCTTCAGCCATTATTTTAGCCTTGGGAGTATGCATGACCATTGGTATTGGTTTTGGACTATACCCGGCTAAAAAAGCAGCGAGGCTAGATCCTATCGTTGCACTACAAAGAGATTAATAGACTTAAGAGTTTTACATCTTTCTTCTAACTTGTTCGACATGCTAGAGCTGGCATGTCGAGCTTAGAGAAATGACGGTTTATTTATTTCGTCAATATCTTAGACTGTGGCATTATTGTCCACCCTAAATAATCGTGCCTACTTTTCCTATTTATCGTTACAGCCCTGTCATATTTATATTCTAGTGGATTACTTTTC
Source organism: Shewanella sp. VB17 (assembly GCF_013248905.1). Classification (NCBI taxonomy): domain Bacteria; kingdom Pseudomonadati; phylum Pseudomonadota; class Gammaproteobacteria; order Alteromonadales; family Shewanellaceae; genus Shewanella; species Shewanella sp. VB17. The sequence continues at coordinate 2,362,096 of NZ_JABRVS010000001.1, forward strand.
CAGTGGTCTTTTATAGAGCCGTCATCGAATATTTGCTCACACAGTATCCTAATAGACTCCCTTTAAAGTTATTGCTTGGTTTTTTATTATCGATTTCGTAGCTAAATTGTAATTATTTTGTTTTATGATTTGATTTTATGTTTTATGCTGTTTCCGATTGGTAATAAATAGGTGTTTGAAAAATAGCCAGTTTTTGTAATGGAACTTAGGTTTCATGGATGATATTAAGGGGTTGATATGTTGATTAAAGCAAGCTTACTTTCTTTGTTGATGGCGAGTATGTCTACGTTTGCCCAAGGGGCAGATGATCTGATTTTCTCTGAATATGTTGAGGGCAGTGGTAACAATAAAGCGTTCGAACTTTATAACTTAAGTACTAATACTCTTGATTTGAGTCAATACCAAGTTGAATTTTATTTTAACGGCAGTACACAAGCGGGTGGTAGGATCCCGTTATCGGGATCATTAGCGGCAGGTGAAGTGTATGTTGTGGCCAATCACAATGCGAGTGCAGCAATATTGGCTGTCGCAGATCGGGTTAGTAACATTGATTTTTTCAATGGTGATGATGCCATTGTGTTAACTTCAGGTAATGTGGTGGTCGATAGCCTAGGTCAAGTGGGTTTTGATCCCGGGAGTGAGTGGGGCAGTGGCACTTTATCGACAAAAAATAATACTTTGATTCGTGATCCACAGACACTTATCGCAGATACCGTAGTAGATGATGAAGTGGGCTTGGAGACTTGGCTAGGTTTTGCTCAGGATGACATTACAGATCTAGGACAATTCAATGGTGACGATCCGGTAGAGCCACCTATCCCTGTTGAACTAGTGTGTCATGATCCTGCGGTGAGCATTCATGCACTGCAGGGGCACACGGATATGAGTCCTTTTAATGGTCAAACGATTGAAGTAGAAGCGATTGTGACCAGTAATCAAGCGTCTGGTTTACAGGGATTCTTTATGCAGATGCCGGACAATGCTGTGGATGCTGATCCGTTGACTTCAGAAGGTGTCTTTGTCTATACGGGAGGAAATATTCATTATTTGGCTGGAGATCGGGTTCGTATTCAAGCCGTTGTGAAAGAATTTAATGGGTTAACTCAGCTTACTGACATTGTTGCTCATACTCGGTGTGGATCATCTCAATCGATCCCCAGTGCGGTGAATGTGACATTGCCTGTTGAGAACATCGTCGATTTTGAGGCATTTGAAGGAATGCGCGTTAGCTTTACTCAACAGCTTGTGGTGAACGAAGTGTATCATTTAGGCCGCTATGGTGAATTAATGTTGGGGAGTCAACGTCACTTTATCGGCACACAAGTGGCCGCCCCAGGCAGTGATGCTCTGGCGGTGAGTGCCGCAAATGCACGAGATGCCATTGTACTTGACGATGGTTTGAGTGTGCAAAATTCCGATCCTATTCGCTATCCAGCACCAGGTTTAGATTCAAGTAATACGGTGAGAGTCGGGGACACAATTACAGATCTTAATGCTGTCATGCATTTTAGTTTTGGCAAGTATCGTTTAATGCCTGTTGATACGGTCAATTTTGTTGCTGAAAATACGAGAAGCATCATGCCAGATCTGGCTGAAGGGGGAAATTTAACCGTAGCAAGCTTTAACGTGTTGAATTACTTCAATGGTGATGGCCTTGGTGGTGGTTTCCCAACATCGAGAGGGGCGGATACTGTCATCGAATTTACGCGCCAGCGTGCCAAAATCATTAGCGCTATGGTGGGGATTAATGCTGATATATTTGGTTTAATGGAAATTGAGAATGATGGTTTTGGAGCAGGATCTGCGATTGACGATTTAGTGTCAGGCCTAAATGAAGCCGTGGGTGAAACTCGCTATACCTATATCAATGCAGGAGGAAACTCCATTGGTACTGATGCGATTGCGGTTGGGATGATTTATCGACACGATAAGGTTACCCCACAAAGCGGAGCTCACGTGTTATCCTCTGCTAATTCGCCGCTAAATGATGCTGGCGTGCCTTTGTTTAATGATAATAAAAATCGTCCTATGCTGACTCAAACGTTTAGGCTTAATGGTAGCGAACAGTCATTGGTTGTGGCGGTGAATCACTTTAAGTCGAAGGGAAGTGGGTGTGACAGTATCGGCGATCCGGATCTTAATGATGGTCAGGCTAATTGTAATTTAACCCGTACTTATGCAGCGCAAGCGGCCAGTATTTGGTTAGCAGAGCATTATCCTCAAGCGCCGGTATTACTGATTGGTGATCTTAATGCTTATGCACAAGAGGATCCGCTATCAATATTAAAAGGGGCTGATTTTACAGAATTATTCGAACATTTCGATAAACCTGGAGCATATTCATACGTATTTTCAGGAGAATCTGGCCAGTTAGACCATGCGTTAGCCAATAGTCAATTACTGAGTAAGGTGATTGATGTAACCGAATGGCACATCAATACCGATGAGCCAAGCTCACTGGATTATAATACCGAGTTTAAGTCAGACTCACAGTTGGTCACCCTTTATAATATCGATGCATACCGCTCATCTGATCATGATCCTATTATTATCTCTTTATTACTTGAAGCTGATAATATAGCACCAGTTTCCCGTTTTACTGCTGATGTTCAAGGTGCGAAGGTAAGCTTTACCAGTACCTCTACTGATGAAGATGGCTCTATTGTAAGCCACTTGTGGGACTTTGGTGATAACAGTGTGTGGAATAGCCAGAGCGTGGTGCATGAATATGCTGAAGATGGCGATTATACCGTCACCTTGACCGTGACCGATGATGCAGGTTTGAGCAGCAGTTCATCGGCAATCATTACCGTTAACACTAAAGCGAAAAAAATGAAGCCTGTTGCGGTGATTAAGCACATTAATCTTGGTTTGGTCGATGTGTTTATCTCGCAAAGCTATGATGAAGACGGTGAGATAGTGCAACAAAGATGGAAGTTTAATGATGGCAGTCAAGTATTTGGCCCCGTTGCTGTTAAGCTCGCTGATCACGCATCGAGGGTAAAGTTGATTGTAAGAGATAATGATAGTTTGCGCGGTAGCGCTAGATTGAGGTATTAGCTTATACCCAAGCGACCTCGAGATGCAGGATCTTGCATCTCGAGAAGTGGTTTGGGTATACGGTATTAGTGATATGTTACCACTCAACAAACAATGGTGTGTTTGTTGAGTTATTGACACTTTATAATGCCTTATTTCTTGAGCCACTTACCGCTGCTAGTCTGAATATATTCACCTGAAGTAGCGGCTTTCATTGCTTTTTCAGCGGCCAGTTTGGCCACTTCATTGGCTGATATGCCATTACTTTTGGCAATTTTCTGATAGTGTGCTTTACGTTTAGTGTTGACTTGCTCCACAACAGCATTACCTTGAGCATTATTGACCACTATGCCTAGGTAGCCATTGGCTTGTTCACCCACTAAGCCTTGAGATTTAGCATCTTGTAATGACATAGCGAATGCATTCAAGCTTAGTAGTGTGACTGCAGCGAGGACCAAAAATTTAGTTTTCATTGTGTATCCCTTTTATTTACAGAGCGTGATCAAAATAGCTCATCATTGGTGAGCAAAGCATCAAGATCTTTGTCCACTTTTATGCGGATCTCATGTTCAATCTTCACATTAAGATTGATCACGATAGGTTTATCTGGTGGCGCTATCTTCACTGTGGGAGTACATCCTATTAGTGTTAATAGCGCTATCATTGCGGCCAAAGCGGTGCGTTGGATAGGCAGTCTTTTCACGGTTCATTCCTTTTATCCAGTTTGTTTATATCAATCAATTTATTGATTGTTCAATTTGAGTTTGCAACTTATCCCCTATTTGTAGACTCCTTAAAAGCTGTAACATGTTTTCTTCTTGAGAATAATTCAAGTGTATAGGGCGTTCAACCCCTTTTCCTTTGCCTTTAACATTGAGGTGTAAAATAGCATCTCCTGTCGGTGCCATGTCGAAGCTAGTAGACAGTTCTGAATATTCAAGGTGCTCCATGGTTGAGAAAGCAAAATCGAGATAGGGTTGAGAATCTCGCATTTGATCGACTGCAGGGTTGCCGTTTAGAGTAATGAGCCCTCCAGGTGCTCTGGTGGCCAAGCGACCTCCACTGACTGAGACTTTTCCATCCACTAAATCAACAGGGAGGACACCGTCTAGCGTACCATTTGCATAAAGGCCTATCTGAGGCTGAATGGCAATGAGTTCAGCCAGATTGAGTCCTTGGAGCACTAAATATCCATGAGATCGTTCTTTTAGATTAAGGGTAAACTCTGGCAAGGTGAGTTTTCCACCGAGCAGTTTACCGCTGGCATTCATCTGAATATCGGCATGAGTCAAGTGGGTTGGTACACTGACGGATGGGGAGGGCTTTTTGGGCTCTGAATCTAAGGGGATAAAGAGGCTTGCATGAGAGTCAAAGTCTTCGATAAGGACCCCAGGATTAAAGGCCCTAGCGGATAGATTAATCTCATCACATGCGAGAGAACTTTGTTCTTTTGGGCGATGGTCATCGTGATGTAACCTCAGCTGGCATTTGGCATTTAGCATGGCTTTTTCAAAAGGCAGCTCATTCATACTGCCGCTAACCTCAGTCAGTGTTGGGCTAAAATCTACGGCCAATAGCGTGGTTTTCTGGGCAGATGAGGTGCTTACTGGAGTAAAACGGTATTTTGTCTCCAATGTTGCGTGACCATTGGCATGAAATGTTGCAGGCAGTGGATAACTTGCATCCACAATGGCTAATATCTCGCTTAATTCGCTTTCAAGCATTGCCTCACCCTGAACAGATATTTTTTGCACATTTTGCCGAGTTAAATCAAGAGTGACTTGGTGTGTTGAGTTGAATTGGAGTTCGCCTAATGACCAAGCTTCTTGGGTTGTTAACGTGGGTTTACTCCAATTGAATGCTTGTTTTATTGTTGCGTGATTAAGCTGCAGTATTTTTTCTGTTTTTAGGCGCTTATTTTTATGATGGCTGCGTGTGAGTGTTAAGCCTTCAAGTTGGTAATGTGCTCGGTTTCTCCACGCAGCCTGACTGAGAATATGTGGCCAATGCTGAGTCTTATCGAGCATAAACGCTAAGTTTGTGCTGTCCAATATTGTCAAGGTGAAATAGGGAAGTTTAGCTGTTAATGCTTGATTTAATGACTGAGAAAGCGGCGTTTTTGTTGTTGCTATCTTAATATTCGCTGGATTTTTTTCTTGAACGTGAGCGGGGTCTTTAATGACTTGAATGAATTCAGTCTCTGTTTGCTTGAATTCAAACTTTGGTAGTATCAGGGTTAATTGAGCATTATTCTCTTGAGCATGTTCAAGTGAGAAAGGCGTTAACGATGACAATTTAGCCTTTTGAGCTGTGATGGCAATAGAGGGGGCAGCCAATGGTGCTTGTTTACTTATTTTTTTATCTAAAAAGCTAATTTTTTCAGCCTCTAATGAAAACCTAGCACCTGTAAATTGGGTAGGTTTGAGGGCCAATGGCTGCAGATCTTTTGAGCCCATATTGACAGTGAAGTCACTGGGAGCCGATGTGCGAAAGATTACATTATTGGCCTCAAATGTGATGTCGTTTGGTGTTAATGAAGGCTGATAATGATAGGTGACAGGATCTAGACGTAATACAAGACGTGGTAGCACCACTGAAAGTGTATCGGATGCATAGCTTACTTTAAGCGGTGTGAGGTTTGATAATGAAAGTGATCCTATTTTCATTGTTATCGCTGTTTGTTTATCTTGGACTGTGCGTAACGTCAGCTTATCACTGACAATACTGGATTCGTTATCAACACTCAATGTGAATATAGGCTGAGTTTGAGTGACGCCATCATGTGTATCATTAACCTGCTTCAGTTGCAGTGTCCCCTTGGTGGTCATGGTGGTGTTTGCTAAGTGTAATTCAAGTGCATTGAGACTTTGCGGCAATAGCGGCTGAAGTGCGAGTTGCGTTTTGGTGATTAAGTTGAATGACCAATTGGCGCTAAGCGCCAGAGATTGTACATGGTGAGGCAAGACTAGGCTTAGCGCTTTGAGTGAAATATTGGTGGAGATGGTGTTATTGACGATTGAAAGCCTAATGTCGGGTGAGCTAATTTTTTGTGTTAAGAAGGAAAACTTGAGAGGATCACGTAATGAAAGAGTGGCTGTTAATTGATTCAAGGGCTCATTGGATTTGGTTGTTTGCAATGGCTCAATGGCCTTGAGTAAGGTCTTATTCTTGATAAGTGCCAACAGTGCAATTGTTTGTTGGGGCTTGGGAGTCACTTGTATCGAGAAGGGAAGTACCGTGAGGGATAGATCGGTAATGTGCCCGCCGATTTCAAATTCCAACATCTGATTCGGTTTGCTTTCGATATGAGTGAGTGAACTTGTTGATACTAAGAGGGACGATTGAGCTAATGCTGTATTGGGAATTAAGGCTAAATCTGCTAATGGCGACAAAATTAACTGTGTGCCAATGAGTTGATGAATAGAATGTAGCTGAGCCGTTTTCAAATCCAACTCCGCTTGACTGTTGAGTGTGCCACTCAAATAGATCCCCTGTTTATCTAATTTTGTCTTCATGGCCAGCACAGCATTAAATGCGCTGTTCGTTAAGGGGTGTTTAGCGATATTGTTTAACAGAGTGTATAGCTGCTCGAAGACGATGGAGCTTGAAATAGACCATTTATTATCGGTGAGGTGAGCATCTAAAGTGAATAGAGGCTGCCCATGTTGGGTGAGCTGACTGGTTAAGTGACCCAATTTATCTAATGTGAGATGAGTTAAATTCAAACTTAATGCGCTGGATGGGATCCCTTTTAATGAGAGGGATGTTTGCCCCATTTCTATTTGCGGCAGCTGGGTGATATCCAGTCCTAACGTGGGTCCTTGTTCATCGAGGTTTTTACCTGTATTACTGAGTACATTAGGGTTAAGTACTACCGCTATTTTTCCCAGTGAAATGGTGGCGAGTTGATTGGCAGAAAAGTTCAGTAGAGAAAAACGGTTATCGAATGTCAATTCGAGATCTTGAATGCGGATATCGCTACCCTTTACCACCAATACCAGTTTAGGTAATTGCCAATGAGTCAATGAACGGGGATAGAGACTGAGTTCAGTGATCTTGGTGTCATATTGGCGTAAATAATGGTTGGCAAGCTTAACTGCCAGCCATTCATAACTGAGCATTAATGTGATGAGTAAGCTGATCAAGAGAAAAGCGCAAGCCAGCGTACATTGGGTTGCTCGTGATAAAGTGCGGATCATGAATTGTGGTTTTATCGCCAATTAATGGTATTTGAGTCTAGCATGATGGCAACACCAATATGTGAAAAAAGTTGCCATGATTTATGCTTATTGCTGCGCAACTTCTTTAAAATAGGGTAATAAGGAGGTCGATAATGAGGATTAATTTTGGGTTAATGTGAGTCACTTTATCGAATGACATTTAATTTTTCCAACGGATCTGAGTGGTTAATGTGTGGGTCTCATGTGGGGCTAATATCACAGCATCCTCTAATACGTTTGCCGCTTCAAGGCACACCATAGACGCATAATCCTCGGCATTAAATCGAGATAATTGCTGCGATTTATCTATCCAAGGGTTCCAGAGTACTGCTGAGCGACTATTTTTACGGCTAACTTCGATAATACCTTCAGGTGTTTCTAGTGTTTGTATCTGACCAAGTTCAGTATAAACACGGTCAGTTTCTTTGTTGAACACCACTTCGTTATTGTGTTGCTTAAAAGGACCTTCACCAAATTCCAGATATTTTGCGCCCTCAAACCCCTTTGCCTTGAGTGTAGTGATGTCAGTAATGGGGAAATAGCTATGCAGTGCTTGAGTCAACTTAACCGTGTTGCTGGATAAGTTGGTATTGATCAATGACACGGTTAATGTGTTATTTAAGATAAACTGAATCGCAATTTGAGTATGATGTGGCCAATATCGTGTATCTTCTTCATTTAATTCAAGGGTAAAGTTGAGCTCTACTCCTGATTCGAGGATCTGAGTCGATGTTAAATCCCATATGCGGGTGCGGGCAAAGCCATGTTGTGGCCAATCTGGGTTGCTATGCATACCAAACCAAGGCCAACAAATAGGGATCCCTCCTCTGATCCCATAACCCGCTTGATAGTCATCTGCACTGGAAACCCACAATAGAGGTGCTTGGTTTTTAGGTTGGAAAAATTCAATTTGTGCACCTTGTAAGAAAATTCTGGCTTGGCATAGTGGAGTATCTACATTGACATATTCCAAGCCGTTAGCGTGTTTTTTGGTCGTGATTGCACTCATCTGCCGTTTCCTTATTTAATTCTAATTGAGGTTATTTACAAATAGTTAAACTCTTTATCCTCAGAGTCAAAAGAAGAATTTGAATCATAACATCATTCGTTGAATGGAGTGTATCTTACCTGAAAGTGAGTCTCTCCCTCCCTATTAATGGTGTCGTTCTAAGCGTTATTATTAAATGTTATTTTTTGATGTCGAGGTTTATTTTGAAGAACGAGATCACGTTTTAAGCTCCAGTTAACGTAAGCTGTTTCTTGCAAATGGTATCATTTAAACGCATGATTGAAACTACCGTATGAATAACTCACAATGATTAATTGTGCAGGTAAATAAAAGGATTAGAGATGGCGTCATATCAAGCACCACGTCGAGATTATCAATTTATATTAAATGAACTTCTTAATATCTATGAAGAAACTGAATTAAGAGGTTTTGATGAAATAGACGCTGAACTGAGCGATGCGATTTTACAAGGGGTGGCAGATTTCGCGACTGACATTATGTTACCGCTTAACTGTCGTGGAGACATCGAAGGTTGTCAGTTACTTGATGGCAATGTTATTGCCCCCAAAGGCTTTAAGGATGCCTATCAGCAGTACGTAGAGAACGGATGGGGAACATTAACCTGTGATCCCGAATTTGGTGGCCAAGGTCTTCCTGAGGTAATAGGGGTATTTGCTACTGAAATGAAAACAGCAACCAACATGGCATTTGCTATGTATCCAGGGTTAACCCATGGGGCTTATGCTGCGATTCATGCCCATGGTAGTGATGAGTTAAAGCAGAAATATTTAGCCAAACTGGTGACAGGTGAATGGACAGGTACCATGAATCTAACGGAATCTCATGCGGGGACAGATCTGGCCCTGTTACGCACCAAAGCACAGCATGTTGGTGAAGGCTTATTTGCTATTTCGGGTGAAAAAATATTTATCTCATCGGGAGATCACGATTTAGCTGACAATATCCTTCATTTGGTGTTGGCCCGCCTGCCGGATGCCCCAGAGGGAGTTAAAGGTATTTCTTTGTTTGCGGTGCCTAAATTTTTGGTTAATACAGACGGCAGTCTAGGCAAGCTCAATACACTTTGTGCGACAGGACTTGAGCATAAAATGGGGATCCACGGTAACTCGACGTGTGTGATGCATTTCGATGGCGCGATAGGTGAACTTGTGGGTGATGCACATCAAGGTTTACGGGCCATGTTTACTATGATGAACCAGGCACGATTAATGGTTGGTGTGCAAGCGCTGGGTGTGTCTGAAATTGCTTATCAAAATGCGCTTATTTACGCAAAAGATAGAATACAGGGACGTGGTCTAAGTGGTGTTAAGGCGCCTGAAATGGCGGCAGATCCTATTTTGGTTCATGGAGATGTTCGCCGCATGTTAATGTCGCAAAAATCGTTTAATGAAGGGGCAAGAGCGATGATGGGGCAGCAAGCTTTATGGCTAGATAAAGCAGAGCGCCATCATAATCCAGAACAAGCAGAGCTCGCCTCTAAGTTTGCAGCGTTATTTACACCCATTGTGAAAGGTTTTGTGACAGATAGAGGGTTTAATGCGTGTGTCGATGCGCAACAAGTCTTCGGTGGTCATGGTTATATCCATGAATGGGGTATGGAGCAATTTGTTCGTGATATTCGTATTTCTATGATTTATGAAGGCACTAACGGGGTGCAAGCGTTAGATTTAGTGGGTCGAAAAATCCTCTTTGATAAAGGGGCGACTTTGTTTAATTGGTCTGAGTTAGTCAAGCAGTTCATTGGGGCTAATGTCAATAATGAGTTGATGAAACCCTATATTGCTGGACTGATGGATGCATCAAGTGATCTTGAGCAAGCGACCCAGTTTATTGTTAATCATTCAGAGACAAACCCAGATATTCTTGGCGCGGCTTCTATGCCTTATATGCAAATTTTTGGGATCACAGCGTTGGCTTGGATGTGGGCACGGACCGCTTCTGTGGCATTGTCAGCTCTTGAGACCGCTACATTGGAAGTAGACTTTTATCAAGGAAAGCTGAAAACTGCTCAGTTTTACATGAACTACTGGGTTGTACAAACGCGCAGTTTACGCCAGCAACTCGACATGAGTAGTATACAATTAACTCAATTTGAAGTATCTGATTTTTAAAGTTAATGGGTGTTGAGACGATTAACGATATATCATTTTTCGTTAAGCGTCATGTCACCCATATTGCGTTTAATCGTGCAGTCGTGTTTGGTGCGATAGTTTGCGTTTTTGTAAGTAATGTCAATTAACAGAGCAACGCTTCGTGAGCTTAGTGAGCTGAGCTTAGGTCAGTGAATATCTTAGCGTTATCCACGAATGTACATTTGAAATAAAATATTGATTAATATGGTCTAATATTTATCCATACTTGTTTAGATGGATGATTGATTATGAGCGCATTTTTTTCTATTGGTATCAATATCGCAAATAGACTTAATTTTAAGAAAAAGTTTAGTTTGCTTGCTTTAGCCACCTTAGTACCACTGTCCCTTGGTGCTGCGTATTTAATTCAACTTCAATACCAACAGGTAAAAATTGTTGGTAACGAATTAAGAGGCTTAGCGTCTGTTAATGCCTTATCAGCAGTGGATCTTAACTTGCAACAGGCAAGGTTAGCTCTGATCCGTGGTGACGCGGTTGCTTCAACGCTAACACGAGTATCAGAGAAGCTGGTTGCGAGTGTTGAAACCATTGACGATAGTGAGTCAATGACCCTGTTATCGCAAATCTCTAATGCACTGCAAAGTGAGTCAAATGAGACGGCATTGGACGCCATTAATCATAGTGCAGATCTCATTGCAGATTTGAAAGAAAATATTGGGTCGAGTTCAGGCTTAGCACTTGATCATGATCCTAAAGGTTTTTACCTTGCAGAGCTTTATTTGACAAGAATTTCAGCCATCAATGACTACCATTCTCGTGTGAGTACAGTGGCCATTGAAGTGTTAGGAAATAATGGATTTACTCCCGTAAATTACACTCAATTAGTGGCGCTTAATACACGTTTATTTGAGCTGTTAGAAAGTAGCCAAAAAACGCTATCTCGGTTAAAGACCAAAGCGAGCAGTCAGGAAATATCACAATTTATCGAGACGATTAATGCACTTCACACCCGTTTGTCTCAATTTATACAAAGAGTCGATGCCGATATTATTAGCCCTGAAAATGTAAACATAGGTCTTAATGAGTTTACGGCAGAGTCTGGTGCTATGGCCCTGCTAATACAGGAGGGGCTTAATGATAACCAACAGACATTGGCAACCTTGCTTAATGAGCGAGAAGTTGACCAGTCTAGGATCATGTTTTGGCTAATGCTTATGGTTATTTCTGTTGTGATAGGTTCACTTTATGCTTTATTGGCGATTTATAAAGCCATTGTGTTTAACGTTTATCAGATTGAGTCTGTGGCCAGTCAGGTCTCTAATGGCAATTTGAGTCACAATATACAAATTGATGGCAAAGATGAGTTTTCTCAAATCGCATTGGCATTTAATAGTATGTTAATTAGTATGCGCACCTTGATCCGTGAAGTGCAAGTATTGAGTCATGATGTGGTTCAGGCCAGTAGTAAAATGCAAGAGATAACCAATAAAGTTGAAGGTACGCTAACTGAGCAGCAAACCCAGACTCATGAAATCGCCAGTGCTATTGGTCAGATGGTCGTGTCGGTCAACAGCGTTGAATCCAGTACAGGCGAAGCCACCAGTATTACCAGTGCAGCCAGTCATGCGGTAGAGCAAGGACAAACGGTGATCTCCGCAACAGTATCAGGGATCAATTCAATTGCAGAAGAGGTGGCGAAAGGCTCTAAAGTGATCAATCAACTTGCATCTCACAGCTCAGAAATAGGCAATGTGGTTGATGTTATTCGAGGGATCGCCGAACAAACTAATTTACTGGCACTAAATGCTGCGATAGAGGCGGCGAGAGCGGGGGAGCAAGGGCGCGGCTTTGCTGTGGTGGCCGATGAAGTGAGAAGTTTAGCGAGCCGAACTCAGCTATCAACCCAAGAGATACAAACCATGATAGAGCAAATTCAGCTTGGTGCAAAAGAGGCCGTTTCAGCCATGGAAGCGGGTACCCAACAAGCGGATAATGGTGTGACCCAAGCAAATGAAGTCAGAGAAAGCATTAGTGTGCTAACGGGGAGTGTGCAGGAAATTGTCGCGGTGATGCGAGATATCTCGAGTGCGGTGGCCGAGCAACGTCATGTCAGTACCCAAATAGACAGCAAAACATCATCGATAGGTGAGGGGGCTGATGATGCCTTACTTTCCGCCAAAAATGCTTCACAAATAGGGCTAACTCTTGCCGAAGACGCAAGAAAGTTGGCCAAGCAAATCGAAGGATTTAAGTTGTAGTTTTTTGTTACTTAACGTGGTTATTTTTAATAAAAAAATTAAGTGAAGCATTTATTTAACTAATTGATATTATTTGTAAAATGTAGTAGGCGGTTGTTGGCGGGCATGTCGTGATCGTCAACGAATGTTAGCCCTTGAATTTCTGCAAGTTGAATAATCCATTCAATATCACGAATGGCACGACTCGGATCCTGCTCTGCGAGACTAAGATCAAATCTGGCATTACTCTGACTGGTATGTTTACCCGCGTACTTAAATGGCCCATAAATACATAGCTGGCCTTTAGCTTGTAAATGTTGGCCGACTCCCTTAAAAAAAGCTTCAACCATGACCTTTGACATAATGTGTAAGGTATTGGCGGTAAAAATGGCATCGATGTGCGCTGCCATGGGTAGCGGCCAGACCGAGGTGACATCCAATGTTAATGGCTGAGGTAAGTTCGGACGCTGATATTGAGCCAGTCTTGCGTTTATCACGTCGAGATATTGCAATTGATCACTGGTTTGCCAGATAAGGTGTGGCAGGTGCTCAGCAAAGTAGACGGCGTGCTGAGCCGTGCCAGTGCCTATTTCGAGTAAATGAGTCGAGGTTGAAAAAATAGTATCGATCACTTGAAGAATGGGATCTTTGTTATTGTCGCAAGCTTGAGAAAAGGGCAGTTGAGTCATGTTTGGATACGCTATATTCATTAAGATGATCAAAGTATTACGGTGTTTAATAAGATAGGATAACTTGATTTGGTATTGAAAAACAGACTGAATTAGCCTTTATTGAATTACTTGTCTGAAAATCATGAATGTCTCTTCACTGCATATTAATGAGATGGTGGTTCAGTGATGAATCCTCACTCATTTTTTAGACATTGCCTAACGTTCATTACCCGTGCAGGTATAAGAGCATATTTTACATAGAAGGTGAAAAATTGAGTCGAGCACTGGCCTGCTCGACTCTGTTCGGGTTGTAAATCATGACTGACTCTTAGGTCAATTTCATTGGGTTTACTATCAAAAAACAGCAATATGATTGATAGTAAATTGCTTATCTTGTGCTCGCTCCCTAGGCGGTTCTGTTAGTTTTTTTAGTTTGTTACTGCACAAGTCAACTCGAGTGTTAATAGTAGCAAATCAAATGTCAAAATAATTAGACTAAAATTATAAAAAATGTTAAATATATGTCCTTATTTTAGAGGCTTACCTATGGTTAGTCACTAAAAGCGTGTGTAGTTAACGGATAGCGGTGCAAAAGGAACTTATGCTAACAACACCTGACATTGTAAAATCACTGCGACTGTCAAAAGGATACAGTGTGACAGAATTGGCAAATAAACTTGAATGCAGTCGACAGACGATTTATAACTGGGAGGAGGGCATTTCTGAGCCTAAACTGTCCCAGTTTTTGCGTCTGTGTGTCATTGTTGGGCTGAGCCCTAGTAACTTATTTCCTGATATTGCCACCATTAACAGACGAACTTCAAATAAGGAGATTCACAATGAAAATCAATCATCCACCCGTGGTATTACCAAGTAATCAATCTATGTTGTCTGTCGCTAAATTAGCGGTTAAAAGTGAGCCTTATATTAGACAAAGTACATGGGGAGGAGATGTTAAGCCTCCCCCATTAATGCAAAACCCGGAAATTTATGAACACCTTGTGACAGGCATGAGTGCGGCTCATACTGCTGATTTAACACAAGCGTCTCAGGTATCCATTAAAGTTTAATGTTTGCTAAATTAATGCTGTAATGTTGATGCGTTGTAGCATTATTTGAATCTTCGCCTTTACAGTGAAATCCTATTGAGTCAGCAGACCTTACCATTAATTTGAAAGTAAGGGTTTATCCAGTTTTATGTTTGAATATATTTCATTGATTAATCGTTATGAATGGGTTGTAGTACTGGTTGCTTTTGTGGTGAGTGCTCAGTCACCCAATATTCGTTGGTTAACTGGGACTATAATGGTCTTAAAGACAATAGATGTACTGACAGTTGATATTTTTTTACAGTGGGGTGGGTGGTTTTATATTGCGATTAGTTTTTTAGATCTTAGTATTGTTCTTTCGATACTATTACGACAAAAAACGGCAAGTTATATCGCAAATCTTGAGATCCCCTGCTTTAGCCAATTAGCCCAAAAATCGGCGCAATATTACAAGTTGACCAGCAATGAAATAGGTCTTGTTATCTTGTATATGATCTCTATTATTGTCAATTTTGCATCGTCGATTGAGCATGTTATTCGCAGAAATTCAGAATATAACCCCATGTTTATTTATAACCATTATTCGCAGTCAAAGCTGGCATTGACTTTCCTGTGTGTCATGATTGTATGTTCGTTGGCCATTAATGGCGCCAATAATCTTTATCGAGATAAAAGGAAAAACTAGTTGTCAGGCTTTTTGATAAGCGTGAATCCATCTTTGGCTTGTTGAAGTAAAACGGATGTTCACGCACTGGTGTTAAGGTCAACATCCGCATTTTTAGTTGATTAACGTAAATATGACGCCAGTCATAAGGCGTGAGTTTTGTTGCGTGTACAAGCTTAGCTTTCAGCTCTGCCCGCTTCTTTGGCTTTTTTAATGTCGAAATTGTCCAGTAACAGTAGGTTATCGGCAAGGGCTGATTTTAGCTTGGTTGCTGGTGGCAGTTTTTTTGAATGACTGAGTGATTCCCTTCGAGTGACCGATTCGAGTAATGCTTCCAGCTTTTCTGGGGATTCGAGGTCGAGTTTAGGGAGTTTGTTAGTGGTTGCATCGTTGTAAAGTTTAAATTCATTTTTTAAGTGTTGTTGAGCTTCCTTTATTCTATCCATATTGTATCTCCACTTTAATCAAAATTTAACCGCTCAATATCTAACCTATTCTATTGGGGGGACTTTCGCAAGCAATTACCTCTGCTTTTTATTGGTGGGAGTGGATTTTAATGATCTTAAAGCAATTATCTCCATCAAAGTATATTGATGGAGATGATTAACTATGAGTACTTAGCTGCAATGAGCGTTGATTTTTTACTGCTGAAAACAGCACGAATACGGTTTTAAAAAAACGCCTTGTTAACAGGTGGTTATTGAGTAACAGGATCTGTGGTTAAATCGATATTGTAGATAGCAAAACCAAATTCGTCGGTAAGGTCAGTGCGCTTAGTGAGCGGGCGTCGTTGGTTGTCTAAGATGAACTTATCGGCTAAAGGCGTGTTTTGAGTTTCAAAACGAATATCCAATGGCGTCGCGGTGCTAATGGTCACAAAATCCCAGTTATTATCTGCGCTGGGATCCACTTGGTCTTTTATTTCAGTTTCATTGGCAATGTATTGTGCCAATGCTTCACGGTTACTATCAGGCAGCTCCATGATGACATAATCAGAACCAGTTCCTGCAAATTTACCGCCAAATGCACGATAGTTGTTTGTTGCGACAATAAATTCTTTTTTCGCGAATTGGTTACCGGTAAATACCGTATCCCCCTCGGTGTAGGTTAACTCGACAATGCGATTAGCATTGGCGTCGACCAGTTGACAATCGCCATCATATTTCGTGGGTTGCGTTACATCGATTTGATACGTAATGCCATCTATCACATCAAAGTTATAGGTACGGTGAGTGTCCCAGTTGATCAAGTATTGTGGCTCAGTGGAGCTGGTTGATATTTGATTGAACTGGTTGGCACTGCACTCTAACCACTCTTTTATGTCAGCTCCAGTGACTTTTACCGCCACCATCGTATTGGGATATAAGTATAAATCTGCTGCATTTTTATACGTGAGATCTCCAGCGGGGACTTGCACATAAGAGTCTGCGTCAGCGGCTGTGCTATGACGCCCGCCAGCTTTAAAAGGGGCCGCAGCAGAGAGTACGGGTATCCCTTTGAGTGCGTCGGTGAGATTGGCTGTCACTTTAGCTATTTGTGCATCAGAGACAATTTGCACTGATGGATCATCTTGCACCAAAGTGAGAAAACTGTACATGTCTGCTGAGGCTTTACCAATAGGTTGGTCGACGTACTTAAGCGTCCCTAAGTGTGCGTTTTCTACAGCGTCACGAATGCCTTTATCAGGGCTGACTAATTCTACATTTTCGTCATATATCGGTGCCGCTTTTGCACTGCCGTCGATAACAACCCAAGCGCCGTGTTGCATTTCTAGCTTAAGATCGACAATACCTAAGTTATCTCCCCACCGACCAGGCATGACTGCGGCAACACCGTTAATGGTGCCCTTGTCTAAATCGGCATTTGCGAGTCCTTCAAACGTCGCTGAGGGGAACACTGAATGGCTGTGGCCAAATGTTATTGCATCGATGCCTTCAACCAGTGAGAGAGCATAGGTGGCGTTTTCGTCGCTGGCATCGACAGGGTTACTGGGTGTTCCTATGCCTGAGTGTGGGATCGCGACGATGACATCAGCACCTCCAGCTTTCATCAAGGGGATGAACTTTTGAGCGGCTTCAACAATGCCCATGACTGACACTTTGCCTGCCAGATTTTGCTTATCCCACTGCAGAATTTGAGGTGGCACAAACCCAATATACCCTATGTTCAGCGTTTGCTCATCACCATTACTGTCGAACACGGTTTTGGCTTCGATAACATAAGGCGTGAATAAGTTGTCACCTTTGGCTTTTCCTTGCCAACAATCTGCTTCGCAAAGTACATTCGCGTTAACATAAGGAAAGTTAGCTCCTCCAAGGGCTTCTTCTAGAAAATCTAGCCCATAATTAAACTCATGGTTGCCGACATTGCCGACTGAATAGCCAAGTGTGTTCATTGCTTTGTACGCTGGGTGAGTGCCACCAATGGTATTATCACGTTTATAATTCGCTGCCACAAAGTCTCCCATAGGACTACCTTGCAATAAATCGCCATTGTCAACGAGTACAACGTTAATGGCTTCGGCAGCTTGCTGCTTAATGAGACTGGCAGTTCGAGCCAGGCCTATTTTTGCATCATATTGGGTTTTGTAATAATCATAATCCATGATGTTAGTGTGCAGATCTGAGGTCTCTAAAATCCGCAGCTCAATCTGAGCCGCTGGCGTTGCTTGAGTGTTATCATCAGATCCACAGGCGGTTAATCCTAATGTGGTTGCTATTATTATTGTTAATGAATTTTTATTAAACATGTCTATTGTTCTCTTTTTTATGTAGACCCCGAAAGCGTGTTGTTGCAGCGCTCAGTGTGCTGATGAAAGATGTTTATTATCTTGTGTCAGCAAGGAAGATTATAAAGAAATAAAATAGCATTTATGTGATTAACAATAGAATTGATGAGGTGAATTTTGTTGTTTGAGTATATTTTGTACTATTTAGGCTGAGCGGTATTTTACATTTTAATACATCTGTTTTTTATGTTGAGTTAATTGTTTTTATTTTGTGTGTTTTTGACCTAGGTTGGGTCCACGTGAATCTTAGATTCCAAGGATAACCGGTTAATGAAAAAAAGAGGTACCCAAGCAACTTTAAGATGTTTGTTGCAGTATTCCTATAGGATGGTTGAATACACGTTGTATCTTGAGGCTGTTTGGATGTAGGTATAAAAAAGCACGGTGTTTACCGCACTTTTTTACACTGAAGCCAACTTAGCCAAGCTAAAGTCAATGTAGGCTATTTATTCAGTAACCCACGGCGACGAAGCAATGGTTCGATCCCCGCCTCTTTACCACGAAAGGCTTTATAGAGTGCCATGGGATCTTCACTGCCACCTTGTGATAATACTGTTTTTCTAAAGGCGTCAGCAGTGGCTCTATCGAAAATGCCTTTTTCTTTAAAAGCTTCAAATGCATCAGCACCTAAAATATCTGACCACAGATAGCTGTAGTAACCGGCAGAGTATCCGCCAGCAAAAATATGCGCGAAGTAAGTACTGCGATAGCGTGGAGCGATTTCACTGATTAAGCCCATATTGTTCAATGATTCAGCCTCAAAGACAGCCGCATCCTTCGGGGTAAAGTCAGTGATCGTGTGCCAATCAAGGTCCAGTTTAGTGGCTGCCATGTATTCTACCGTGGCAAAACCTTGGTTAAACTTACTTGCAGCTTGTATTTTGTTAACCAGTGATTGTGGGATCACTTCACCTGTTTGATAATGTTTAGCAAATTGAGCAAGCACTTCAGGTTGAGTCATCCAATTTTCCATCACTTGTGATGGAAATTCGACGTAATCACGTGGTACAGAGGTGCCCGCTTGTGATCGGTATTGTACGTTTGACAGCATGCCGTGAAGGGCATGACCAAATTCGTGAAACAAGGTACTTGCTTCATCGAATGTGAGCAGTGAAGGCCCACCATTAACAGGGTGAGGGAAGTTTAATACATTCACAATGATTGGTGTCGAATTGACCCCATTCATATTGTATTGCTGCTGGTAAGCGTTCATCCAGGCACCGCCACGCTTGTTGTCACGAACATAGTAGTCACCCATGAAAATAGCCATCACTGAGCCATCTTTGTCGTACACTTCCCAGGTTCGTACATCACGATTGTACTTAGGCAGATCCGTGCGTTCTTTGACTGTGATCCCATAGAGACGGTTGGCCGTGTAAAATACGCCTTTTAAAGTACTTTCTAGTGAGAAGTAAGGTCGGGTTTCTTGCTCGTTAAAACTGTATTTAGCCACACGAATTTTATCAGCATAATAATCCCAGTCCCACGCAGCAAGTTTGAAGTGACCACCTTGCTCATCGATAAGTTGTTGCATTACATCGACTTCGACTTTTGCCTGCGCTAAAGCAGCAGGCCATACCTTGTTGAGCAAACCATAGACGTTTTCTGGTGTTTGCGCTGTGCGTTCTTCAAGGACTAAGTGTGCATGAGTCGGATAACCTAACAGTTGAGCCCGCTCTGCACGTAGCGCGGCCATGTTCGCTAACACTTTTTTATTATCGTGGGCGTTATCCTGATTGCCGCGATTGATGTAACCCTGATAGATCTGTTCACGCAGTTCACGGTTATCGGCATAGGTTAAAAATGGTGTGATAGAGGGGCGTGATGTGGTGAACACCCATTTACCCTCGTGTCCTCGTTTAGTGGCAGTTTGAGCTGCGGTGCTGATGACATCGCTAGGCAATCCTGCTAAATCAGCTCGATTGTCGATAATCAATGCAAAGTCGTTAGTTTCAGACAATAAGTTATCAGCGAACTCTAGACTTAATTGACTTAGCTGTTCATTTAATGCTCTAAGTGTTGCTTTGTCCGCTTCATTTAGGTTGGCTCCTCCGCGAGTAAAAGAATGGTAGGTATCTTTTAAGAGCTTTGCTTGAGCAATACTGAGCTTCAGTTCATCACGCTGCTGGTAAACGTCACTGACTTTATTAAATAACATTTTATTCAATAAAATGTCGTCATTGGCAGCTGAAAGCATGGGGGAGACTTCTTTAGAGATGGCTTGTAGTTCATCATTGGTGTCTGCACCAGTCAGGTTATAAAAAACATTGGCCACTTTTGAGGTTAAGTTACCGGAAAACTCCATCGCTTCGATAGTGTTACTAAAAGTTGCAGGCGCTGGATTGTCTATAATGGCTTGAATTTCAGCTTTATTTTGCGCAATACCGGCCTTAAAAGCAGGCAGATAATGCTCTGATTTAATGTTATCGAAATTAGGGATCTCTAAATAGGTACCGTATGGTTTAAAAAAGGGGTTAGCGGCATTATTGTCAATAATGTGTTGTGCTACTGCATTGGGCGCCACACTCGTTTCAGTTGTGTTTGGTGTGTTGTGACATGCACTCAAGATGAAGGTGAGTGCCATTGCTGTGATAAGTGGTTTGAGGGTGGATCCCTGCATATTGATATCCCTGATTTATTTGTTGAATAATGATGTTATTAACGCCAACACCGAGGTCAACCTCCGTGTTTAGCCATGTAAGGGTATTTTGTATATCCAGAGGTTAAATAACATAGTTGACAGTAATTAAGCTACTTTAAATGATTTTTATTTGTAACAAATGTTTAGTAATTGTTTCGGAGGTTTGTTTTTTTGTGTTCAACGAGTTGGTTTGATTTTTCTGTGGTAAGGACAAGATATACCCAAGTGGCATCGATGACTTTAGTAGGGGCGGGTAAGAAAAACTAGGTAAATAAATGATTGTTTAAAAAGGATAAACGCCTGTGTTTATAAATACATTATACTAACACAGGCGTTTGATTTGGCCATAAGCTGAAGCTAGTAGCCTAACGCTTCACTGCCGGCGCGTCTTGGATCTGAAGCGCCAAATATTCCTTGCTCTGTGAGCATGATAGATTGTGTCGAGCCCATGGCATTTTTGACGTTAACTTTATGCCCTTTTGTTTTTAACAGGTCTATGGTGTCTTGATTTAAGCTTTGTTCTACGCGTATTTCATCAGGTAACCACTGGTGATGAATACGAGGGGCCACAGTTGCTTCAGCAATATTGAGATCATGATCAATCACATTCATGATGATTTGCATCGTAGTGGTGATGATGCGAGAGCCACCTGGACTACCTGTGACGATAAATGGCTTACCATCTTTCATCACTATGGTTGGACTCATTGAACTCAATGGTCGTTTGTTACCTTCAACAGCATTGGCATCACCGCCGACTAAACCATAACCGTTAGGTACACCAGGTTTAGCGGAGAAATCATCCATCTCATTATTGAGCAGTATTCCAGTCCCTTGAGCGACCATGCCAGATCCATAGCTGAAGTTTAGGGTGTACGTGTTTGATACAGCATTACCCCATTTATCGACAACGGAGAAATGGGTCGTTTGGTTACTTTCATAAGGCGCTAAATCACCAGGTTTCACTTCACTGCTCGGGGTTGCTTTATTCATCACGATTTGACTGGCGAGCTTTTTGGCGTAATCCTTGCTGATAAGCGCTTGTACGGGCACTTTATAGAAATCAGGATCGCCTAAGTACTCACTGCGATCGGCGTAGGCGCGTCGCATAGATTCAGCCATAACGTGTATGGTCGCAGCTGTATTATGCCCCAGCTTGTCGATAGGGAACTGTTCGAGCATGTTGAGCATTTCAATCAGATGGATACCACCAGATGAGGGAGGCGGCATAGAAATAATCTGGTAACCTCGATAATCACCTTGAACAGGCTTACGCTCAACCACCTTGTAATTTTTGAGATCGTCTAAGGTCATGATCCCACCAGCTTCTTGCACCGATGAGACTATCTGTTTAGCGGTTTCACCTTGATAAAACCCCTTGCTCCCTTGCTGTGCAATCAGTGATAAAGAGTGGGCTAATTCAGGTTGTTTAAACAGCTCACCCACCTGATAATTACCGCCATCGGCTTTGTAGAAGACTCCTGTCGAGCTAGGCCACTGGTTAATATGCTGCTTCATGCCTATCAATGAAGTTGATAGATCTGAGGTTACCTTGATCCCTTCTTTGGCCATTTTTATCGCAGTCTCGGTGACTTGCTTCATGGTCATGGTGCCATATTTTGTTAATGCCAGTTCCATTCCCATGACTGTGCCGGGAACACCGACAGCTAAGCCGTGTTCTTGGCTTAAACGTGCATCCGCATCACCGTTTTCGTTAAGGAAAATATCTTTGTGGGCTTTTGAAGGGGCCATTTCACGGTAATCGATGGCGATAGTCTTATTTTGCTCCGCGATATGGACCAGCATAAAGCCACCTCCGCCGATATTACCTGCTCGTGGGAGAGTTACAGCTAAGCTAAACGCGACAGCAACGGCGGCATCGACGGCATTACCGCCTTGTTTTAATATCTCAACGCCGGCGCGTGTAGCTAAGGATTCTTGACTGGAGACCATGCCATGCTTAGCCCAGACAGGTTGAGCTGTTGCCATTTGACTATAAATCGATGTTTGTGCTGCGTGTACGGGTGAAACTAATGCAGTCGAGAGACTAATAATAGGCACTGCGATAGACATGGCAACGATTAAGGTTTTGAACGCGCGCATTGATTTTCCTTTTTTATAATTAATTATCTGTGCAATGTGCCGCTAATAAAAAAAAATTGCAAGTGATACTGATCTTAAGTGTTCTTGGCGTTTTAAAGAGACACATCACATCTTTACGGCTCGGTGAATAAAATGTTTTTACTTTGTATTAAGTGAGGTTGTTTATGTGATTTTTGCCCACTATTTAATAACAATGAAATGGCTGGCTTCGCACTGTGTCCAGAAGGTTGTTCTGCAATAAATATGTGGAAATAATTCCGAGATAGTCAGTTGAGTGTTAGGGCTATCATTGGCAATCTAAACTGGCTCTGACTAACGCAAATATTTATACTCAACACACACCTAGTTTCTAACCTTTAGTGAGTGATGTCTCCATGAATGAGATCCGCATTGAATTTGCCTCAGCTATCACATGTATTCCTGCCGATGAGTGGAATGCTTTAATGGCAGATAAATTGGGCGGGGTTAATCCCTTTACTCGACATGAATATTTAGCAGCACTGGAAGCGAGCAATTGTGTGTGTAGCAAAACGGGTTGGACGCCGATGCATCTGATGGTGTTGCAAGGCGATCGACGTTTGGCGGTTATGCCACTTTATGCCAAGACTCACTCTTATGGCGAGTACGTGTTTGATTGGGCGTGGGCAGAAGCTTACGAGCGTAATAATATTGAGTACTATCCTAAGCTGCTCAGTGCGATTCCTTTTACCCCCGTCGCTGGCTCACGAGTGGGGATCTGTACGACATTGAGCGTGAATGAAACAGACTCTGTCTGGTCAGCAATGGTGAGTAAACTATCAATTTTGATTAAACGAGATGGGTATTCCAGTTGGCACTGTCTATTTTTACCTCAGTGTGAGTCTACTCAATTTTCAAACAAAGGGGCTCTGGCGAGAATAGGGACTCAGTTTCATTGGAAAAATCACCATTACCAAAGCTTTGATGGTTTTTTGGCAAGTATGCATTCGCGTAAGCGTAAAACCATTCGTAAAGAGAGAGAGCGGATCGCTCAGCTTGGACTTAATATACGTTTTATTAATGCCAAAGAGGTAACACAAGCCCAGTGGCAAGCATTTTATCAGTGCTATCAAATGACCTATGCTAAGCGTTCAGGCCATTATGGGTACCTCAATCTCGCCTTTTTTAAGGCCATTGCGTTAAGTATGCCTGAGCAGATCATGTTATTGGTGGTCGAGGCGAATGATATCGATAGTATTAATGTCGAGGAAAGTGAGGGCAAGAACAGAGAAAATCCACTCACTCGCATTATTGCCTCAGCGCTGTATTTTCAAAGTAATACTCACCTTTATGGTCGTTACTGGGGTGCGCTAGAAAGGGTGGAAGGTTTACATTTTGAGGTTTGTTATTATCAGGGCATTGAGTATTGCATCAAACAGGGGTTAGACACATTTGATGCAGGTGCTCAAGGAGAGCATAAAGTGCCCCGAGGCTTCGAGCCGATAGAGATTTATTCCAATCATGAGATTGCTCACCCAGCGTTTAGAGATGCCATTGACTCCTTTACTCTGCAAGAATGCGCTCAGGTAAGGCGCTATATACAAGAAATGAGCAAGGTCTTACCGTTTAAAAGCGAGGGTTAAGTGAAAGCCTTCCTTGTTTTTAGCTCAACGCTAACCAACATCCTACGCCTATCATGAGTGAGCCTGCTACTCGGTTTATCCACTTGATGTTGTCTCCACGGCTTAAGAATTTTTTTAGGGTCTTGCCACCGGTGGCATACGCGGTCATGCTGACAAATTCAGTCAACATGATGATGCTTAATAATGTTATTAATTGTGGGGCTAATGCGTTACTGACATTAATAAAGGGGGGCAGGAGTGAGATCATAAATGCCCAACCTTTAGGATTCGCGATGGCAGTGATAAACCCCTGTGAAATCAGTGCGCCATTGCTTATCTCAGTAGATTGTTGATCGAGCTTGGCCATTTTCCCCTTAGCACGCCACATTTGTATGCCAATATAGCCTAAATAGATCCCGCCAACCCATTTTAACATGTCAAAGATGTGTGGGTAATTAAGCATAACACTGGCCACACCCATGACGGCTGCGATGGCAACTAAGGCCACGCCAATTAGCTCACCTATCATCATCCAAAAGGTACGACGTACGCCAATGCTCATGCCTAATGTCATGGCGAGTGTCATGCACATTCCAGGCGTGATGGAAACGAAGAAAAAAGTAGGTAAAAAAACCGCAAGTAATGTGATATCTGGCATGATTTGTATGGACTGTTTATCATTTGGGATGCTGAGTCTATCTGTATATGAGGAAACAATCGATACTATTGCTATAAAAAATGCTGTTTTATTTCTGCTCTACTAGGTCAAATGAGAGTCGCATTGATTCGTCTAGCAAACAGAATTTACTTTCATCTTACCTTAATCAATCAATTAACCCCCTTTTAATGCCGTGTACTACAATTTTAAATGGTGCAAATAAATTCAGTTGATGACTGGATTGAGTATTTAGCCGTTGGCTCGTAAATAAAGACAAGTGAGGGGACGATGTTTGCAAACACGTTAATCATTTCAATATTAGGCTTGTTATTATTAGGGTGTGATAGCAACAAATCCAGCACTGATATTAAAGGGAATCTTTATGTTAGCGAGGTTCTCCTGCAAACAA
Source organism: Shewanella sp. VB17 (assembly GCF_013248905.1). Lineage (NCBI taxonomy): Bacteria > Pseudomonadati > Pseudomonadota > Gammaproteobacteria > Alteromonadales > Shewanellaceae > Shewanella > Shewanella sp. VB17. The sequence continues at coordinate 2,387,278 of NZ_JABRVS010000001.1, forward strand.
CCAACATCTTGGCGCATAAAGATCAATTTTCAGTAGAATATACTCTCAATGCTATCAATATCATCGAGCAAGAGGTTAAGATTGATTTTTATATGATTGAGACCTCATCAACCCCTGCTGATGTGGGTAATGTTTCAATTGATTTAGATAATGCGCATTTTCTTAAGAGTATCAGTATCGAAAAAGTCAGCAGTGGCACCTACCTAAGATCTGTTGACCTTATGGTTCCTAATATCAAGGGGGTAGAAGGTGAGTATCTGGTGGTCGCTATTGTTGATCCTAATCGTGAGTTCGAAGAAGTAAACGAACATGATAACTGGTTGACGCTTGAGATGATTGACAGTATGAGCGACGAAGAGCGAGAGTCGATTAACATATCGATTTATTCAAATAATACCATGCTCATCAAAGCTCCCATCGTGAATGATATTATTATTGATGAATATAATATTAGCCAAACTGCGATTATTTTTAATACGCCAGCCAAGGTAACAGAGTCAGCATTGACGTCAGATTTAGTGGGCTATATTGAAGCGCGTAATGGCGGTCCAGTGATGCCCGATACGGTGTTACAAGCCGATGTTCTGATTGGTGGTACATGGCAACCGCTTCATTTTTGGAATGCAAACTCGATATCTGGTAAAGATGAATATAAAACAAGTTTACCTTATTTATTTGAGCATAAAACTAACGAAGAACATATTGGGTTTGATATTGTCTTTGATAATGCTTATCTAGCAACACTTTACAGTGAATATGATAGTCGTATTCAAAATACATTAACGATTCGTTTTAACCTAATGCCTGCTTCAAACTCTGATTTTGAAGATACGAATATTGACAACAATATCGTTAGCTTCACTTTGCCCTATTATTTCTTTGAAGAGCCACAGTCGCAACCTGAGGTTCAATCACCAAGTAGCACTAAGTCATCGTTTGTCTCTGTTGAGCCAAATAATACAGAAGCAGCAGCTTTTATCGATTTTAATAAAAGTTACAATAAAATTTACGGTAATACGAGTAAAATTGCGGCAGAAATTCAGCTCGCTGGTGGTGTTTCAGTGGATCCTATACGAGTGGGTGGCTCAGCTTACGCCTCTGGTGGATTTAATGTTCATATGTTTAAAGCTAAAAACGTGATTGTGGGTGTTGATTTTAAAGCCAATGCTTATTTATTAGATGAAACGGGTTATTCATTAGACATGACCTTCCTTAATACGACAGTATTTTCCATGGAAGAGACCCAAAAACGTAGCAATGAAGATGAATTACCTGCCTGGTCAATAGGGCATGAGAAAAAATGGGAGCGTTCACGTGATATTGTTGAGTCTCGTTTTTTTGTTGGCCCTATTCCGTTAAGTGTTACCGCAGGTGTCAGTGGTCATGTGGGATTCGGTGTTCAAGCAGGTTATAACGGCCGATTATTTATCGAAGGGGACTTATTTAGTGCGGCTTTTAGTGGCTATGCCCTTGGTGGTATTGATCTGTTATTAGTTGAAGCGGGTATTGAGATTTCAATCATCATTATTGAAAATAATTTTACATTAAGTTCAAATTTAGGGTTAGCATTAGCAAAAGAGGACATTACACCAGTGATCACTTATCAGGCTTTATTGGTCGATAAGCTTGACGTGATTAAAGGTGAGTTTGGCCTTTTTGCCAAAGTGACTGGCATTCAATGGTGTAAGAAATGGTTTATTTATTATCCGTGTGGTACCAAAGCTAATACTTATACTTTCTGGTTTTATCAAACGCCCAGTTTGTTTAATAAAACGTTTACACTTTATAGTAAGGAAGGGACGATTGAATTATGATAAAACGAGTATCATTAATGTGCCATATCGGCACAGTGTTACTTGTTAATCCTGTTGCAAATGCTTCATGTCAATTGCAATACAAGTTAAGCGTTAATACAGAAACAACATTTGTGTTCAACAGCACGACAAGCCAACGTATTAACTTGAATGGGATATTAAATTTAAAGCCGCTTAATAAAGACAAAGACGGCCAATGGTGGGGTGTTAAAGGTGATAATATTGAATTATCAAGCCAAGGTGTAACACAAATCGATAATGACTATGTGATTCCGTTTGCCCTTAAACGCGGTAAAAATGGGTTAATTGTTGATTTTTGGTTTACTCGACACACAAAGCCAGAGCAGCAAGAAAAACTTAAGGGCTTAGTGTATAACATGCAATTTCGCGATGTTAATTATCAAGGCGCTTCTACTGAATATGATGGTGTAGGGCAATATATTGCTAACTATCATCGTCAAAATAATCAGGCTGTCAAGGTGAAGCAGCAATACCTATTGTCAGTGAAAAAAGCGCGAGCGCTCGATTCTGTGGATGTTATTGCTTCAAGCACACGTGCATTACTCGATAAATGCTGGTTAACAGATATTAAAACAGCAGAAACCCTCGCGTTTAATCAACTTGGCAACAGTTACAAACTGACGGTTAAACAGGGTTATCAGTTGACACCTATCAAGCAACGATTAGCCAGTGATTTGTGGGCATTACCAAACGACACATCACAATGGCCAGAGGCTAAACCTATTGTAATGACATTAGCGCAAAAAGAAAAACTAGCGCAAGAATTTAATGTATTTTTAAAGCAAAAATCATTAGTGGAGATTGAGCCACATGAATTGGCTAGATTATTAGTCAATTTTGCGCCAGTCTTTGAACAACTTGTGCCATTACTTATCGAAGGGGCATTTTCTGAAAATGATAATATGCGTTTATATCATGCATTTGGGTTAATTGATAATCCTCAATCACAGCAATTTCTAACGTCATTACTGGATTCAATTGACATTGATAACACGGATAAATTTAGAGCGATCCAAGCATTGTCACAAGGCTCAGGAATATTGGATCCAAAAGCCTACGCCCAGTTTGTTAATTTAATGGATTCAGGGATTAGTGATGATCAAAATTTAAATAATAGTTTGATTTATGCTGCGGGTGCGATGATCCAATTTAGAGTTGATGATCCTGCAATGAAAAACTTACAAACTAAATTACAGCAGAACTTAGTTAATGCTGTGACGGCGCAAACTCAATCAACTTTCATTGTTAGCTTAACCAATACAAATAGTGTCGATAACGTGTCACATATTCAAGAATTTCAGGCCAGTGGTTCGGCGCAGGTCAGACGCAATGTTGCCAAGTCATTGGGGCAATTACAAACGTCAGAATCATTTAGTACGTTAAGTACAATGTACGGTAACGAATCCAATCCGCGTGTAAAAACGGCGCTTATCCGTTCTTTAGGCAATTATGAATTGAGTGGTGAAATGACTAGTCAGATCAAAATACTCGCCAAAGAAAGTACTGATCATACGCTGCGTAAAGCCTCTATTGATGCCATGGCGAAACAAATTCAATATCAACCTAATGTTAAAGATGATTTAAGAGCGTTACTTTCTAGCGAAAAATCACGTCAAAACTTTGAGTCTATTGTGAAAGCAATTAACAGTAACGAACAATAAATAACGGTTGTTTTTTATATAATAATTGTTATATGGTTCATTTTTAACACTGAAAAAGAGGCCTGCTTGCCTCTTTAGTTTACATTTTACTTACCTTGTCGTTGTTTTACCTGTTCTCGATGAACTTTTTTACTGAACGCTTTCATATGCTGTTTTTGCGCGTAAGCATTTTGCGCTGAACGTGCATTGAAGGCATCTTCTTTGAGCAGTTTCTGATAATTATTCCAGTGAGATTGAGGTAATCCCCCGGACTCCAAAGCTTGTAATATTTTACAGTCAGGCTCCGTTTGGTGAATGCAGTTAACAAACTTACATTGTTTAGCCAACTCAACAATATCATTAAACGTTTTCTCTACTCCTTCCTTGGCGTTGAGTAATTGAAGTTCACGAATACCGGGAGTATCAATAAACAAAACACCTTGCTCATTAATTAATAATTGCCTTGAGGTCGTGGTATGCTTGCCTTTGTTATCATTTTCACGTATGTCACCGATGCTTTGAACTTCACCGGATCGGGTTTGATTAAAAAGAGCATTGATTAAAGATGATTTTCCAACGCCTGAAGATCCAACCATTGCGATGCTTGTTCCGGGTTGTAAAAATTGAGTCAGTGACAGCAATGAATCAGGTTGTAACATTGAAATCGCGATCACGTCATACACTGCTAAGTTGCGTATTTGATCTAAATAGTCTTCAACATTATCGACTAAATCAACTTTATTGAGCACAATAACGGGCTCGATATGATATTCATAAGCCATTGCAAGGTAGCGTTCTAATCGTTTCAGGTTAAAGTCGCTGTTTGCACTGGTAACAATAAAAAGATAGTCTACATTAGCTGCTATCAGCTGCCGCTTTTGGTTGCTTAGACGCTCTAATTGGTTTTTGGCTTCCAGTACCTGCAAGATGCGAAAGTGCTCATTAGCACGCTCTGTAATAACCCAATCGCCCACACAAAAATGCTCACTTACTGGCTGGAAACTCTCAGAGCAAAGTAATTCAACTTCCCCCCTTTGCCCACGTTTGCCCTAATCCTTTGATGACAGATCTATGGATGGCGCTGATCCGAAAAATTAATAATTCATCAGATTGCAGTTTTTCAAATGTTTGAAGATCGATTTGTTGCTGAAAGAAGTGACTCCAACCTAGGGGTTGTAATGGTGAAATATTCAATGCTTTAGCTCCGGCTAAAAAAACACAAATGAGTTATTCCTGAATTGAGGAATAACACTTAAAAGCGCCGGATAAGACAGTACTGACTAAGATACTCTGGAGAGATATCTTATCATTAGAGGGAGTTTATCAACACGAGAATATTCTCGTCGTGCTAAATTTTTCCGCTCTGTGTTGCCTTAATCGACGTTGAATTGATAACAATCATAAATAAATCCTTACATATATTAATGAGATTTGATTATCTTGGATTTAGCCGAACAGGTCAAGTTTTGATAGATTAAGAAGCAAATTAGGATAGTCATATTAATAGTGCTTAAACAAGACATCTCACCAGATTATGGACTTTGATATGGCATTAACTGACTCGTTTGTGGATTTAAGGTGTTGTCATTTGATTTCTCTTTTTTATTGTGATCTTTTAGATGGATCTGAATATCATTACGTCTTTAGTTTAAATATTGAACAGGAAATTGTTGATCGGCTACAAAAAGCCATTGATGAAGTGAGGAGCAATGAATAATTTTGGTTCCGTTGCAAATAACCAATTTGGCAGAATGTAACCAGTTCTTTGTCTATTCGATTTGGCTCTTGGCTTCATAAGAGTCACCCTAACTTATTTCTGATCCAAAGTTGGTTAGCCTTCGAATGAAGAATTATCACATTTATTGTTGTTGGGTCGAGGTTATATTCGGTGTTGGGTCGTTTTTTGAAGGTCACAGCTTCATAGCTATCTATCGCTTGCAGCGTGCTAATGTGTACCTTTCTTTGACAAGGGTCTGTGAGACGCTGGCTCTTGATTTCATAAGAGCCATCCCAGTGGTCTCTGCCAAAACAAACAACGTCCATGTTTAAATGCCAGTTCGACATCCCAGCCTCTCGTTCGGAGAGTATAACTTCGTGATACCTCACCCTGTTTTGGAAGCTCACAGCCGTATCTACACCCATAATTTCAAGAAAACGTGTCTCTTTGATTTGGCTTTTTGGGTGACACTGAAATGGTCTAGGTTATTTTTGGTGCCAAAGTTGGTTAGCTTTCGAATGAAGACAGCCGTATCTACACCCGTTATTTCAAGCAACCATGTCTCTTCGATTTGGCTTTATTTGTGATTTATCTAGCAGAACTCTCTAACAAAAATCCAAGACAGTCCATAAGGATTATGGACATATTATAACCACGAGAATATGTTAAAAATATTATGGGTGTCCACTTAGTGAAATTGCAGTGGCTATGTAACTTCTTCACTAAATAGTTTTCAAGATCAAAGTATTAGGTGTTATTTTGTTCGTGGGTGTTGCTTCTCTGTGGATGTTAACGAAACTGAAATAATACCAATCATTTTTAATTGCATGCCGTTTTCATGGCAAGGAAAATTTGAAAATGTATATATATCAGACTTTTCTTCATTGTCTAGGTTTGCTAAAAATCCAAACATTAATTTAGTAATGGCAAGTGCGAACGGGCAGAGTATGCAGGCTTCTAATAAGTCTAAACAATGGAGTGGTAGTAAGCCAAACTCTAATGACCTACTTCGGCATTTAGAAAGTCCAATTCAACTAAAACCATATCTTAATGCTAGAAAAGTGAATTCAAACTGGTGGATAGCGAATAATGAAATTGCTTTTACGGTTATGGATCATGAGGTTGATACTCACAAGTACGCTAAAGAAGAAAAAGCACTCTTTTCTTCGCCTCCGCCAGTGAGGAAAAAGCTAAAGAAGTCTAAATCTAAAAAAGGTATGGTAAAAAAATATAAAAATAAAAATCGCAGGTAACATCTTATAACTAATAAGGATAGGCCGTGCGCAGCCGCGTCCTTATCCCAAGTGTTGAACAAGCCCGAGCTAGTGAGAAGTTGTACTTTTAATAGCAAATAACAGTTCGAGAAAATCATAGCCAGCCATTGTTAATCAATAACATACCGACATTTACGCTAGCGTTCAACGTTCTGCAACTATCAACTCATGGCAGAAAGGAATGTTAAGCTCATATAACCAAGTGCTGTTAACAAACTGAGGTTTTTTTTCATAAAAAGTTGATTTTCAGACAAGGAATATTTGCTCTGTTGAGAAGTGAAATTAATGATGGCCGTCTATGTGCTTTTTCACCAATAAAAAATTATATATGGCAATGATTAAGTTATTTGTTAAAATAGACTTTTATATATATGAGCGTGACATCGGAAGAAATATGTGCGATTCGCGCACGATAAAATTGTTAGCTCTCTACAAAGGATTATGATGAACTTCGAAAATTGGTTAGCATTTTGTTCTATTGCTTTTATCGCAGCAGCAATCCCTGGTCCTGCAATATTATTAGTTTCGACACACAGTTTACAATTTGGTATTTTACGCTCTCTTATGACTGTCGCTGGAAATATCACTGGTCTTTTCATTATGTCGGCTTGTTCTATATTGGGGTTGAGCGCATTGGTAATGGTTTCATCTACAGCTTTTACTGCCATAAAAATAATTGGCGCGATCTACCTTTTTTATATGGGAATTAAAATTTGGCGTAGTGGTGTACAGTTAAATAATACGAATAACCCAAAACAAGCACAAATAACTACTTGGAAACTTTATATGCAAGGATTAATGATATCTTTAACCAATCCTAAAGCAATAATATTTACTTCTGCGCTTTTCCCGCAATTTATTGTTGTTTCTGAACCATTACTACCTCAGTTTCTAATTTTGGTTGTCACGCTTATGACGTGCTCCTTTATATGTTTACTTTCATACTCTCTTTTGAGCCAAAATTTAAAAGCAGGTAGTGAAAAATATGTGTCAGGCCATATTCTTGGAAAAGTGTTTGGTTCTGCATTTATCAGTGCGGGTGGTGTTTTAGCAATTTCAACTCAGAGGTAATTGAGAGCTAACTAATCAGGATAGGCCGTGCGCAGCCGCGTCCTTATCCCAAGTGTTGAACAAGCCAACGAAGAGGGGGAAATTTAGGTAGGTGGCCAAATTAACTATGCCACTTCAATCAGGCATATATAATCGTTAAATCACCACTGTATCCAAACGATGAAGTCATCGCCCCTTTTATTAAAAAACATGGAGATGCCGTTCGTGATGTTGCATTTTGTGTTGAAAATGTGCAGAAGACTTTTGAACATGCGAAGAAGAGTGGTGCAGAGGTTATCCAACCCCCGACTTACAGCGAAGATGATAAAGGTCAGGTACTCATTGCCAGTGTATTGGCTTATGGCGATACAGTACACTCTTTTATACAAGGTGATCAGTATCAGGGCTTATTTCTTCCGGGTTATCACCCAATCGCTCCTCACTTGGTGAATACATTTGCAGAAAGCTTACCTCCAGTACCTATGGGTCGGATTGATCATGTAGTGGAAATAGATGGGACAGGCATACTTTATCTGCTCAGCCAATCGTTTGTAATACTCAATTGAAATGCCTAGCGCAGGGATAAAAAGTATCACTCCTTTGATTTGTGTTGCATGTTCAGTCCTGTGAACTTGTGTTTGGGTAAAAAAGATAAATAACGTAAAAGCATTCCTATGTTAGAGCGGGAAACCCGCAAGGGCTCACACTCAGCGAATGGAATGAGTTCGGCTATATCATCCTGACAGAGGGTTTTTCTATGATATATTTGCGCCTTGATTCTTTTGCTGTTTGTTTACGAAAGAAGCTGTTTGTGGACACTGCCCGATTTTATTTCACAATCACCTCCGCATAGCCATATATACTCTCGGTGATCTGCCCACCATATTCTTGAAAAAGGTGGTGAAGGCACTGTCGCTGGAAAAGCCCAGCAAGCTGGCGATGTCAGATTGACTGTGCTTATTGGCCAGCAGTTCAATCGCTTTAAGCAACCGCCATTGCTGCCTCCACTGTTGATAACTTAGACCTGTTTCACGACTGAAGATGCGACTGATGGTCTTTTCCGAGGCGCCGCAATCGTGCGCCAGTTTATGTAGTGGCGGCACAGTCACCGTATCGGCCAGATGTCGAAGGCGGCGATCGTTCGGTAGCGGAAGTAGGGTTAATTCACGCGGCATCAGCGCGATTTCATCTAAGCATACAGCCAAAATATTGGCGGCAGTGCCGCTCCGCCAATCGGTACAGAAGTCAGATATGGCGATACGTTCCAGCACTTCATACAATAGAGGCGATGCTGACAGCACTTCAACCTGATCAGGTAGGCTAAAATGAAGGTCGCGCTCGAAATACACTGAGCGATAGCCGACGACCCCGGTTGTCTGTACGCGGTGTATCATCCTTGGTGGTATCCAAGCAATACGTGTCGGTGGTAGCATACAGATCTTCTCATTGAGTGTGATACGCATGCATCCTTGCTGACTGAACAGCAGTTGTCCCATGTTGTGCGAGTGTGAGCCAGAATCATGTTTTGTTAGCTCGGCTGCAATCCCCAATACGCTATTATCGAGCGCGTCAGGATCAAAAATGTTCTGGGCGTTAAGCCATGCCATAGAATGTCCGATTTTGTAAGTTTATTGTCTTTTGTTATGGTAATAGATGATAAATAAAGATGATACCATGTGTTTTTTATTCTTAACCATGGATTAATTTATTATGGGACGCAAGCTTACCTTGACGTTGGCGACATCAATGATGATGTTTCCCCAAGTCGTGGAAACTATCTATAGCCCAGCTCTGACGGACATTGCAGAAGGTTTCCACGTTAGCGCTGAAATGGCCACGCAAACCTTATCTTATTACTTCTTTGCCTTTGCCATCGGCATAGTAACGTGGGGGCGATTGTGCGACGTAATTGGGCGTCGCCCTACCATTTTGGCTGGGGTGGCGTTATATATGTTGGCCTCGATTGTAGCTATTTTTTCCGGTAGCTTTATTGAGTTACTGGCGGCACGAGGTTTGGCCGCCTTTGGCGCTGCCGTAGGGTCTGTAGGCACTCAGACTGTCATTCGTGACCAGTTCGACGGTAAGGAACTGGCACGGGTGTTCTCTTTGATGGGAATAGCGATGGCAGTTAGCCCAGCGATAGGCGTGCTGAGTGGTTCATTCCTGACCCACTATTGGGGCTACCAAGGGGTATTTAGCGGTCTGGCAATATTGGCTGCGACACTACTAGCCTATGTCACATGGAAACTGCCGGAAACCCGTCCTGAACAGGTGATCAAGAGTTCTTTCTTTGGCACGCTGGGGCGCATGGTTAACGACAGTGATATATGGCACAGCGCACTGTTGGTGGCACTGTTCAATATCTGTATGTACAGCTATTACCAGCTGGCACCATTCCGTTTTAAGGATTTGGGTCTGCCAGAACAGTGGTTTGGCTATACCGGTATCGTACTCGCTGTTGGGGTGGGTATAGGTGCCACTATCAATAAGCTGTTGATTGCCAAACGCTGGCTCTTTACCGCATTGCTGACTCTGGCGAGTGTTCTATCTCTGATTGGTGGTATATTAGTGTTCCTGCTGAAGGATACTGTGTGGTTTGTCTTACCAATGATACTAGTGGTTATGGCGTATGGTATTGCCATTCCCAATATTCTGGCGCGCGCTCTGCGCCACTATAAGGATTGCATAGGCACTTCTGGCGCAATTCTTGGCCTAATGTATTACCTGCTGCTCGGCACTGGCCTTGTATTCGCTGGGCTGGCGCAGCAGCTGAGCGCGGTACTGATCCTGAGTAGCCTCTGCACGTTAATGTTGGTATGGAGCATTATACGCAGAGAAAGCAAGCTTGTTCTACTTGAAAGCGAGAGTATCTGAATGTTAAACCTTGGTCGGTACCGTTAAATGGCCAACAAGTCATGGCTCTCGTCGATGATGTTACTGCACTGTGCCGTCAGATACATATGCCCTCCCTGAAAAACACGTTGCTGAAAATCCCCTTTCGCCACCTGATGCCAGTCTTCCAGATCCTGTTGTTCCTAAAAAGTCATTTAACAAACTTGCGGTCAATATTTTCAGTGTTCGAATGATTATAATTAATTTTAATCTTTTTTTTGGATTCCCATGAACAAAATTGAACAAGCATTTTCTGATGTTTTAGCTCAAGATTTGGAGGGGTTGAAATGAATGATGGCGTTAATACGCACTTTGAATTCGTTGTCGTTACGACTCTATAGGAATCATCTTCTTCATACTGCTCTACCGTAATTGTTCTTTGTTAGCTGTCTTTTCGAATAAACTTTGCAACTTCACAATCTTCAGGGACTCGTTCGACACGATTATCTATGTTATCAGCCACCACAACCAATTCCGAACGAACAGGAAGTTGCTTAGGTAGCTTGATATTTTTAACAATTCTAAGGTTATACAATGTGTTCAAAACCCACCAACCCGGATCAGGTTCATTGTGATATAAACCTAGCATTGCAGAACCAGGATAAGCATGGTGATTGTTATGCCATGCTTCACCCATGGATAGGAAACCCGCAATTCTAATATTGTGACCTTGTACCGCAGCACCTTTAACTTCCCAAGTGCGATCGCCTTTATTATGGGCGAAATAACCGATTAGCCAATGACCGCCAACCGATATAACAATTCTTACAGAAACTCCCCAAACTAACCAAGAAACCCCACCGATAAGAAATAAAGGAACGGCTAAAATTAATTGTTGAAGCATCCATGTTTTCTCGATGAATTGATAAAACTTATTGAGTGACACATTATTTTCTATATGAAATTCAGGTGGTTGATTTAAATTCAAATCACAATTCAATTGCCACCAACCATCTTTTAGAATTTTGGACCCATGTAATAAATAATCATGACATTGTGATTGTCGCTGCGCCCAATCACGAAGGTCGTGTTGAACAATCATTCCAATTGGACCAGCCATGCCGACTAACACACCTAAATACACGAACAAATATTCCATCCATTTAGGGCATTCGTAGGAGCGATGAATTAGCAATCTATGCATGCCTAGAGAATGGCCAAAACACAATGTTATTGGAGTAATAACTAAAAAGACCAAAAAAGAGGATGTAGATAGAACAAACGGCGCGACTAAAACAGTTATTAATAAATGCGTTAAAAACCAAATAGATTTAACTGGCTTCCACTTTACAACTCCACTGAAAGCACTGGTATTATTATTTGATCTAACTCTATCCGTATTGAGCATGACTATCCTTAGGCAGCTAACAGCTTATTAATTTGCAGCAAGATAATGTTCCTGACTGCTGATTAATTTGTTGTTAACCTATCACTTCTAAGTGGTGGTTGTAAATGTGCTACCTTGACTTTTTGTTACAAAATTGCGCTGGATAAATCACGTATAAAGGAAATAACCAAACTCAAATCGAGGAGACACGTTTGCTTGGAATCGCCAATGTCGTTAGGGCAGTGACCGTTGACAGCAAGGCCGTTTAATAACATCCCGTTACTATGGAATTTGTGAATCTATTCACGTTCAGGTCTTCACCTGATACAGAGTTTTAGCGAATAGCGTCATGATGGCACTCTAGTTATAAAAGGAGTGCCCCATGACCTTACTCGATAACCCAATTCAGCTTATTATCATGCTTTTTTGTTTGTCATTACTGCCGTTATTTGCAGTGATGGGCACGTCTTTTTTAAAATTGGCCATTGTATTTTCAATGTTGCGTAATGCCCTTGGGATCCAGCAAATTCCCCCCAATATGGCGATATATGGTCTGGCGCTTATTTTGACCTTATTTACCATGGCGCCTGTGGGGCTGCAGATAAATGATAATCTCAAAGCGACCCCTATCGTGTTTAATTCGCCCAATGTGATTGAACAAATAAATACTCAAGCCATTGCGCCTTATCGTGACTTTTTGCAGAAGAACAGCAGTAAAACCCAAGTGGATTTTTTTGCCAATATCGGCCATAAAACTTGGCCTGATAAGTATAAAGATGAATTATCTAAAGATTCATTATTAGTGATGCTACCTGCTTTTACCATGAGTCAACTGGTTGAAGCATTTAAAATAGGCTTACTTATTTATCTTCCTTTTGTGGCCATCGATCTTATCGTGTCTAATATTTTGCTGGCAATGGGGATGATGATGGTGTCACCGATGACCATAGCCTTACCCTTTAAATTGCTTATCTTTATTTTGATGGGAGGCTGGGAAAAGTTGGTGGGCCAGCTTATGGTGTCTTTCTCATGAGTGAAACCATTATAGTGCATCTGACTTCTGAGTTGCTGTGGATGGTGCTACTACTTTCATTACCCGTTGTGATTGTTGCCTCTATCGTGGGGGTGATTGTCAGTCTTGTTCAAGCATTGACGCAGATCCAAGATCAAACCTTGCAGTTTTTAATCAAACTGGTTGCGGTTTGCATCACCCTGGTGGTGAGTTATCACTGGATGGGGGGTTCCTTACTTAATTACGCCAATATGGCATTCGATCAAATAAGTCATATGGGGGGCTAGAATGATAAGTCAGCTGCCTGCAGAGTTAACCACACAATTGCCAGTATTGGCATTGTGTATGATGCGCCCATTGGGAATGATGTTACTGCTTCCTCTTTTTAAAGGTGGAGCTATGGGCAGTGCACTTATTCGTAACAGCTTGATTTTACTTTTTGCTTTACCGACAGTATCGATCATGGATGGAATGCAGTCGATCATCTTACAAGCGGATATGTGGAGTGTATTTAGTCTCTTTGGTAAGGAAATTTTAGTGGGTTTCCTACTTGGTTTTTGTGCAGCCATTCCATTTTGGGCCATCGATATGGCCGGATTTGTAATAGACACTATGCGTGGTGCATCAATGTCGACTGTGCTTAATCCATTAATGGGTTTGCAATCCTCTATTTATGGCATGTTGTTTACTCAACTATTGACGGTATTATTTCTCGTTTCGGGTGGTTTTAATCATCTCTTGGCTGCTATGTATCAGTCTTACAATCAATTACCACCAGGATTTGACTTGAACTTCACTCAGCCATTATTGGTCTTTATTAGCCATGAGTGGCAGTTAATGTGCCAGTTGTGTTTAAGTTTTGCAATGCCAGCGATGGTGATTATGATTTTAGTCGATGTGGCGCTGGGATTAGTGAACCGCTCAGCGCAGCAACTCAATGTGTTTTTTCTGTCGATGCCAATTAAGAGCGCTTTAGTATTATTGCTGCTTATTTACAGCTTACAGTTTGCTTTGTCTCACTATCTGGAGCGAATTTCCGGTATAGAACAACAGATAAGCATCTTGTTTGGCCTCTTGTCGAGTCATTAAATGTATAAGGTGAATGCATGAGTGAGAAAACAGAAAAACCCACAGAAAAAAGGCTAAAAGAGGCGAGAAATCGTGGCCAAGTGATCAAAAGTGCTGAAATTGTCACTGGGTTACAGATGGCGATTATTTTAGGTTATTTTTTGTTTGAAGGTCAGGCGTTGATGCACTCGGTGATGTACTTGATCAATGTGAGTATTCAATCGATTAACTTACCGCTTGAAAGGGCAGCAGATCAGATCATTGGCACCTTTGCTATGGTGGCCTTTCGGTTTCTCGGGGGATTAACGGTAGTGCTGGTGTTGACTATTATTGTTGGCAATGTAGTGCAAACTGGCCCTGTGTGGGCATCAGAAGCATTGATGCCGAGCATGAAGAAACTTAATGTGGTTGATAATGCTAAGCAATTAATTTCATGGAAGAGTGTGTTTGAGTTAGCGAAAAACTTGCTTAAAGTGATTGTACTGAGTTTAGTTTTTTATTATTTATTGCGACGTTATGTGACGTCTTTCCAATATTTACCCTTGTGCGGTGAAGGCTGTGGACTGGGGGTGATATCGACATTAATCACCTGGTTGTGGGCGTGTTTTTTAGGGTGCTATGTTATTTTCGGCATTGCTGATTATGCTTTTCAGCGCTATAACTTGATGAAAGAACTGAAAATGTCAAAAGATGATACCAAGCAAGAGTATAAGGATTCAGAGGGCAATCCAGAAGTGAAACAAAAACGCCGTGAAACCCAAAGAGAGGTGGCTTCCGGCAGTCTTGCGGCGAACGTACGTAAATCAACGGTGGTGATACGTAATCCAACTCATTTGGCTATTTGTCTATATTATCAAGCGGGTGAAACGCCGCTGCCGAGACTGTTGGAGAAAGCGGAAGATCATATGGCTTTACATATTGTTGATTTGGCTGAAAAGGCCGGGGTGCCCATTGTGGAAAATATTCCTCTTGCCCGCGCTATGTATGCTCAAGTTGGCAGTGGGGAGTCCATTCCTGAGAGTTTATTTGAGCCGGTTGCTGAGTTGCTACGTATGGTGATGGCGGTGCCTTATGATGAAAGTGATTAGGCGGTTTTATCTGTTGAACCTTGTTTGAATGTACAATCGCCATAAAAAGCGGTGAAGCACAAGCGGCCTCACCGTGATCAAATCGTTGAAATTAAATATCGAGACTTAGCTGGATGATAAACCGGTAATCGTTTTGCTCTGGAAAAATGTTATTGTTATCGGCTTGTGGTTTATTGATATGGTCCCAGATGTATCTTAAATCGAGATCTAACATATCGGTTAATTCTATGGAAAACTTTGCTTCTGCATTGTGGGTATATCCACCGGATAATTCGTTAAGGTAGTTGATTTCATATTTAGCATAAAAATCGATGTCACTGGTTATTTCAGTGTCATATTCATTTAACACTTTAAGGGATGGACTGCCTTCATTGTCCGACTCACCTGGCGCGACATTCTCAAATTGAGTGTAAGTATATCCTGGGCCAGCGCTTATACTCCATGTTGTATCGTTGTTATCGATGATGTCGTAACCTAATCCTAAACCTAAATTGACTTGGTAGGCTATGTTTTTGATAGGGTCAATAGTGATTGTGGCATCAATAGGTGTAAAGAACATGCGTTTAGATATATACCAATTAAATTTGGTATTTAATTTCTGGTTATCCGCCGTTGTTTCATCTTCGCTTTTAGTATAAGCACTGTCATATTTTAAGGAGTAACGAGACTGAGTTGTGCGGCGGATGGCTTCAGCACTCGCAGTGTAATCTATTTGGTCAGTATTGCCTGAATAAAAGTTAGCGCCTAATGAGACTTCGCTTGACCAGTAGTTTGCTTCGGTTTGCCCACCTTCAATGATGGTCATGATTTGCGTGCGGTCGAACTCTTCCCCGCCAATATAGGTTCGCCCGTCTTTTATGTATAAAGTGCCCGTCTTGGTGGTGAGATCAGTAAAGCCAACACTGACAATACTACGACTCTTGAGTACTTTAATATCTTCCCAATCAATGTCTGTTGTCCCTAGATCTTTACTCTTAAATTCTAGTTCATCATCATTAAGGCTTTTAATGGTGCCTTTTAATACTTCAGATGATGTGAGCTGTACCCAGTCATACTGGCTGTCTGCTTCTGGGTAAATTTGGGAAATGGCAAATGGAGGTGGTTCGATCCCTGTCTGAGTCTCCGCCAAGACTTGAGGAATAAACAATAAAGTGAGACATACACTTAAAGTGAGTGTCATGTTATCAAATTGGCTTTTCAAGGATTTCCCCATGATGACTAAAATTGGTCAGTGGTATTTTATTGACGTGGAGAATATACAAACTGCTGCCGATAAACAAATTTTTAGTGCTAACATGGGGAACAGTGTTAGGGTTTGTGTGTGCATTTTTCACGATTTAGAGCATATCGTTAATCCAAGGTAGAATAAAGTTGACAATATCTTGTTGGGCGAGCTTGTTTGGGTGTATACCATCTCTTTGCATTAATTCTGGCTTAGTGGCTATTGTTGTCATAAAAAACGGCATTAACGTGATCTGATGCTCTGTGGCGAGATCTTGGTATACTTTGTTAAACATTTGGGCGTACCTGGGACCGTAATTTGGAGGCAATAGAATGTCAGACAGAAGAATTTTACTGCCTTGGGCTTTCACTAAGGTAATTATTTTTGTAAGATTTTCTTTGAGTTGCTGAGGTGGAAAACCTCTTAATCCATCGTTGCCTCCCAGTTCAATGATGACAAGTTCAGGTTGTATGGAGTCAAGCAGGGCTGGGAGTCTACGCAATCCTCCAGCCGTTGTTTCACCACTTACAGAGCCGTTTGTTATCGAATGTTGAGGTATGTGTTTACGCATTAAATAAACCCAACCTTGCTCTTCATCGATACCATAACTTGCACTTAGGCTATCACCTAGGATTAATATAGGGGCAGCAATCACGTGAGAACAAGCTAATATGGCCACTAAGCACATTAGGCTAAGTGAACGTTTACGCATTAAGGTAGAAGGTTTTATGTCAAAAAATAGTGTGATCACAGTTAAGGCTCTCGTTAAGTCAGTGGCTACCCAAGAAGGGGAGCTTACTATCCTCAACGGCATTAATCTCGATGTCAAGTGTGGTGAGAGTGTCGCCATTTTGGGGCCATCAGGCTCAGGTAAGTCAACCTTACTGGGTTTATTAGCAGCATTAGACTCGCCGAGTTGTGGTGAGATAACGCTGGATGGTGAAGCGCTGCAATGGATGGATGAAGAGGGTAAGGCGGCACTGAGGAAGAAAAAAGTCAGCTTTATTTTTCAATCATTTATGTTAGTTGATACGCTCAATGCGTTAGAGAATGTGATGTTACCAGCTGAGCTTGCAGGGATAGATAAGGCCAAAGAAAAAGCTGAGGCCATGCTCATGAGAGTTGGATTAAGCCATAGACTGACACATTTCCCCAATCAGCTTTCAGGTGGAGAGCAGCAAAGGGTTGCGATCGCCAGAGCCTTTATTTGTGAGCCTAAAGTGTTATTTGCTGATGAACCTACTGGGAATTTAGATGCCGCTAATAGCCAGAAAGTCGCTGATATGTTGTTTGAACTCAATCAGGAAAGCGATACAACCTTGGTGCTGGTTACTCATGATTTAGTCTTGGCTAACCGATGTGAACGTCAGTTGTTGATGGACTGTGGTGAGCTGACTGAACGAAATAGTCTATTAGAACAAGATGCGAGCACAGAGATATCGATAGATCTTCAGTGTGTGGAGGCCAATTAATGGAGATACCGTTAGCGTGGCGGCTATTTAAGCGAGAGCTGCAACAAGGGCAATTAGGGCTTATTGTACTGGCCATCACTTTGGCTGTGTTATCCGTGACGGGGTTAGCGCGTGTGAGCGAACGCTTACAGGTTGCCATTAGTGGTCAAGCATCGACGTTTATTGCCGCCGACAGGATCATCAATTCCCCAGTTAAGATTGATGAGGCCATTTTACGTCGGGCTGATGAGCTTGGGTTAAGTCGGGTCTCGAGCATGCAATTTAATTCTATGGTGTTTGCTGGTGACAAATTTCAGCTGGTGACGGTGAGAGCCGTAGAAGAAGGTTACCCTTTAAAAGGCAAGATAGAACTGAACCAACAAGAAGGAGCACAGTATTCTGCACTGCCTAAAGTGGGTGATTTATGGTTTGAAAGCCGGCTAGGTGGATTATTAGCTTACCCTAAAACGCTTGAATTGGGTGATCGGCAATTTAGTCTCAGTGCTGAGATCGCCAGGCTGCCAGATGCTGGGTTTAATCCTTTTGCCTCTTCACCGCTCGTGCTAATGCGTTTAGAAGATGTGGCCAGTACTGGGGTGATACAGCCAGGTAGCCGAGTGACCTATTTGGCTCAATTTAGTGGCAACGAAGCTCAATTAGCCCAATTTGAAATGTATGCTAAGCCATTATTGAACAACAGCCAGCGTTGGATTGACGTGAGATCGGGTGATTCACCCATTGCCAGTGCTGTTAAGCGGGCAGAACGTTTTCTATTATTGGCGAGCTTGTTGGGGATAGCATTAGCGTGTGCTGCGATTGGTATTGCAGCGCAACGTTACTGCCAGCGGCATTATGATGTGGTTGCTATGTTGAAAACGTTTGGCGCATCAGCTAAACAAATCCGAACATTGTTCGGTATTCATCTCTTATTAGTGACCTTATTTGGCGTCATATTGGGCCTGATAGGAGGATTTATACTGGATGCGGTTATCACCTCTTTTTTACCAGTTGAGATAGCCGCTTATTCACCTCCGCTGATGAGGCCAATATTGTTAGGGCTTGCTACTGGCTTTATTAGTGCCTTTATGTTCTCGGCTTATCCCTTAATGAGGTTGCTTTCTATTCCGCCTTTGCGTGTGCTGCAACGTCAATTGGAAGGGCTAGAGCTTGGTATGTGGCTTCATTTATTACTTAGCATCATAGCCATGGCGATGTTAGGTTATCTTTATTCACAAAGTTTACCATTAACCTTAACTGTGGTTGCTGGTGTTGTGTTGCTCGGGCTCTTGTTAAGTGGATTGGGTTTTTTAATGATCCGCGCAGGTCACAGCATTGGCATGAAAACCACGAACCCGTTACAGCTTGCTTTGGCTGGTTTGAGGCGAAGGGCTAAACAAAATGCTACCCAGTTAGTGGGCTTTAGCAGTGCGTTAGTCTTACTGTTGACCATTTTCGCTTTACGACAAGATTTGTTGAGTGAATGGCAAAAACAATTGCCTGAGAATGCCCCTAACTACTTCCTTGTGAATATCGCGCCGGAGGAGTCGGTGCCATTGAGTGATTTTCTGGCCAAAAATACGGTGAAAACCACCGATATTTACCCTGTGATCCGTGGGCGCTTGAGTCAAATTAATGGTGAAACGTTAATATCTGCTGAGCAGGCCGATGATGGTGTGGTAGGCAGACGTGGCATGTCACGTGAATTGAACCTAACTTGGCGTGATAAATTACCGGAGAATAATGAGCTTATTCAAGGCGAGTTTAATGACGAAGATAACGATGTGTCAGTGGAGTCTGGGATTGCCGAGCGGCTAGACATTCAGTTGGGAGACAGCTTAACCTTTGTTATCGATAATCAAGATGTCACCGTGAATGTGAGCAGTATACGTGAGGTGCATTGGGAGACGCTTCAACCTAACTTTTTTATGATCTTTACTCGACATTCGCTGTCTTCATTTGCCTACACTTCAATGGCCAGTTTCTATCTTGAGGAAGAAAAGTCTGAGGTGATTTTACAGATCATTAAACAATTCCCGACGGTATCTATCATTGATGTGGGTAACATGGTGAAGCAATTACGTCAGATTATCGATCAAGTGTCCTTATCATTGACCTTAGTGCTTGTGCTCGTGGTGCTTGCTAGCAGTTTAGTGATGATAGCGCAAACTGAAGCAGGAATGGCAACGAGGCAAAGAGAATTGGCTGTATTGAGAACATTTGGTGCTTCAGGGTGGCTACTTAGAATGGCGACGGGTCTTGAATTTGCATTATTGGGTGGTATAGCAGGACTTTTAGCTGTGATTGTGGCCGAATTCACTCTTTATTTGTTAAAAACGCAGGTTTTTGAGCTTAATGTGTATATGCACTGGCCATGGTGGGGGATCGCGCCCGTGTGTGGCGCGCTAATTGTGGCACTATTAGGCGTATGGCGTTGTCGACAATTATTACAAAAGTCCTGCAGTGAGTTGCTTAAATCGCCTGCTTAAGAAAACCCGATCCTGTTAATCATTTACGGGTCTGTTTCCTGAAAAGATAGCAGTGAATGAATAAATCCTAAGTTTGAGTGTTATTTACGCTCAAGAATATCAGCGAGTGCATAACTGAGCTGGGGATATTTGAATGTGTAGCCAGCATCGATAAGCCGTGTTGGCATGACATATTGACCTTGGGTTAACAATTGTGCCATCTCACCGAGTAAGATATTAAGGATAATAGCAGGCATAGGAAGCAGTGATGGACGGGACAGAACACTGGCGAGTGTGTTTGAAAACTCTTGATTACTGACCGGATGAGGTGCAGTTGCATTAAAGATCCCGCTGCAGGTGTCGTTGTTAATGAGAAAATCAATTAATGCGATGACATCTTCTTGATGTATCCAACTCATTCCTTGTTTACCAGAAGCAATGGTTCCCCCTAAGCCTAATTTAAATGCGGGTAACATTTTGGGCAACGCACCACCTGATAATCCAAGCACTAGACCGATACGGATCACGCAAACACGGGTGTGCTCTGATGAAGCGTTAAGAGCAAGTTCTTCCCATTGTTTGCATACAAGGTGTGGAAAATCTTCCGTACCGTTTGGTTCTTGCAGTGTTAAGGTTTCGTCAACACGCTGCTCGGCAATATTTCCGTAAATACCTATTGCAGAAGCATTAATAAAGATAGATGGAGGTGTTTGGCTTAATTTGATGAGTTCAGATAACCTGTCTGTGAGTTGCCAACGAGTCTGACAAATCGTGTTTTTTTGATGAGCAGACCAACGTTTGTTGGCGATAGGCTCACCGGCTAAATTGATCACAGCATCAAAGTCATTAAGATGAGATAAGTCGTGTAGACTGTTTTTATAGTGATGTTGAGTTCCAAGTTTCTCTCTGGCTTGGGCGGGAGAACGCGACAGGATACACAGTTGATGATGACTTTCTAAAGCTTTGACTACTTGATGCCCAATAAATCCGTTGCCCCCGGTTATCAATATTTTCATCGTATTTCATCATGTGTAAAGTTAATATACTTTCAGGATAGCAAAGTTGCTTCAATCATGCTTAGTGACAATAGCAAGTATTTGAACGATAAGATGTTCTCCTAAAGAAAATTAACTATGTTCAATGAATGTGGTGATGAATAAAGCTTATTTTTTATGTATGGCTGCAGAGAATGAAGTACAGCCATATATTTGATTTATAGTCTAAAATTAATCAATGTTATTCACATAGCGTAGTTCCATCGACACAGAATCAGCAAAGCGTAGAGCATGTGGTTTGTCTATTTCTACTTTAGCGAAGTCGACCCAAGCATGTTCACTGGTGATATCCAGTACTTGGCCAGTAAGGTGCTCCAATAAAGAAAATCGATTATCTTCAACTAATGAGATGATTTTTTTGGTTATCGTGCGATAATTCAGGGCGTCAACCATATTGTCACTATTACGTGCTTTTTCTGCACAATAGTGAATTTCAGCATTGATTAACACATCTTGTTTGTTTTGGGTCTCATCGTCCTTAATGCCTATGAATGTGCGAAGACGTAGATTTTTGATACGAATGACAGCAGTGTCTGATTTCATCATGTTGAGTTGCTCTATTTTTGAAGTTACTAGTAAGCCTATCAATGTATTACTTAATCGTGAAGGAATTTATTTAAAATGCCGAGAATTGATGCTCAATCCGCGACCTATAAAGGGTTTGCCATTTTAGCTTTTATTGTGGTGATTCTTGCAGGTATTAAAACGGCAAGTCCCATTGTGGTCCCTTTTGTGCTCTCTGCTTTTATTGCGGTGATTTGTAACCCAATTATTGATTGGAGTACCAAATTACGTGTTCCTAGGGCGTTATCAGTGTTGTTTCTGATGGTATTTATTGTACTCATGGGGCTGTGGTTAGCACAAGTTGTGGGCAGTTCTATCAACGAATTTTCTAGCCAACTTCCTCATTATAGGGATCAACTCGTTGAGCAATTTGGCTGGATAATTGATAAATTACGCACGCTTAATATCATCATAAGTAAAGAGCAAATGCTGGCGTATTTTGATCCTGGCGTAGCGCTGTCTATGACTACCAATATGTTATCTGGCGTTGGTAGTGTTATGGCTAATTTGTTTTTAATCATATTGACGGTTGTCTTTATGTTATTTGAATCTGAAACCTTGCCTAAAAAGCTGCACTTCGCTTTAGACGATCCTGACATGAGAATGCAACAGATAGATCGATTTTTGCAATCAGTTAATCAGTATATGCTGATTAAAACTTTAATCAGTGTTGCAACTGGAGTGATTGTTGGAATAGGGCTAGCAGTCATTGGCGTTGATTATGCGTTATTATGGGCCGTGGTGGCTTTTTTGCTTAATTATATTCCCAATATAGGATCCATTATTGCCGCTATTCCGTCGGTACTTTTAGCGTTTATTCAGCTTGGCCCTGCGGCAGCTGGAGCGACAGCTTTATTGTATTTTGGCACTAATATGGTGATGGGGAACGTAATAGAGCCTAAATACATGGGCAGGGGATTGGGGCTTTCTACTTTGGTGGTATTTTTGTCTTTGATTTTTTGGGGATGGTTACTGGGTTCTGTCGGCATGCTTTTATCTGTGCCGTTAACTATGGTGGTTAAAATCGCCTTGGAGTCGAGCGAAGGTGGCCGTTGGTTCGCCATTTTATTAGCTGATGATGTGAATGAACTTGAGCCAGAAGCGACATCAGAAGTCGCATGTATTGAAGAAGAGTAAACCTTCAGTACTTAGTTCAATAAAACAAATTTTTTAGGCGTATTTAGGTTAGAAGTGAATGTAATGCAGTTATTTTTTGATGAATTGAACAATGTTACTTTAGATGAAGAAGTTAACCGCCTTTTTCATGGGCGTGGCGGTATTTATCCTGGTATGGAACATGTATGTTTAGATTGGTTTCCACCAGTACTCTTGTTGACCAGTTTTAAATCGTTAGCAGAAGATGATCTTGTATTAGCAATGGACAGATTATCTCAGCTATGGGATGAGCAAGATACAGTTAACGGCTCGATGAATCTGGTTTATCAATATCGAAATAGCGGTCAAACTCATACAGAAGTGCTTGCTGGTGTCGTGCCTGAACAACACCTTGTGCGTGAAAATGGGGCTGAGTTTCATATACATCTTTTAAGAGGCCAAAATCATGGTCTTTTTTTAGATATGAAGAATGGTAGGCAATGGGTGAGAGATCATGCAGCAGATAAAAAGGTGCTCAATCTTTTTGCGTATACTTGTGCGTTTTCAGTGGCAGCCTTGCAAGGAGGGGCTGACAGTGTGGTAAATATTGATATGAGTAAAGGTGCCTTATCGATAGGTAAGCAAAATCATCTGCTTAATCACTTACCTTCAGGTGCGCGTTTTTTTGGTCATGATATTTTTAAATCTTGGGGCAAGTTAACGAAATTAGGGCCTTATGAAATGATCATTGCAGATCCCCCCAGTAATCAAAAAGGTAGCTTTGTTGCAACTAAAGATTATTCTAGATTACTCAAGCGTTTACCTGAGCTCTTAACGCCTGATGGGGAAGTGCTTTTGTGCCTTAATGCACCAGAGCTTGGGATTGAGTTTTTGATGGGACAAGTGGCGGAGTACAGTCCTAACTTGGTATTTGTGGAACAATTAGCCAATCCTGAGGTGTTTACTGATAGAGATCCTAATAAGGCGCTAAAAGTATTACGCTATAGGCGAGTGTAGAGACAAGTATCTCCTGTCTATTTTGGTTGTCGATTCCGATTTTTGTGTATTTTTTATAATATTATTTTTCGTTTAATCCTATCTTAGAGTGCTCTGATGTGACCATGACTTAAGTGTTGCTGTCGGAGCCATCGATTTTTAGCCACATTAAAATCATGTTTAACTTTCAGTCCAATGGAACATATTTAGGCTTTTTTTCATAATAATGGCCTATTTTAGGTAACGAAAGTGAAAGTATTGTGTAACTCATGGCCAGTGCCTGATATGATGAGTCACTAAGGTCTGTTTATCTTTCATGGTTGTTCTTGCAATCTATTGTCGATTTTTATACATGTTAGAGCTGGTGTAGTCTAGTGATCCTACACCGACAAGTGATAACGCAGTAGAAAGGGTCAACAAACCTTGCCCTAGTGCTCATTTCGATGGCTTTATTGCTGTGTCGCGTGCTTTTTACTTAAGCCATTAAGTCTCATCGCTCGACGCCTTACACTAAATTCATTGAGATTGATCAACATTCAAGCTCGAAAGATAAACAGACCCTAGAATAGGAATATTTTTTTGGCGCAATATTATTAAAGTCATGATATGACACTATCCTACAAACAATCATTCGGAGTGGTTATGGAAGTTCAAGAATACGAAGGTGCGTATTACCAAGTTAAAGACGAGGTGATTGAGTCTTTACCGTTAAAAATGGATGATGATACCTTATTAGAATAGATGATATTAATTCAATTGATGAGTTAATTGCGATTGACACCTTCTGGTAAAATTTCAACAATTTTCCATTTTTTATTGTTTCTGTGAAGTTTGATTGTACGGTCGTCAATCCAAGTCCGTCCGCCTTTAAGTCCATATATTTTAACAATAACATTGACATCGTCCGTAAATTTTCTGAAAAAGTCGATGTCGACTACTTCGACTTCCAGTGTGACATTCGTCATTGATAGATTGAGAAAATGGCGCTGAACAGAGGAGGCAATATGGTAGTGTGCAATCACTTCTTTCATAGGCTCGTTCACATAAAGTTGTGCTTTTTTGATGTCTTTATCTATGTAAATTGCAGTGAAAAAACCTAATGAAACATCTTCAGGCGTACGGTGTGCGGATTCTTGCCCACAGCCTAAAATGAAAAAAAAACAAAATATCGTGATAATTTTCATATGCATGACACGCAGTGAATTTGAACTAAGTATCGCTAGTTAAACTGATATTGGCAAGAATATTTCAGTACTGCATATGTTTTTCTTGACTACAAGTCAAAAATAGGTCATATCTGTTATGGATGAATGGTATTGTTATCCACAAAATCTGTGGACAAGTGTGTTGAAGATTTTACTGTCATTATTCAACTTCATGATTATTAAGTATTTATTTTTGTGGTCAAAAAATGACGCATGTTAGTCATTATTATTTTTATTCAGTTTATATCCCCAAGCTACGTCAAGATGCTCCCTTCAGCGTCCTCATAAGATGTCTGAATTCAGACTCATGAGGACGTTTGACATCATCAACATAAAAAGTCAGTCAATGACAGATTTTTATGCTGATGATAAAGACGTTATTTAATTTGTGAAGCTTGGATCGCCGTGAGAGCAATAGTGTAAACGATATCGTCAACTAACGCGCCCCGAGACAGATCGTTAACAGGCTTACGCATACCTTGAAGCATTGGGCCAATACTAATAAGATCTGCACTTCTCTGTACTGCTTTGTAAGTTGTATTCCCTGTGTTTAGATCTGGGAACACGAATACCGTTGCTTGGCCTGCAACTGGACTATTTGGCGCTTTAGATTGAGCAACGTTAGGCATGACAGCAGCATCATATTGAAGTGGCCCATCAATAATCAGATCGGGGCGCTTATCTTTAGCAATCCGTGTTGCTTCACGCACCTTATCAACGTCAGAACCGGTACCTGAGCTGCCGGTAGAGTAGCTGATCATAGCAACACGTGGCTCGATACCAAATGCGGCAGCTGAATCAGCAGATTGAATCGCAATATCAGCTAACTGTTCTGCATTTGGATCAGGATTAATGGCACAGTCACCATAGACGAGTACTTGATCAGGCATTAACATAAAGAAAATAGAAGAAACAAGACTGGAACCCGGTGCGGTTTTTATTAATTGAAGCGGAGGACGAATCGTGTGAGCTGTCGTATTCACTGCCCCAGAAACAATGCCGTCGACTTCATTTTGCGCTAGCATCATGGTGCCTAATACCATGTTGTCACAAAGTTGTTCGCGAGCGACGACTTCTGTCAGGCCTTTATGTCGTCGCAGATCGAGCATAGGTTCAATGTAACGCTCACGTACAGAACTCGGTTCGATAATTTCAATACCTGCACCCAGTTTAACACCTTGTTGGACGGCAATACGTTCGATTTCATCACGGTTACCAAGTAGCACACATTTAGCGATACCTCGTTCAGCACAAATACTTGCCGCTTCAATGGTCCGTGAGTCATGCCCTTCAGGTAATACCACCGTTTTACATGCTGCACGGGCAAGTTCGGTTAACTTATACCTAAATGCTGGTGGAGAGAGTCGATGTTCACGGGAAGAGTTCTTTGTGACGTTGGCAATCCAATGTTGATCGATATGACTGGAGACGTACTCTTGAACATCTTCAATACGTACCGCATCATCAACAGGCACTTCATGATCGAAACGTTGAATGTTAAGTGATGTTTGCCAAGTATTTGTGTCAATCAAAAAGACAGGCAAGCCGGTCTCAAAAGCTTGTTTGCACAGTGCCATTATCTCAGGCTCAGGCTCATAGCTTCCGGTAAGCAGTAGTGCTCCTATTTTCACACCGTTCATGGCTGCAAGACAGGCTGCCACAATCACATCTGAACGATCGCCAGAGGTCACTAATAGAGAGTCTGTCTTAATGTGGGTTACCATATTAGGGATACTACGTGCACAGAAAGTGACTTTGCGTAAACGGCGGGTGTTCATTTCACCGGTGTTGATGATGTTTGCATTAAGGTGCTTAGCCAGATCAGATGCTCGCGGTGCAACCAGATCTAAGTGGTAAGGTACACTTGCTAAGATCCGCAATGTACTATTACTTGGGAGTTGAAACAAGTTAGTCGTATCAGGACGTTGTACAGCGGCATGATCAAAGACCTCAGAAAGATCGGGGCGAGCACGACCTTCATCATCAACTGGGGCTCCTATTTTGTTGATCATGGCACCAATGATACGTTTATTCCTAACGCCTCCCCATGTGTTATGGGTGATTTCTAAGCGGTTCATTAGTGCGGTTGGTTGTTCGTTACCTGGCGTGGCAACAAAAATAATGTCTGCGTCGAGTGCTTTAGCAATGGCGTAGTTAATATCGCTTGAGAAAGGATGGTTTCTCGTTTGCACTAAGCCTTCAACAACTAGCGTTTCAGTATCATCAGTATGTTGTGTGGCACGATCAATGATCTGCTCCATTAACACATCGGTTTTATCAGTGCGAATGAGTGCTTCGGCGTGATCCATATCAAAAGGTGTTAATGGATTAACGGTTGGCGATTGACCTAAAATGGTTGTCGACCGTTCAGGTCCATTATCATGTGGACGTTGTTGTGCAATAGGCTTAAAGAAGCGAACTTTAACACCGTGGTGCTCAAAAGCTCGAACCAGCCCCAAACTGATTGAAGTAAGACCGACACCAGTGCCGATGGGAACGAGCATAATATTGCGAGACATAAAAACCTCTGTTTTAAGCACAGACTGACTGAGTCACTCTACTGCTAACTGTCTGTTACTAAATAATATAAATTGTATTCTTGAAATGGATAAGCGTTTTCAGTCCCAAGTATTATTTAAGAAGACGCATAGCATCTTCTGCTATTACCCATTCTTCATTGGTTGGAATGACCATGGCGATGGGACCGTTAGCAGTCGTGATCTTACCTTGCTTACCGAAACGTGCCGCTTTATTGCGTTCATCATCAATGTCGAAGTTAAATATTTCGAGTAAATTAAGTACTTTTGCTCGAATAATGTCAGAATTTTCACCTATGCCTCCGGTAAACACAAGGGCATCTAAACGCCCTAATGGCACAGTATAAGATGCGATGTACTTAGCCAGACGGTAGCAGAAAATGTCTAAGGCTAATGTTGCGCCTTTATGACCTTCTTCGTACGCTTGTTCGATGCCGCGACAATCGCTAGTGAGTTCAGAAATCCCCAAAAGCCCACTTTGTTTATTCATCAGATTGTTAACTTGATCTAAGGTATAGCTTAGATGGTTAACTAAATGATGGATAATTGATGGATCGATATCACCACAACGAGTTCCCATGACTAACCCTTCAAGTGGCGTCATTCCCATTGATGTGTCGACACTTTTACCACCTTTAATAGCAGCGACTGAAGCCCCGTTACCTAAGTGAGCACAAATTATGTTGCAATCTTCAATTTTTTTGTCCATTGCTTTGGCGGCTTCACGACTAATGAATAAATGACTCGTGCCATGCATGCCGTAACGTCGGATGCTATTTTCTCGGTATAGTGTATAGGGAAGTGCGTAGATGAAAGCTTTCTCTGGCATCGTTTGATGAAAAGCCGTATCGAATACGGCAATTTGTGGTAATTCAGGAAAAGAGGCTTCTGCTGCGCGAATGCCGATTAAGTGAGCTGGATTATGAAGTGGAGCCAGTGCGGCACAATCTTCAATACCTTGTATTACCCTATTGTCGATAATCACTGATTGGGTGAATTTTTCACCGCCATGCACAACACGGTGTCCGATGGCATGGATTTGTGCGGCAATGTTAGGATGAGCACTTAGAATGTGATTAACGATATATTCAATTGCTTCGCTATGTGCAGTGAATGCACCTAGGTTAGCAGTTTGCTTAATTCCATCCACTTTCCATTTGATTTTAGCATCTTCAAGGCCGAAACATTCAGCTAAGCCTGAGATTTTGTCGTCACCTGTTAAGGCGTCGATAATCGCAAATTTTAGTGATGAGCTACCGCAGTTAAGAACTAATACCAGTTTATTTGACATCTTTAAAACCTTTTACAATGTAGTGAACATTTGTCACTGTACAATAATGACTTTCTTGGTAAAAAATACCGAAGTCGTTAGAAATGCTCTGAGATCAGAGCGAAAATTGTTAACTTAGGCCTCACAATGCCTTGGGGCTCCATTTGACCTTGTGCTATGGTAGAAGCAGTATCACATTAAATTGGTGTAATTTTTGAGCATTCAAGTTTTCAAAATGCTAGGTCAGGGTCATCAATATATGAGGACTTGGCCGATGGCCAGACAACTTAGTTTTTACTTTCCAGAATATCGCGTTATTCGTGCCACTCGGCTCGCTTTGCCAGTTATGCCTATTTTGGCTTTATTGGCTGCTGCGAGTCAGTTATCTATTCACGGCTGGGCATTTCTACCACAAGCCATTACATTAGCCTTGTTTTTTATTAGCTTGCCTATTCAAGGCTTGCTATGGCTAGGTTGGCGATCTCGTCACCCATTACCACTTACTTTACTGGGGTGGTGCGATACATTAACCGCTAAAATGATCGCAATGGGGATCCGTTGTCATCCCTTGGGACCTAAAGCATGTTATTTCGATATGGCGCTTATTTTAAAAGCGGCATTTGAATGCTTAGATGAACAATATTGGGAAGAACTTTAATTGAGTATAGCTGGTTCGTTTTAATATTGGAGTATCTTAACATTATTAGTAGATAGCGTTTAATCCCGCATTGATAAAGACGCGCTTTATTTGCTCCATTGTGTCAGTTGATGGGGGAGAAATTTGATCCAGTTCATATTTTTCACCTAAGGCTTCCCATTTATGCTTACCTAGTTCGTGATAAGGGAGCAGTTCTATCTTTTCTACATTGGCCATAGGCTTAAGAAAATCAGCGAGCTTTTTTGCTGAGGCAATATCGTCTGTGTATCCTTCAACAATAACATAACGTATCCAGGTTTTTTGTTGGCGTTGGTGTAAGTATTCTGCAAATTGTAAGGTACGATGATTACTGACCTTTGTAAGGTCGATATGTCGTTGATCATCGATATGTTTTATGTCAAGGAGGATCAGATCAGTATTATCGAGCAGCTCATCTATGTCGTGTGTATATTTTCTGACAAACCCATTAGTGTCTAAACAGGTATGAATACCTTCTTTTCTACATGCTTGAAAAAGAGCTGAGATAAAGGGGGCTTGGAGTATGGCCTCACCGCCGCTAGCAGTCACTCCTCCGCCATTGGCTTGATAAAAAGGGCGGTAGCTAACAATTTGAGACATGAGTGTGTCGACATCAATTTCTGTACCACTGTGAAGATCCCAAGTGTCACGGTTGTGACAGTATTGGCAACGCATTAAACAGCCTTGCATGAAAGTGA
This sequence comes from Shewanella sp. VB17, assembly GCF_013248905.1. NCBI lineage: Bacteria > Pseudomonadati > Pseudomonadota > Gammaproteobacteria > Alteromonadales > Shewanellaceae > Shewanella > Shewanella sp. VB17. The sequence goes on from NZ_JABRVS010000001.1 coordinate 2,417,415, forward strand.
CAAATCGGATACCTGGCCCATCTACGGTGCCGAAGGATTCCAATGAGTGGATACGACCTGTTACTGCCATGATAACTCCCTATGTATCTGTTCTGTTTTAAAAATAAATATACCCAAACAGTGAAATGATGCAGTATTTGCCGCGATCACTGTTTGGGTATTGGCTATACACTCTGCGTATCGTGTAGTGTTAGCTTTTTATTTGCCTTTATCGTTCAAAATGAGTGACGTTTACATACTGGTAGTAAAGGTACGAGTGATAACATCTTGCTGCTGTTCTGGAGTCAGTGCGTTGAAACGAACGGCATAACCAGATACACGAATAGTGAGCTGAGGATATTTATCTGGATTCACTACAGCATCTTCAAGCATTTCACGATTCATCACATTGATGTTTAAATGTTGACCGCCTTCGCGGTTTTCGTTATGTGCGAAATAACCGTCCATCAGTGCTGCTAAGTTTGCACGTCGACCATCTTCATCTTTACCAAGTGCCTTTGGCACAATAGAAAAAGTATAAGAGATGCCGTCTTGGGCGTGAGCAAAGGGAAGCTTAGCAACAGAAGTAAGTGATGCAATGGCGCCATTTTCATCACGTCCATGCATGGGGTTTGCACCCGGAGCAAAGGGTGCGCCTGCTGGACGCCCATCTGGTGTTGTGCCTGTTTTCTTACCATACACGACATTAGATGTAATGGTTAAAATAGACTGAGTTGGTATCGCATTACGGTACATTTTCATATCGCGTATTTTAGCCATAAAACGTTCTACAAGCTCAATAGCTAAATCATCAACGCGTGCATCGTTGTTACCAAATTTAGGATAGTCACCTTGGATGTCGAAATCGACAGCAATGCCATGTTCATCACGTATGGGTTTTACTTGTGCAAATTTGATGGCAGAAAGTGAATCAGCCGCGATAGATAGACCTGCAATACCACAGGCCATTGTACGACGTACATCACGATCATGGAGTGCCATAAGGGCGGCTTCATAAGAATATTTATCGTGCATGAAGTGAATAGCATTCAATGCGGTCACATATTGTATCGCTAACCAATCCATCATACTGTCTAAGCGAGTCATGACATCGTCAAAATCTAATACTTCAGAGGTAATTGCTGTAGATTTAGGGCCTATTTGAATTTTAAGCTTTTCATCGACACCGCCATTGATGGCATAAAGCATCGTTTTTGCTAAATTTGCACGAGCACCGAAAAATTGCATATGTTTGCCGACAACCATAGGACTCACACAGCATGCAATCGCATAGTCATCAGAGCTAAAGTCAGGACGCATTAAATCATCGTTTTCATATTGAATTGAGCTAGTGTCGATAGACACTTTCGCACAGTATTTTTTAAACGTTAATGGTAATTTTTCAGACCATAATACGGTAATGTTCGGCTCTGGACTAGGCCCCATGTTATACAGTGTGTGTAAAAATCGAAAGCTAGATTTAGTGACTAAAGTACGGCCATCGAGTCCCATTCCCGCAATAGATTCAGTTGCCCAGATAGGATCACCAGAGAATAGCTCATCGTATTCAGGAGTGCGTAAAAAACGAACCATTCGCAGCTTCATGACGAAATGATCAACCATTTCCTGGGCTTGTTGTTCTGTTAACACCCCATTTTTAATGTCTCGTTCGATATAGATGTCCAAAAAGCTCGATGTACGCCCAAGTGACATGGCCGCGCCATTTTGGCTCTTAACTGCTGCGAGATAACCGAAGTAAGTCCACTGAATGGCTTCTTGTGCATTAGTTGCAGGTAGAGAAATGTCAAAACCATAGCTTGTCGCCATGACCTTCATTTGGCCTAGCGCTCGATGTTGCTCAGCAATTTCTTCACGAAGTTGCATTGTGTAAGATAAATCTTTACCTGTTTCTAAGTCTGGTTGCAGTGAAGTAAACTGAGCTAATTTATCATCGATTAAATAATCTATTCCGTAAAGGGCGATACGGCGATAATCACCAATGATCCGACCACGGCCGTAAGCATCAGGCAAGCCAGTTAAAATACCGGATTTACGGCAACCCATGATTTCAGGTGTGTAAATATCGAAAACACCTTGATTGTGGGTTTTACGCAGTTCTGAATATAGATATTTAATTTTAGGGCTGAGCTGTCGGTTGTAAGCTTTACACGAGCTTTCAACCATGCGAATTCCGCCATTGGGCAACATTGCGCGTTTAAGTGGTGCTTCAGTTTGCAGGCCAACAATGGTCTCAAGACTTTGCTCTATGTAGCCAGCTTGATGTGAAGTAATGGTCGATACTGTTTCGGTGTCGAAATCTACAGGGGCATGAGTCGTATTTTCTTGCTTTACTCCAACCATGACCTTGTCCCAAAGTTGAGTGGTGGCAAGAGTGGCTGGTGTTAAAAAAGACTCATCACCGTCATAAGGGGTATAATTAGTTTGAATAAAGTCACGAATATTGACTTCATTTTCCCATTGGCCATAAACAAAGTCTTTCCACGCATTAGCAAATGGCTTAGTTTTTTCGATCATAGTACAAATACCTTTTAGTTGAGATACGTGTTATTGGTTATTGATGTCAGTAGTAAAACGTAATGACATCGATATACCAATAGCTAAGTCTTAAAGCTTCCTCACTGTGTTGCTTAAGTGCAGGGAACTCATTTCCGAGTGGTTTGTGTTCTGAGTGTTTTGTTGCTATAGACACTTGATGCGACACAAGACATATCGGAACTGTTAAATTGGTAAGACCAATTACACCCTTAGTCATTTTAGCATAAATAAAGATAAACTGCACCTTTACTACCTTTGTGCTTGAACTGTTTATTCTAAAATGGTTGTTTTTATGCGGTTTTATATTATAAACCTATATATTCGGCATTTTAATGCATAAAAACTATCATTTAACATTTATTATATGACACTAATGTTAACTTTTTTTTCATTTTCTGGCTCTTATTACGCTAAAATAAAATGGTAATACCAATTTACCATTTTATTTTAGCATAGCAATACTGATGCAGCATTAAGTATGCTTCTCATTTTATCTATGAGGTGAATTATTTGCGATCTACGTAGCAATTTACAATCACTATGGTGTAAAAAATGATTGTTCGGCACGTATATTGCGTTACTTGTAGATCATGTTTTTATGTGGATATAAGAGCCATTTCCAGACTATGACACCGTCAGTTGCTGTTTCGGTGACAGTGACAGAAATTGATGTGATGACAATCCGTTATGATCTTGATTTTTGCTAAAGTAAATGTCGCTATTTAACTCAAACATTGGTCGAGCGGATGTGTGAAAACAGCAAAGTGAATAACAATTTTGCTGTTTTTATTTTTGTGTCTATTAATGGTTAATGTATCTGGTTCCTGAAAAACCTTGGTGAAGTCCAGTTGATATTATCTCATAGCGATCTGAGCTAAATGTTGGAAAAGGATCGAAAACGGCTCTGGGTAAACCGGGAAGTTGGACGAGATAACCTTTAGGAGCAGAGATAAAGCCGACGTCTATACCTGCTCGCTGTAATTCAGATGAGAGTGCGGGTAAATAAAATCCTCCTCCTACATTACACGATTGGAGTTTCAATACTCCGACTTGCCTTAATCCTTGTGCCTTGAGTTGTTCAACCAAACCACGAGGAGAAATTGACGTTTCTATGTCAATATTACCAATACTGACAGGACCATATGGGTTACCATGTGCAACAATGTCTAAGCGGTCATCAAAGGTGAGATCTGCAAGTTGGTTATTGTTCATTTTTGGGAAAATATTCTCCAATCGACGTGATGTAATATACCCATCGCTATATAAATGACTCGCAGGGATCTGGTAACGGCTTTTTACATTATTGGCGTAATGAGTGAATAAGGATTCAGGTTTGCCTTTTCCCAATAATAGTACATGGCGAAATTCGCCAGAGTTAACCCAGTTATTACCACTTTCGGATAACTGTTTAACGACCCAGGATGCTTCTTCTGCTTGAATAATGGGATACTGGCCAAAAGAACCGAGTTCTTCAAAAAGCGCATATTTTTCAGTAGAAGGAAATCGGCGAATACGCCTCAATTTTTGATTAACCTGTGCTACGTAGTCGATACCTTCGACGGCATCAGTTCCTAAATAATGAAACAAACGTGGGCCAATTTCTTCTCCAAGTAGATCTTGATCCAGAAGCTCACTATTTTGAAGCGCTTTTTGTAACGTCATCGGTGTCTCGATGGTCGCTGACTCCGCAGCTGCTAATTCAGCAGCTCTTTGTGTGTATAGCGCATCAGCTACAGTCCCTCCCCGAAACATAGAGCGTGCGAATATGAGTTCTTGCGCTAATTCGCCTAAGGCCAATTCACCCACTATTTCGGGTATGGCTAATTCAGGTATGATTAATAAACCGATACTGATGGCAACAAAAGATACAGATGACCATCGACTGTGGTGTGGTGTTTGTACTTCTTCTCTCGCATAATTTGAAATAGCTTCACCAACGATTGAATATCCGTATTTATGATTAGGTAAAGGTTGAAGTTGGGTATACCAGTTTGACATTACAGCTTGCTTTGAAAGCGTCATATAAGGCCATTGGTGTATTAGCCGTTCTTGGGCATAAGCAGCGACTCTTGCATAAGGGTGCGATCTGTAGAGCGCCTGACTGAACTCATCATATGCTGGATGCCAGACGCTAGCTGAAAGTTGAAGCTGTTTTAACAAAAAGGATTCAATGAGGGTTTGATTATTGGTAAATTCGGCGATCAACCATTGTCTAATTGATGGGTGTTGACGGCTATTAGAAATGTCAGAGAGTGTTCTGATTAACGCTTGTTCGCCATTCATTTTTAAAGCAATATCAAGCGCGACAGAATACACTGCCAATTTAAGCACATTATATTTATAGTAGCGATCAAGATAAGATTCTTCAATATTAGTAGATAGGGGGAGTAGTTCAAGTTCAAAGCGTAAGCTTTGAAAAAAGAGTTGCCTAACACCTTCTATATCAAATAATTCATGATGGGGTAATCCCGTTGATATTGATGTTAAAAACAGTACTGAAGCTTCGTTAATAATGGCCATTTCAGTATGTGATTCTGATGGATATGGCCCATCGATGTTATGCTTGAGCCAATCAATCAAGAGAGAGTTTGTTTGTAGCTCCCCATGCTTCTTATTACTTACATTTAAAGCATCAACGGCCGACAATGCGGTATCATTCCCCTCAAAACTAACCCATTCATCCAGATTTTTTTTAGTATTGTAATGGTGTAAGTGACCTGTTTTTTCGTTATTAGCGTATGAGCTAAAGCTAAAGATAAAAAATAAAAAAAGAATGATAAATGATACTTTTTGTTGTTCCATGGCATATATTCCTGATGGTAACTTATTTTAATCATGCAAGTGGTATAGATTATTGTTGATTATAGATGGTGTTGTTTTTATTAATTTTGTTGTTTTAAAAACATTATTAAACCTAGTTAAAGGCATTTGTATTTCAGGTTACACTTTTTCATTGTTTAATGTCGAGAGGTATATAAACAATTCCGCATTAGATTTAATTACGTCATGTGGCATTGGGGTTGATGATTTTTTCGCCACAAAAAGTTTTTTTGTTATCGTAATGGTTGTGACATAAAAATAGACACTTAGTACTATTATCTCATTTAGTTATAGATATTTTTCATGGTATATTGTTAGCGATAATATAAGGGTATTTTTATCAGTGCTTAATGTAAGAAAACACATTTTTCAATCACTGAAATTTTAATCATTTGCAAGGTGAAGTTACGATGTTGAGTGTCGCAGACAATGTATTTTATATGATGGTGATGGTCATCATATTATTAGTGGTAGCATCCATTACTTGTTATACTATTCAAGTAAAGTCTCCAGATAAAAATTACACAGAGCTACATCAACGTATTCGATCTTGGTGGGTGATGATAGGCATCCTATTTGCTGTGTTGCTCAGTGGCAATACCTTATCTATGGTATTTTTTGCTTTTTTAAGTTTTTTAGCATTAAAAGAATTTCTGTCTATAGTACCTATGCGTCTGACTGATCGTAGAGTCATATTTTGGGCATATTTATCTATTCCATTTCAGTATTATTGGGTAGCAATAGGCTGGTATGGCATGTTTATTATTTTCATTCCAGTGTATGTTTTTTTATTTTTACCAATGCGGATGGTACTTATTGGTGATATGAAAGGTTTTATTCGTTCTGCAGGTATTGTTCATTGGGGAACAATGTTAACAGTTTACAGTATTAGCCATATTGCTTACTTATTAGTATTACCAGAAAAAAACAATCAAGCCGGTATTATTGGCCCTGTATTATTTTTATTATTTATGACGGAGTTTAATGATGTTTGCCAGTATGTATGGGGTAAAATACTGGGTAAACACAAAATAATTCCTAAAGTCAGCCCAAATAAAACGTGGGAAGGTTTTATTGGTGGTGTCGTCACCATTACTTTCTGTTCAGGCTTCATTGCTCCAATGCTCACACCATTGACGTTTAACCAAGGTCTTATGGCTGGAATGCTAATGAGTGTCAGTGGTTTTATTGGTGATGTGGTCATTTCTTCAGTAAAACGTGATTTACACATTAAAGATAGTGGACATCTAATCCCTGGTCATGGTGGAATTTTAGACCGATTGGACAGTTTAACTTATACTGCACCCTTATTTTTTCATTATCTCTATTACGTAAGCTATTAACTATGGATAGATTGTTTAAAATACTTTTTTTTGGATTAATCATTAAGCCTATCGTATTTGTTGTCTTAGGTCTGAATCTTCGTGGTCATGATAAATTACCGAAAAAAGGTCCTGCTGTGATTGTTGCTAATCATAATAGTCATTTAGATACCATCGTATTAATGAGTTTATACCCTTTATCAATGATACACCGAGTACGGCCTGTTGCTGCCGTTGATTATTTTTTAGGTCAAGGTGGTTTGCTCGCATGGCTAGCATTAAAATGTATTGATATCGTGCCTATGGACAGGAGTGGGATCACTGAACGTGAAGCCTTATTTTCAGAGTGTCATAAGGCGCTAGATAATGGTGATATTTTAATTTTATTTCCAGAAGGGAGTCGTGGTAAACCAGAGCAAATGAGTAAGCTAAAAAATGGGGTCTTTTTTTTGCTCAATGAGCGTAATGATACCAAGGTCACGCCAGTGATGTTACAAGGGCTAGGTCGATCTCTGCCAAAGGGAGAAGCACTTTTGGTACCCTTTAATTGTGATGTTATTATCGGTGAAAGTATCACAGTCACCAAACAGGCATCGACATTTATTGAGCAACTTAATCGTGCTTTTAGTACGTTGTCGAAACAGTGTATTACTCATTTTTATCAAGATGTAGACGAAGGCCAATAACAAAGGGAGTTATTGGCCTAACGTGGATCTATATCCAAGCCACTTTAAAGATGCTCGTTTCAAAGTCCCTGCATTTTGAGGTCATTTGGGTATATTAATAACGCGTCTAGATAGATTATTTCGTTCCATGATGCATGCGTTTATACAAGGTCACTAAACCTAAGAGTCCCGCCACCGTTAAATAAACAGAAACCCAAGTTTCAGATAACAGTTCACATGCTAATAAAATAGCGAATAAGCCCATTGTAAAAGCACGATCACTTTTACCCATTGGCCCATCGTATCGGCGGTCATGGTTAATTGTTTGTGCAACGACTCCCGCCATTTCGGTAAATATGCCAACAATAACAAAAGCAACGAGTAAAACAGGTGAAACAATAGAACAGAATGCAAGAGGTAAGTACATGACAGTATCAGAGATGACATCGGTCATTTCATTTAGCATTGCTCCTTTTTTTGTTTGCATATTATGCTCACGGGCTAACATCCCATCAATGGCATTTAATCCCATTCTTAACAAAAGGATGATTGGCAATAAAAGTAATGATATTACAGCCTCTTTGCTGATATAAATAAGCGCACCACAGGATGCGGACAGTAGCACGGCAAACCAAGTCACTTGATTTGCGCTGATCCCTTTATCTGCAAGTTTCACCACGATAGGCCTAAGAACGTTTTGAAATTTTGGTTTAAGATCGTAAATTGTTAACATAAGATACCTTTTTTGTTCATATCTTATCATGTTCAGATTCGTAACGATATTGTCGTATTCGTTGGACGATATGGACTCGTTGCTTACTAAGTTAAGGCCAATATTGAGCGATAGTGACTCGCGGGCATTAAAAATGTAAACTCATCATGTGTATTGATAAGCGCTTAGGCAGGCTATGCGTCATTACCCATAATTAGGTTGCTTGACGTTGTAAGCAATATTTAATCACTTTTACTCATATTGTGGCATTCTATGATTTTGAATCAACGTCAACAAGCACTACTGACTAGAGTTAAGCGTGATGGTCATGCGAGTGTTGAAAAATTGGCCGTGTATTTTGATGTGACTCCACAGACTATTCGCCGTGATATTAATCAACTTGCAGATGCCAGTTTGTTACAAAGAGTGCATGGTGGAGCCAGCACACTCTCTAGTGTGGAAAATGTGGCTTATAATACTCGACAAGTCATGCTTTCCAATGAAAAGACACGTATCGCAGAGTGTCTTGCGTTACAGATCCCTAATCAAGCGTCTTTATTTATTAGTTTAGGGACTAGCACTGAGGCTGTTGCTGGCGCCTTACTGCACCATACTGGTTTGCGTATTATTACCAATAACCTTAATGTCGCCTCTATGATGTGTGATTACACTGATTGTGAAGTGATTGTCGCTGGTGGGATAATGCGTCCTCGAGATAAAGGCATTATAGGTGAGGCTACGATTGAGTTTATTAAAAAATTCAGAGTCGATTATGCCATTATAGGCACATCTAGTATTGAAATGGATGGCACATTACGTGATTTTGATTTAAGAGAGGTTAGAATTACAGAAGCGATTATTGAACAATCTCGTCATGTGTTTCTTGTGGCTGATCATTCAAAATTTAATCGTCCGGCATTAGTTCAATCTGGCCATCTTTCACAAATTAAAGCCTTGTTTACTGATCAATCAGTGAGTGCTGACATTGCACGTGTACTTAATGAAAGTGGCACTGAACTTTATATCGCACATTAATCCTTATCTCTTTCAGCCATAATTAAGGTCCTTATAAACACGCCAATAATGGGTGAAACTGTATTGTTTGTACGGATAGGTTGCCATACTTTTGTATTAAACCGAAAAATTATGTTTGCTTAAATACCATTTATTGTTCGCTTTTATTCAGAAAAGTAATGTAATCTCTGGTCTCACACTTATTATCTTTATTACAACAACATATAACAAGAGCGTAAGTGCCCATCCTTAATTCGTTTATTGGAGTAACGAAATGCAAGATAAATTTATCATGGCCTTAGATCAAGGAACGACAAGTTCACGCGCCATTATTTTTGACCGTGCTGGTAACATGATTTCAATAGCACAAAAAGAATTTAGTCAAATTTACCCACATGCAGGTTGGGTTGAACACGATCCCATGGAGATTTGGGAAAGCCAGCGTAGCGTTGCTATTGATGCACTCAGCCAATCCCAACTTAATAGTAATCAAATCGCTGCAATGGGGATCACAAATCAACGTGAAACAACGGTTATTTGGGATAGAGAAACAGGTCTTCCTATTTACAATGCAATTGTCTGGCAAGATCGTCGTACCGCAGCGTTCTGTGATACCTTGAAAAATGATGGCCTTGAACAAATGATCCGTGATAAAACGGGTTTACCTATCGATGCTTATTTTTCAGCCAGTAAAGTTAAATGGATTCTTGATAATATTGATGGTGCAAGAGAGCGAGCAAACGCTGGGAAACTCGCGTTTGGCACAATAGATTCATGGTTAGTGTGGAATTTGACAAAGGGGCAATCGCATATCACCGATGTCACTAATGCTTCACGTACTATGTTATTTAATATCCATACACTGAGTTGGGATAATGAACTACTGGAATTACTCGATATTCCATTAAGTATGTTACCAGAAGTACGTTCATCCAGTGAGCATTATGGAGTCGTGGTTGATCCTTTATTAGGTGATCATATCCCAATTACGGGGATTGCTGGTGATCAACAAGCCGCCTTGTTTGGGCAGCAATGTACTCAGCCTGGCATGGTAAAAAATACATATGGGACAGGGTGTTTTATGATGATGAATACAGGCACTCAACCTGTGGCATCGCATAATAATCTCATTACGACGATTGCTTGGCAATATAATGGGCAAACCCATTATGCACTCGAGGGAAGTATTTTTAGTGGTGGTGCTGTGGTGAAATGGCTACGTGATGGGATAGGCTTAATTAACTCATCTGCAGAAGTCATGCAATTGGCAGGAAGTGTCAAAGACAGTGATGGTTTATATTTAGTGCCTGCTTTTGCTGGGTTAGGTGCCCCACATTGGAATCAAGAAGCGCGAGGCTCAATGTTCGGTGCGACACAAGGAACTACGGCTGCACATATTGCCCGTGCAGGATTAGAAAGTATTGCCTATCAAACACGTGATGTACTTAACGCAATGGAAGCAGATTCTGGTATTAGTGTGCCGGAATTACGTGTCGATGGTGGCGCCTCGGTGAATAATTTATTAATGCAATTACAAGCTGATATCTTAGAACTTGGTGTTATCCGACCAAAAGTGACCGAAACAACGGCATTGGGCGCTGCTTATTTTGCGGGGTTAGCGGTAGGTTATTGGAATGATATTGATGACGTACAAGGACAGTGGCAATTGGATACACGTTTTGACCATAGTATGAGCAAGAGCGATATTGAACAGCGTATAAAAGGTTGGCAGCGTGCTGTTGATGCAACTTGTTTTTGGGCTGATCAAGATAAATAAAAAGAACTCAGTGTTGATGTTTCAGTAGCATGGTTTTTTAAAGCAATGCAACTCAATTATCAATAATTGGTCTGCAACAATATAGGTTAATGGAATAATTATGACTCCTCTTTTTGCTGAATTTATCGGTACCACGCTATTAGTGTTACTTGGGAATGGCGTGGTCGCCAATGTACTTTTAAATAAAACGAAAGGCCAGAACAGTGGTTTGATCGTGATTGCTTTTGGTTGGGCGATGGCGGTATTTATTGCCGCATTTAGTGTTGCAGCGTATAGCGGAGCACATTTAAATCCAGCTGTCACACTGGCATTGGCTTTGTGTAATAAGTTTGCTTGGAGTGGGGTTTTTGGCTACATTTGTGCGCAAATGGCAGGGGGCATGGTAGGGGCATTTCTAGTGTGGTTTATTTATAGAAAACACTTTGAAGATACTGAATGTGGTGATACTAAACTAGCTGTTTTTTGTACAGGGCCTGCAATACGCAGTATGTCGGGGAATTTAGCGTCAGAAGTCATTGCCACGTTTGTATTGGTATTTGCTATTTTACATATGGTGTCGCCACAGGTGTCTTTAGGGGCGATGGATGCCTTACCTGTCGGATTGGTCGTACTTGGTATTGGTGTGTCATTGGGTGGCACGACAGGTTATGCAATGAATCCAGCACGTGATTTAGCACCACGTATTATGCATTCTATACTGCCCATTGCCGCCAAACGTGATAGTGATTGGTCTTATTCTTGGATCCCAGTCGTCGGCTCATTAACTGGTGGGGCATTAGCTGCAAGTTTACATCTTGTCTTAGCATTGTAAATAACAGGTTTAATATAGTGAAGTAAAAAACCACAGCTTGCTGTGGTTTTTTTATGGATATACACGGCACTGAAATATAAATAACAATAAAGCGAATCTTTTCGAAAATTAAATGTTGTTTAATGTTCGTTTCTGGCGTAAATTTAGCCTGTTGAAACATTCATTCGAACAAGAGTATTTTATGATTTATGATCTGTTAGTGATTGGTGGTGGCATTAATGGTGCGGGGATTGCGCGTGACGCTGCTGGCCGTGGTTTATCTGTTTTATTGTGTGAAAAAGATGATTTAGCACAGCATACTTCATCGGCTAGCACTAAATTAATTCATGGAGGATTACGTTATCTTGAGCACTATGAATTTTCACTTGTGCGTAAATCATTAAAAGAACGTGAAATATTACTCCGTTCTGCGCCACATATCATTGGACCTCTACGTTTCATTATGCCCCATGCGCCTGAACAACGACCGACTTGGTTGATTCGAGCGGGATTATTTCTTTATGATCACTTGGCCAAACGGGAAATACTGCCTGGAAGTGAGTCGATTAAATTGGGCCAACATCTTACTGGTGAACCGTTAAAAAAAGGATTCAAGCAGGGTTTTGCTTATTCAGATGCTTGGGTACAAGATGCAAGACTTGTGGTATTAAATGCGCTTGATGCTAGAGAGCGCAGTGCGCACATATTGACACAAACCGAAGTGATTGCCGCAAGACGAGAGGGCCAATATTGGCATGTATCATTAAAAAACAGTGACGGAGAAATAGAAGACGTTATCGCTAAGGGAGTGGTGAATGCCGCGGGTCCATGGGTGGACAACATTTTAGGTCAGGTTACTCAAACGGGCTCAGCGCACAAGATGCGGCTAGTTAAAGGTAGCCATATTATTGTTAAGCGACTTTTCGATCATCCTTATGC